>DATMOO010000267.1:0-5664 GCA_035568275.1 Candidatus Sulfotelmatobacter sp.
TTGTTGGTAAACCCCTTGACGTGAAGTTCGTAGATGATCGCGTCCGCCTCAGGTCGAGGCGAAACATCTTCTCCCCAATCAAAAGCAATATCTTGCCTGGGCAAAATCCCCAACGACGACTTTCCGGCATTTGGGCCTGGCGCCATGGCCAGCTTGCGGTCGAATGTCGGCGGGAAGAAAACACCTTTCGCATAGGGATCGAGCAGAACCTTTTCGGGGTCAAACCGAGGCAGCCCTGCAACCGTAGGCCCTGAAACCGAGTACGCATAATAACGTGCATTACACATTTGATTGAGCGGGATTCTGCAATGCCAGATGCGCCCTGACTTGTTACGCAGACAGTCGAACTGGAATGTTAGGATCGGCTGCACTAAATCCTGAGCTGAATAAAACAACAGCGTCACAGTCTCGGCATGTTCAGCGTAAACGGCAAAATTGAATGCCTTCTCGTCCTCGACCCAACTAGCTCCGAGAGGCAAGGGGAGCCCTTCTTTTCCTGCCCACGTGCGATGTGGTTTGGATCCGGCCCCTAGAAGTGACCGTGCGTCGGAGGCGCGGTCGTTGGAGGTATTCGATTCGCGAAATCGGATGTTCACTGGTTTAAGACTCTAATGACACGCCGCGTCGTCCTCAAAGGTACCGCCGGCAAACATTTGCGCCAGAAATTGACCGCAATGCATCATCTTCTGAGCTTCGTCATCGTCCTTTAGTGGATGTTCAGAAGTAGTTAAGTTTACGGCCCTCATTTCATTCCGGGCATCGACGAAGCTATCGGCCCAGGCCCGCAAATTGTTGAACTCGTTCGTGAGCAACTCGAGCCCGCGGTGGTCAGACTCGGTCGAGGCTGCCGCCGTAGCTAAAGCAATGCTATCCGCAGCTCGACCTTCGTATGCCCGAATTGAGTTTCCCGCCATAGCCTTTCCCACGGGATACCCATTCTCCACGACCACCTGCAACGTCCCACCCCATTCTCTTATCGAGGCCATTGCCTCGATCGCTGCCCGCGTGAACGCCGGTGAAAAGCCGGATTTGCGAGCGGTCTCGCGGGCCGGTTCGGAAGCGTCATGTAGGGCGAGCGTCAGAATGATTCGGTCCTCCTCAAAGCTGAGAGAGCCTCTTGTGATTCGCGCCAGGTCCTGCACGTCTACGAACACGCCCCCATGGCTTCGAATGACTGCCGCTTGGCCCTGGTAGCCTTGCACCGAGAGCGTTTCTCTCTGGACCGGCGTCTGCGCCGGTGTCATGACTGCCGACATTAGCATTGCACCGACGATCACAATCCGCTTCATGATGCTGAACATCGAGTACTCCCTATGAAATCGCGGTCGAAGAGCAGCGCGCCTCATTGCTGAGGAGGTTCTGCCGCGTTACTTCCCGGCACGGTGTATTGTGCCTGCGTGAGCGGAGGAAGTGACACTTCCACATTCATATCCATCAGCAAGTCGATGCGACGATCCAACTGAAAGAACTTCGTCACTGTAAGGGCCGGAAGCACCTTGTTGAACTTCTTGTAATACTTCTTCTTCAACCCAGCCAGACGAGATTCGCAGTCCAGCATTTGCTCTGCCATCGCTTTGGCCTCGGCGTCGCTCAGGTTCGGGTACTTCTGGGTGTACTGCTTTATAACGGCAGCGCGGCGATCATCCACCCTCGACCGTTCGTACTCGTATTGCTGGTAGATCGGCCAGAATGCCGCGCCGTCTTTGTCGTTGAAATTCATTCCTGTTGTGATGAGGGTAGTCCTGTCTGCCTTCATATTGGCCCTCACTACTGCGATGGTGGAGTCGATGGCGGGCTCCTGATCTTGAGCACGACCGACAGAGCAAAATGCAAGCATCGCAAACGTAACCACGAGTAACGCAGAATTCTTCATCATTGACTGAACTCCTGAGCCGCTTGCTTCGTGTCATTCGCGGGCGCAGCGGCGCTGTGCGCTCGACAAACTGTGCGAACGGCTCCTTGAAAGGACAGCAGAGCACTTGCACCGGATGATGTAGGCACGCCACTTGCCGAACTCATCTCAGAACCAGATCTTTTCTTATGTGGTGGTTCGGCAATATACCCTGGTCCCGCACGACCATATCGTGCCCGGTAACGGGCATGCGGACCTCATCTGGTCACGGAACCGCATCGAATCGAGAATCATTTTGTTACGGTGCAGTGGAGTATTCGCGGGAGCCCTGTTCGCCGTGGGTCGGCTCTACCGCCGGATCTAGCTGCGGCGCTATTTTCCCCGGCGCCTCGGTCCTCTTCATCACGACCATGCACAGCGCCCCCACCCCTGACCAGAAAACGGTGCGCGCACGGCGGCACAATGCCAGCGTTAATCCTGTGGTGCTGGTCACACCGAACATCTTTGCGATGAGCATACTCCCACCTTCATAGGTACCGAAGTTGCCCGGATTCAGCGCACCCACGAGGTTGATCACCTTCGTTAGACCTTCCACGATGAAAGCGCCACCCAGAGTGAATCCCGCTCCCATAAACCGCAGGATGATGTAGACCTCCAGGACCGCCAGCATGTGCCACAGGAGATTGAACATCAATGTTGCCCAGAACGCGGCTGGCGCTTCGCTATGAAAAAAGAGGAGGTTGTGTTCGGCCGAGTCGATGATCGGCTCTTTGCTGCTGACCCATGTATGAAGCCGCGGAAATCGCCCAATCGCTCGAATTGCGTTTCCCATCAAGGGCCAGCGGTGTGCTAGCGCCACAGCCGCTAAGATCACCACTGACGTCAGCCCTGCGATGAGCAGAACTGCATACACTCGCCATCTAACAGAAACAGGGGCAAGCATTAGAGTGGCTACGATGCCCAAAACCGTGACCACTACGGCGCTGAAGGTATGCAATCCCCCGTCAATGGCGCCCGCTGAGAGTCCACTCGATACCGGGACTGTGGAACCCAACAGCGATATGCGCATCCCCTCGCCAAGTACCTTTCCAGCGACACCAAATTGTCCAAAAGCGTCAGAGACCAACTGCGCGACGAAACTGCGGGACCAGGAAAGTCCACTGATATTGCATGTAAACGCCTGTCTCCAGGCGCAAGTCTTGATGAACTGAGAGAACCCTCCCAGAATGACGATCAGAGCGAGGCCCCAGCCGACGGCCTCGAGTTGTTTCCACACGACCCCCGGGCCGGCTCGAAACACCAGGTAGCCGAGTAAACCAAGGCCGAGCAGAGCTGCGAAAAATCGAAGAGAGAGCTGAATGAGAGACTTTAGTCTGGGCGCGATACTGCGCGCCTGCTTGAGGACTCTCTTCCACCTGTTCGCCTTCTTCGGTTTGTGCGTCTGCGGGACCTCTAGCAGCGCACATTCCATCACTGAGTTACCAGCACCCACGTCGCTCTCCCCAATTCCAGCGATTTACGTACCTGGACACTGAGGAAGAGCAGATGGATTGCCAATCGAGATGTCCGCTTAAAGGCATTAATCTCGCTTATTTCATTCGCTTATTTCAGAGGAGCCAACGAATTCGGCGTGCCCTGCCTAGGGCAGTGCCTCCATGTGGGCATTGATGGAAGGACGCACGCGGCGAAAATTCTGGTATCCACGAAAAATGCCGTGACTCTTGTTTGGCCCAATGAGTGAGACCTAATCGTTCTGGATGAGAACGCTTTCGATCGCCTGCTCGGGAGCGGCGGCACGCAGCAATGAGTTCACAGCCGTTCTGGAACAGGCAAACGCCGACCGAGAGCGGCCATCGGCCGTAGCACGAGTGAACCGCGCCTCATCCTTTTTGTTCAGTAGCGCGCAACCCCGTCATCGACTCGATGCGAATGCGAAAAAAGAGCGGCTCGATGGATTTATCGCCCACTCTCATTTGCCGCTCACCCAATGCGTTAAGCCACCAATGACTGCGTTTTGCCAGCAGTAAACTCGCATGTTTACGCTCGGCTGCGTATTGCGGCCCGGGTAATTCCTCATATTCTCCGTTGACAATGACGCTGATCCACTCGCCCTGATCCTGTGCCTGGTCCATTTGCACACACACTTTGGGATTGGCACGCATCCACTTCACTTTCTGCCCAAACGTCGAGAAAACGTACAGGTAACCGTCTTCGCAGGCAAAATGAATGGGAACCACATACGGCTGGTTCTCATACGAGCAGCCCAGCCGGCCCAGAGAAGCATGCTCAAGAACCGCCTTGCATTCCTCTGCTGCCATTTCGTTGACTTCCATGATGGTTTCCTCCGAGCTTACGACGGACCGAGAGCGTTGCTAACGAACTCTTGTGCTTCGCGAATGATCACATTCAGATGCGACTGGTTTTCGAAGGATTCAGCGTAGATTTTGTAGACGTTTTCGGTGCCGGATGGCCGCGCGGCAAACCAGCCAGACTTCGCCACCACTTTCACTCCGCCAATGGGAGCGTGGTTGCCCGGGGCTTTGGTTAACTTGGCAACAATGGGTTCCCCCGCTAATTCTGTTTCTTTCACCGAATCAGCTGAGAGCTTCTGCAGTTTCCGTTTTTGGTCAGGCGACGCCGGCGCATCGATGCGGGTATAAAGAGGACTTCCAAACTCCGCGGTCAGTTCACGGTAATGCAGGGCGGGATCTTTTCCGGTTCGAGCGGTGATCTCTGCGGCAAGAAGATCCATAATCAGTCCGTCCTTGTCTGTCGTCCACACCTCACCGTTGCGGCGCAGGAAGCTTGCACCCGCACTCTCTTCTCCGCCAAAACAGATGGAACTATCGATCAGTCCGGACACAAACCACTTGAAGCCTACAGGCACTTCGTACAACTGACGTCGGAGTTTCTCTACAACACGGTCTATCATACAGCTGCTTACTAACGTTTTTCCGACTGCGCATTTGGCGCTCCACTCTGGCCGATTTGTCAGCAGATAGTGGATCGCTACGGCCAGGAAGTCGTTCGGTTTCATCAAACCTGACGTTGGTGTCACAATGCCATGACGGTCGGAGTCGGGGTCGTTGGCGAAGGCCACCTGGTACTGATCTTTCAGGCCGACTAACCTGGCCATCGCGTACGGGCTCGAGCAATCCATCCGAATCCTGCCGTCATGATCGACAGGCATGAAGGAAAACGTGGGATCCATCGTGGGGTTTACGACCGTGATGTCTATTCTGTAGATGGAGTTGATCGGTTCCCAGTAGCGGAGGGCGGCCCCACCCAGCGGGTCAACAGCTAATCTGAGGCCCGCATTGCGAATCGAGTCCACGTCGACAACATTCTTCAGATCTTGCACGTAGGGCAACACCAAATCTTGCTGGCGGGTGGAAGGTGCTTTGATTGCCTTCTCATACGGAATTCGTTTCACTTCACAATTGCCGGCACGCAACAGATCGTTCGCCCGATCCTGTATCCAACGCGTGACCTCAGTATCCGCAGGGCCGCCGTTCGGCGGGTTGTACTTGAAACCACCATCTTCGGGAGGATTGTGGGAAGGCGTGATGACAATACCGTCCGCCAAACCAACTTGTCGAGTGCAGTTGTACACCAGAATGGCATGTGAGATAACCGGCGTTGGTGTGACGCCATCGTTCTCTTGAATGATGACCTCGACATGATTCGCGGCGAGGACTTCCAGCGCAGAACATTGCGCAGGCGAGGACAGGGCATGCGTGTCCTTCCCCACGTACAGGGGGCCCGTAATCCCTTGCGTCTTGCGGTAATCGCAGATCGCCTGGGTAATGGCG
>DATMOO010000268.1:0-18627 GCA_035568275.1 Candidatus Sulfotelmatobacter sp.
GAGGAAGGAAAGCAAGGTCGTAACGCTCGATGAGCTCGGATATTTCGGAATTCGCCGCTCCGCTGCTGATGACCGCAATTTTGTCCGAGAGGCTGGGCGCGATATCTCGGATTCCTAGAACGATGCGTTCTGCGCTCGCGCAACTGAAATCGAGAAGAACTGCGTCAAAGGAGTCTCCCAGGATCGCAGAGAGCACGTCTTCGGGGCGGGAGACCGCCGTACAGGCCCAGCCCATCGTGTTCAGTAACGTCGAGATGTCCTGCCGAGATCGGCCAGCTCCTGCTAGCAACAGTCTCTTTCGTTTGACGGCCTGATGCTGCGGGAGAGAATTGGGCATTGTGGCGCCCCCCGTTTATTAGCTTGATTGAATGTCACCCATTCCCGGACGAAAGGCAATGCCGGGAACAAGGTCATTTTGAATCGGGACAATCATGTAAAGATTTTGTTAACGGTGAGGAAGAGACAATTCTCACCGGGATAACAGGAGGCCAAATGTTGCAGATCCTTGACTGACTGGGTACGGACTCAGCCATTTGTGGGGAGTACAGTTTGCCGCCGCCGGGCTACTCGTCGGGTCGGCTGTCGTTCTCTGGAAATGTAATGCGGCGGTGAGAGAAGTTCTGTTCAACCCAGCCTATCATTATTCAATTTCGTGAGCTTTCCTGATGGCTGCTCTGGGCGCGCTTAGAGCGTGTTGGATCTTAGTCGTCTTCATTCTGGTGTTTTTCTGGTTTCCGGCACATCTCTTTTCGGGAAGAGCGAAGTCCTTCATGGTCATGCAGATTGCCGGCAACTGGGCCCGCACAGTGCTCTGCGTGACGATTGCGGCTCTTCTCCTGGCGAGTTTGCGTTTACTTAACGCACTCACAGTTATTCTTGTCTTTGTGGGAGCATTGGCCATCGATTGGCTTCGAAGGCGGGCCAAGATGCATGGCGGTTTGGTAATGAACTTGGAAGCAGCCGCGATCGAGATAATGCGCAAGATCGAAGCTCGATCATTTGGCTTGCGCCTCCTCGCCCGCAGAGAACCGCTGGCGCCCGCTCGGTCATCCTGGCAGTTACGCATTAATCGGTGGCTGAAATGCTTAGAAGGCAGAGAACTGCTGGTCGTGTGCCTTGCCGTCGTTCTGACAACAACTGTTATTCTGCGCGGCGAGCATGCCGTTCGAGAGTTGCGGTTCGATCAGTCCGAGCAATACTCCCTTCTACTGCGTGCGCGAGAATTAATGCTCAATCTCCACCCCGCCAACCGGCCGTTCGTATTTCCTGCGGTGATTGCAACCATATCTTTTCTCAGCGGTGCGGATCCGGTCCAGGTCACACGTGTACTATCGCCTGTGGTTGAGCTGTTAGTTGTCGTGGCCACCGGCTTGCTTATTCATGTATGTGCCCGAGCTGGTGTTGCGCCTGTCGCCGCAGTGTATTGCTTAGGAGCAGCTGCGTTCCCACCTGCGAGAAATCACGCAGTCATGGCAATTTCCGCGATACAAAAAGTCAAAAGCCTCCTCAGCGGCTCTCCGGCGTTGATGCGAGCGAGTACGGAATTCGGACTTGGCTTGCTGTTCCTTCTTTTGGCTCTAATGTTTCTCGCGGATTGGTACCGGGACGAGAGGGGTTGGGATTCGCTTCTGAATTTCGCCTGTTGCCTGGTGTTGACAGGCATTGTTTCGCAATCGCTACTGCTGATACTGGTGACGGTGGGCGGGGTTGTGCTGCTGCGTCCGATGATGGGCCTGGTGGCTTTTGTGTTGGTTTGCTACAGCTTTGTGGCTTACTTGACTTTGTCGACCAGGGTCACCGGCGCCGATGAAATGCACGCAATCTTGCCGGTTGCTGCTGCTATTCTCGTCGGTTGCTTCCTGGCGCTGATAGAAAACAAACTACTTGCCCGCGCCGGCGGAACAGGACAAACACTACTTCTCGGAGCTTGTGTGTGCGTTGCGATCATTTGGTTACGGCCGCAAGGGTTGGTTGGTCGATGCGTTGAGTATGAATCCGCCGCACGCGCAGCCCAAGAAATCGCATCCAGAATCCCCCGCCAAACGTGGGTTGTGGTTGCACCAGTGGAACAGTTGGCCGAAACGATAGGCTTGGGAGCATATGAAGATCTGGCAGGATTTGTCGAGAAATATCAGGGCCAGGTCCCGAGCCCGGACTTCCACTTTGAGGTGAAGCAGGAGGATTTGTTCATCTACGTGGAGAAGAGACCATTTCAGATTTTTGCCCACGAGCCTGAGATAGTCTCTTTTTCAGTGCTGACAGATCCTACGTACCGGAATTATCGTTCGCCTGGAGGGCGGGCCAGCTTGGAGGCAGCAGCGCTGCGACTGTGCGAGAAATACCGCCAAGGCCACCCGGACACGGATGTGTTTTTTGAGAACGAGGATCTCCGCATCTACCACGTACACCAATTATGGACTTCAGACTCCAAGAGACGACAGTGAGAGCCATGCAAAGCCGGGGCACCATATCCCTTCCGGTACGGCGAGACCAGCGGGTGTCCAGGCGTGCGGCCTGGAAGGCATTTCCCGCTGACCAGATGGCTTCCAACCCAAGGAGGGCTCTCTGTAGGGTTCGACCGGATCCTGGGGATAGTCTTCACGCGATGTGCACTGAGTTAGCTAGGCATGTATAACGCCTTTTACAAATTTTGGCGTAATCCCTTCGAGATTACTCCCGATCCTTCTTTTCTGTTTTCTACAAAGGGACACAGGGAGGCTCTTGCTGCACTTTGCAGTTGTGTACGCCGGCGGAAGGGAATTGGCGTGCTGACAGGCGAGGCTGGTACAGGTAAGACTTTACTAATCTGTTGCCTTTTACGATTACTCAAACATAGTGACATCGGTTACGCATATGTCTTCAACAGCCGCTTGTCGTCGCTGGAGTTCCTGCAGTACGTTGCTGCCGATTTCGGCCTAGACGCGTGGAGCAAAACCAAGGGGCAAGTTCTCCATGAACTCAGCAAATATATTGTGGCCCGTCATCAGCAACGACTAACGACTGTGATTGTAGTGGACGAGGCCCACGATCTATCGACAGAAGCTCTCGAAGAGACCAGACTCCTGACAAATCTGGAGACGGCAGAAGAAAAATTGCTCCAGATATTACTTGTGGGGCATTCCGAACTGGACGAGAAGCTGGATTCGCTTGAGTTGAGGCAATTGAAACAAAGGATAGCAATGCGATCACAGCTTGAACCATTGGACTTGAAAGAGACAAGCGGCTATATAAGGCACCGGCTGCATCTTGCGGGCACCAACGTGGATGGGCGCGAGCTTTTCGCCGATGAAGCGATCGAAAGAATCTATTGTCACTCCCGGGGCATCGCACGACTGATCAATACAGTCTGCGAAAACGCCTTGACCACTGCTTTCTTAAGACAACTAACCAGGGTGCCGCCGGACATCATCGATGAAGTTGCGGTCGACCTGCGCCTCGACGTACCCAGTCCCACGCGGAGGACAGAGGAGAACAGCGATCCGGCGTTGGAGTCGGATGACGATCCAGCTTTCATGATGTAACCGCCTGCAAGGCATGCGAGTGGAAGGCTGTCCGTCTCTGGAGCTGATGATGCCCATGCGCCCCGCCTTTGCTGACCCAGCTTCGTCTTCTCAGTCTCCCAACGCTATTGCTCTTAGGCGCCAATGTCGATATTGTTTGCCTGCACTCGCAGATTGCCGCCGATGTCCAACGCGCCTACGACCGCCGGCCCCTGGTTGATACCCGCGTTGACCGAGGGCGAAGTTCGCTGGACGTGCAGATCGGGTGTAGTCAAACTCAGGAACAGGGGATCCAAATATTGCAAGTGACTATCTTTGCCGGTCGCAGATTGATACGTCGAGAAACCCGTGAGGTTTGTGCCATTCCAGAGAAAGTCAGCCGCTGACGAGCCCAACGACGAGTAGTGGAGATTGTAATCCACGTCCGCCGGGTCGGGTTCGCTGGCGGTGCAGTTGTTGATGAATATTCCCTGTGACGTGGCGTAAACGATATTGTTCTTGAATACGTTGTTGGTCGCGTAATACTGGATCTGAAATTCACCACTCCCTGTGTTCTTCATATCGTTCTGGAAAAGATCACACAAATTAACTTACGCATGTATCACTCCCATGGTTTGCGGCCGATGACTCAAGGATGAAATAGTCTTCTCGTTAGGTTTTGGGCTCCTGCTTGCTAGGGCCGTGGTCTGGGTATCAAAACCTCTTGCTGCAAGGTGAACTCGATTAGGGTTTCGCTCGGAATCTTCACCTGGTCTCCCTTGGTAATTATTTCTGAGCCTGCACCGAGTCCCCCGCCGGCACCTGCTCCGATCGCAGCACCCTTGCCGCCGCCGGCGATGGCACCAACGATTGATCCCACCGCCGCTCCGCCAATCGTTCTTTTTGCCGTGCTCGCGCCGCGTGACTTGCCGCTCAATTCGTACTCTCCCGTCACCATAGGCACCGTCTGCCCATTCACCACCACCCCGGTTAACTCCAACTGCAGTTCCGATCTGCCCGTAAATGTTCCAGACGTCTTCGATTCCGCCAGACGTCCGTAGACGTCAGCGCCTTTATCGACCGTATTCGCTACTTCGATTAGAACTCGTAGCGCAGCGCGAACTGCATTACGCGCGGTTGCGTCAGCAAACTCGTGTAGGCGCCGAAACTGTTCGGCTGCTGCGTCAGCGACGTGAGCAGAGACGACGACCCGATGCTTTGCGCGTTAAACCGTGTCAGGTTGGGGACGTTGAACACTTCCCAGCGGAATTGGACCCTGTGAGCTTCGTTGTAGGGCATCTTCCAGTTCTTGGCCAAGCTCATGTCCAAACCGGCGTAGCCGTCGCCTCGCAGGACGTTGCGCGAGCCGACCTGGCCGGGAAGTGGCGAGGTGAAGTCCTGCTGTGCTGCAGCCGGATCGGCGAAAACATTAACCGTGCCGTTGCCTTTGAACGTGCCCGTTTTCGGTCTAGTGGTCATCTGCGTGACCGCAGTGAGGAACCAGTCCGTGGGCCAGCGCTGGCCTCCATCCACGCTGAAAGGAAATCCGCTGGTCCAGCGGGCGATGCCGGAAAGTTGCCAGTTGCCGATGAAAGCGTCCAACACTCCGCTGGCATTTGTGGCAATGGCCCGTCCTTTGCCGAAGGGGAGGTCGGCGACCCAATCGAGGTTGAGCTGATGAGTGAGATCGAAGTCAGAAGGTGCGCGAGCCAGCCGCGGAGAAAATGCATTGGCCAGGCGCGTGCCGACCAACCCGATGTTCTGATAGCCATACACCGCAAAGCCGACGCGAGACGCTGCAGAGGTTATATCGAGCGACTTGGAGTAGGTATAGTTCAGGTCGAACTGAACGCCGTGACTGACCTGTTTTCTCAAGTTGGCCTGCAGCGCGTGGTAAGTCGAACTGCCGATGGAACTCCAGCCATACATCGAGAACGCCTGGTTGTTCAAGAACTGTCCGGAGTTGTTGCGCAGCAAGCCGGCAGGACCGTTGAAATAGTAAGAGCCGGAGCCGATGTTGTCCCCGAGCCCGCCGTAGGAGTCAATGTCTGCCAACCCCACAATTTCGTCGCCGATCACGGAAAGTCCCGGGTTGTAATACATGTTGAAGACTTCCTGAATCAAACTGTCAGTGGGATTGGGCGTCGGAACCAGACCGGTACCAAAAGTGTCGGTGTAGTAAGACGCACCCGGCCGGAGCGGCTGAATCATGTCAATCCAGTACTGGGCCGTTTTGCCCAGTCCGGCGGAGGTGACGCTGCCAATCTGCGCCATCGTCGGGAACCCCTGATAATAATTCGTCGGTTGCCCGCCGTTGTTGGCCAGGGCAAACTGTCTCGCCAGATTCGAGATGGCGGACGCCGCTGTGTAGTAATCGATTCCGGTCTTCGGGTCCACGATATCCAGCGGTTGAGCGAGGTCGCGCTGCGTGAGCAGCCGGCGCCCAAAGCGGCCAACATACGACAGTTGCAGCGAGAATCGTTTCGGCAGCTCTCGACCAATGGAAAAATCGGCGGTGTAGGCATGAGGAGTCTTCATTGTGTTGTCAACCCCCCACAAGTTTGCTTGGGCGTTAGTGGCAGGTATCTGTGGCCAAGGCGGTTTCGTCGAGGGTGGCGGCAGCAAGAAGGGAACGCCATTGATATTGTACTGCGGGATATTGTGGATGCCGGTGATCCGCGGCAGATCCTCGGCGCTGGTCACGCCAAACGTGCAGCAGGCGTTCTGAATCGTTGTGGACAAACCAGCCGCGCCGACCTGGTCAAAGCTATTCAGTAGGGCGAAGCCCGCGCGGTCGTAAACCCGACCGAGCCCCAGCCGCAACACAGTTTTGTCGTTCTCGCCAAAAAGCTTCTTGAGCACTCCGCCCGCCGGACGCGGCGAATAGGCGATCGAGATGCGCGGCGACATATCGGTTTTTTCGAGCGGATAGAAGCCCGGTCCGCGACCCAGGTTGAACTCGATCGGCCCCATTCCGCCGTAGCCGATCCCCTGGTTCATATTCTTCACGTTCTGATTGAACTGAGTTCCCAAGCCGAAAGTTGGGAAGGTCTGGTACCCGTTGGTCTCCCAGGGCGCGGGAAAGAAAGACCAGCGCAATCCGTACGTTACAGTAAGATTCGGTTTCACGCGCCATGTGTCCTGCCCGTAAAACTCGTACCAGTCCAGCCCATACCGCCGGTTGAGCGGAGCGCCTTGCAGTTGAGCATTGCCGCCCTTGTCCAGGTTGTAGTTGGCGACCACGTCCGAGATCATGCCGTACAGGGCCAGCAGGGGACGGTCGTATTGCGTGGCGGTCTGAGGCTCAGGACCGACAATGCCTGGATGCCCGGCGGTGTTGGTCGGGTCGAGCGTGCTGGTGGTGCCTGCAAAACCGATGGGAGAGGTCCAGTTAGTGGTGCCCAGTCCGATCGTGTTGGAGTGAAGGTAACTGGTCCGGGGATCGCGAGCGATTCCGATCGCGGTGCCGAACTGGAAGCTATGGGTTCCCTTAGTCCACGAAACATCGTCCACCAGGTTGTGCAGCGGCACCTGAAAGCTGTGGCTGAAGCTGACGCCTTGATCCAGGCCCAGGAATTCATTCCATTGCTGGTCCGTGTTGCCAATGAGCCCAAAACTCTGCCGCGTGAATCCCCAATGGAAGGAATTGGTGAGGTTGGGACTGAGAATCGAAACGTAACCAAAGGCAAATCCCTTGCTGTAGTCAACGATGGTTTGCTGCGGAGGATCGCTGGGCAAGAAAGGGGCTCCATGGTTGCGGAAATCTTGCAGTGAACCGCGCCAAAAAAGTGTGTGCTTACCGTCCGAGGTGAGTTGGTAATCCAGGCGCGCAATGAAAGCATCGTTGTCTTCGCTGGTCGGAGCGCGGAAAACGAAGCCGGCGTAGTTGAGACCATCTCCGGCGAAAGGATCGTTGGTCACGGTCTTGCCGGTGCAGAAGGTCTGGTCGAGATACCCGGTGTGGTTGGTCAGGTCGAGCATGGCAGGATCGATCCCAATGCCCTTGGGATCAAGAAGCTGGAGCTGATCCTTGTTCCACACAGTTGTCCCGCCGCCTGCGTTTACATACTGAAAGATCCCCTGGCATAGAGATGGCGTGGGAATTACGCGTTCCGCGCGTTCCTCCTCCCGCTTGCGGGTCCCTTCATAGTTGATGAAGAAGAACAGCTTGTCCTTGCGAAGAGGCCCGCCGACCGACACCCCGAAAATATTGCGATTTAGTTGCAAAGGCTTGTTCGGGAGGCCGATGTTCAACTGTGATTGCTTCACCAGGTAATCATTGGCGCTGGTAATCGTGTTGCGCAAATATTCGTAGAGTGCGCCGTGCAGCGCATTCGCCCCGCTCTTCGTTACCAGCGCCACTTGGGCACCCGAGCCCTGCCCCTGATCAGCACCGTAATTCGTGGTAGTGACTCGGAATTCTTGAACGGAGTCCTGCGTGATCGGCAAGACCGATTTAAAGGCATAGCCATTCGCTTGATCGTTAACGTCCACACCGTCGAGCGTGATGTTGCTCTGATCGCTCCGTGCCCCATTCACCGCCCCATTGCGGGTGTCCTGGTCCTTCAGAACGGGATCATCGTCGATATTCCTGCCCGTATATGTGACTCCGGCCTGCAAGCTCAGAAGATCGGGAACGTTTCGGCCCTCCAATGGAATCTGACGCACTTGTCGTTCGTCGAAGGAATTTCCTAGCGAAGCATCCACTAGGTTTATGGCCGGAATCTCCGATGTGACCGTAACCACTTCCCCTGCCGCGCCGACTTTCAGTTGCACATTGGCGGTAGCCGGCGTATTCACAAGCAGCGCCAAGCCTTTCTGTTCATAGCTGCGGAAGCCGGCGGCCTTGATCGTGAGCGAATATGTCCCGGGCGGAATCAGAAGGAACTGGTATTCCCCCTGATCCCCCGTGGTCGTGGTGCGTTCCGTCTTGGATTCAGCCTGCGAGAGAACCAGGTTGGCGCCGCCGATTGCGTTCCCGTTCGGATCAGTGACTGTGCCGCGCACAGATGTCGTGGACTGGCCCCACGCGGCGTTGGTGAGCAATAAAAGGCCCACGCAACTCATCGCAGAAAGGACGAAGCGTGCGATACAAAGGTACAGAGCGGATACACTCCACCGGGCAGAGGACATCGGGTGCCTTCCAGTCATGGCGTCACCTGTTCGTCTTTGAACTAAGAAGCCCCAGTAGCAACATTACTAGAATTGCGGAAGGTTACGACCGGCTGCTCGGGCCTGTCAAGAAAGAAAAATCAATGACTGCGATCGGCACCAAGAGGCTTAGAGAGCCACAGAGTAAGGCGGTTTATTTGATCTGAACCAGGCTCGTGGCAACCCTCGCCATTGCAGCCGCCTGCGCGGAATGCTGCCGCGGAAACGGGCGTCCGATGGGCTCACGAAAACCGAAGAAGTCTATTGACGGGGGAAATCTGATGGTCTTCCTGATCGGTCGCGACAAACGCCGTTGTGGCTGCAAATGGCCAGACCCGAACAGTGGGTGGACCGGAAGCAATCTGTTAGTTGTCGAAAAATGGCCGGAGCGGTCGCTTTGCGTGTAGCGCGCGGAGCTGTTGGCGCAGGGCGAGGTTCTCGAGGACTAGATCCTGGCGCGAGCAGGAGGCGCTGATAATCCAACCGATGAGGTGCCGGAGCGAGGAGGACATGGCCGACATTCTATAGACGGCACGAAACCCAAGCAGCGGCAAGTCATTCATTCTAGGATTCCACGGAGTTTTGATGAAGGACAGGTTTGAACGGAAGCTGCATCCTAAACCCCTCGAGGTTTGAGACGGTCGGCGCTAACTCTCGCTGCTGAAGTTCTTCCAGAACATCTGGTCAAGTTCCTAATAGGTTGATTTGTAGTTTCTCGTACCCATGTTCGCGCGCCCACAGATCCAAAGGTATTGATGCCAGCTCATCGACAACGGCAACTGCCAGCCCAGTTTTCGTAAAATCTATACTCTTCAGATAGGTATGGCATGTGTCGCAGACGTCCACGCGGACGTGCGCGATCTCGGGCGCCGAATAATATGCCATCTGCGGTTCTCGTTCTTCTCCGCACGCCGGGCAATAAATTCTTCGAAAAGCCCACTCATGCGCACAAAGCATGCAAATCAGCGACTTTTTCGCACCGTCACCTTCACTGCGCAATACGCCGACGGCGGGCTTGCCGCCGCAAAGCGGGCACGTTGATGGAGTTCCGTCCACCATCGCGACTTTGCGGTGATCCGCTAGATATTCGGCATACGGCTGGAGAAAAATCCACGCGAGCACGCGATCCAAATAAGTTGCAGCGAACTGATTCCTGGACTGGACTTGTTCGGCGTCATCCGGGCCCGCAGCTAAATCTGAATCTCTATACCAGAAGTCTTCAATCGCGTGCTGCCATGCCGCTGATCCCTTCATCGCCAAAGTGGCGGCGGCCTGGGCAAGCGGCGCGGGCGCAATCTTCTGAATCACCGACAGAAATCCCGGAAGCTTCGGGAGAAGGAGAAAAAAATCCAATTCATCGCGCAGAGGGCGATCCGAGGCAATCCTCGGCGAATCCGCGAGAGCTTTCTGGATCTCAGCGTAAACGCCTTTCTGAAATGTTGCAACGCGAGCGTAGTAACGCAGCCCTTCGGCCGAGCATGGGTAAGACGAGGCGAGTTCGTTGGCGCGGCGAATGCGGCGATCCCACTTCGCGTCGTTCATTTTCGCGCAGCCGAGTTGCGAAGGAGTTGCTCATACCACGTGTCGTGGTGCTTCTTGGCCCAGGCACGCGACACGTCGCCGCGAATGACGGAGCCAAAAGCACCGCGTTCCATCGCTGTACCCATATAGACGTGAATGATAAAAAGCGCGATGGTAGCGAGCGCGCACACGGGATGTACAAACACGGCGGCGAGACGCAGGAAACGCAAATTCCAGGGAATGTACTGCGGGAACCACAGAATCAACCCGGAAAGCAGAAGCACGATGCCGTTCCAAAAGAAGCCCCAGAACAGCAACTTCTGGCCAGGGTTGAAGCGGCCGGCAGAAGGAATCTGATCGTCTTCATTGCGAATGTAATGGCCGATGGACGCCCACCACGCCTTGTCGGCAGGTGTTTCTTTCATCTGCCGGTGCCACATGCTGTACATCAGCGAGACCCCGACGATGAACATGAGGCCGAACCAAGGATGTAACTCGCGCGAAATCGTTGCCCCACCGAGGATGACGGCGATCCAAAAGAGCCAGGGGCTCCAGAAGGCCAGACCGGTCAGCAGGAGGTACACGTAGGAGACACCTGCCAACCAATGCACGAGCCGCTCGCGAAACGAATAGCGCAAGACGCGTCCATTTGGCAGGAGATAAGGTTCGCTGCTCATTGGCTTCCTCCGTGAGACTCCTGCTCGTCTTCCTTTACCACCTTAGGGCCGAATCGCAAATAATGAATGAAAACGCCGACCGCCCCGAACATAATCCCAAAGTTCCCAATCCATTTCAGCGGTCCTTTCCAGAGCCGCACCGATAGAGGAATGTGCGGATCCGTCGGGAGCCCACCGTACAACTCCGGATTCTTCACATCGTGCAGAACGTAGATCACGTGGGTTCCGCCCACGCCGGCCGGATCGTAAACTCCCGCATCCTGGAATCCGGAGTTGGTGCGAAGTTGCTCAGCACGAGTCTCCGCCAATTCCTTCATTTCTGACTTCGTCCCAAAATGCAGGCAGCCCGTAGGGCAAGCCTTGATGCAAGCTGGTTCGAGTCCCACCGACACGCGGTCGTTACACAGTGTGCACTTGAAGACTTTGCGCGATGGCGGATCGAATTTCGGAATGTTGAACGGGCAGCCGGTCATGCAATACCCGCAACCGATGCAATTTGCCTCCTGGAAATCGACGATCCCATTGGCATATTGGACGATGGCGGCGTCTGCCGGACAGGCTGCGAGGCAGCCCGGATCTGCGCAATGCATGCACTGGTCTTTACGCATGAGTAGCATCATGGTGCCGTCGGCGCGCTCGTGCTCATTGAACTTGATCAGGTTCCAATAATTCCATGCCGTCTCGGGCATCGTCTGGTAAGTGTTATCGAAGGTGGTTTCGGTGAACGTGTAACCGTTCCATTCCAGGCAGGCCACTTCGCATGCTTTGCAGCCAATACACGTCGTCGTGTCGACCAGTTTGCAGACCTGAAATTCACGGTTCAGGCCGGCGCCTGGGACGACGCCAGCGTGACCGGAGATTCGGACTAGCTCTGTTGCCGCCTGGCTCATGGTCGCTCCCTACGCCTTCTCGACTTTCACTAAGAAGCCCTTGGATTCGGGGGTGTGAGCATTCGGATCGGTGACAGCGGGCGTCAGTAAATTTGCCGGCGTCCGCGCATTTCTGCCTTCATCCTCTCCGATACCACGGAAACCCTGGTGAATCGGCAACCCGATCTGATACACCTTCTTGCCGTCGATCATCATCGGCTTCAGACGGCGAGTGACAAAGGCCTTTGCGATGTAGGTTCCGCGCGCACTGATCACCTTGATCTTGTCCGTCCCACGAATTCCTTTTTCGTCCGCCAACTCCACCGGAATCTCCACGAACGGTTCCGGGATGAGCTGGACGTTCATCGGATTATTTTTCGTCCAGTAGTGATATTGCTCGGTCAGCCGATAAGTAGTGCAAACGATGCTGTATTCCTCGGGCGATCCAAACTTGTCGAAAGGAGTCTTGAACTTCTTCACCAGCGGATTATTCGACTGATCAGGATGCAGCAGATTCTTGATCGGGCTTTCAATCGGCTCGTAGTGTTCGGGGAATGGGCCGTCCGCCAACACACCGATCGGAGCGAATAGTCGCCCGATGCCTTCGGGATTCATAATGAAAGGCCCCATGTGATCTTTGGGATTTGAATCGGGCTTGAAGTCCGGCACGTCGTTGCCGACCCACTTTCCCGCAGATTCGCTCCACCAGATCTGTTTGCGATCGGGATCCCACGGCTTGCCAGCGGTGTTGCAAGAAGCGCGGTTGTAAAGCACGCGCCGGTTGGCCGGCCACGACCACGCCCAGTTGGGAAAAACACCCAGCCCGGACGGATCCTCTGTACCGCGCCGCTGGATCTGCGACCCGGCCTCGGTCCACATGCCGGAATAGATCCAATTGCCGCACGTCGTTGTGCCATCGTCCTTCAACCAGGCAAATCCTGGCAGTTGCTGGCCGGCCTTGATGACCTGTCCCGTCGCCTCATCTTTCAAGTCGGCTAAAGCTTTGCCGTTAAGCTCCATCGCGACCTGGGAAAGTGGAGGGTGAGCCGCGTCCGCGTACGCCCAATTCAGATTCAGAATGGGGTCGGGGAATTTTCCGCCATCCTTCTTGTAGAGGTCACGAACCCGCAGGAAAATTTGCGCGATGATGTCCTGGTCGAGTCGCGCTTGCCCCGGAGGTGGAACCGCGGCATATTTCCAGGTGACCCAGCGGGCAGAATTGGTCATGCTGCCGTCTTTTTCGGCAAAACCGGCGCAGGGCAAGCGGTACACCGTTGTTTTTATGTTCTTTTGTTCTTCGGTCGTGATTCCCGGTGCTCGCCAGAACTCGCTGGTTTCATCCTCGTAGATTTCGCCCACCACCAGCCAGTCGGCCTTCTTTAACGCGTTGATGTTCTTGTTCGTGTCCGGGCCAATCATTACTCCGTTCATTCCGAAGGCCAACATGCCCTTAATCTTTTCGTTGTACATGTCGTCCCAAATGTGGGTCCAAGAGCAATCCTGTCCGGGTTTGGGCAAGTAATCGAAGCCAAATCCGTTCTCTTTTGTCGCAGCGTCTCCATACATCGACTTGAGCAACGACACCATGAATTTTGGCGTGTTTGCGTAGTAGTTCATCGAATTCCACGGCGAGGGTTTCGACGACGTTGGCGTCGTGCGTTTCAGATACGCCGCCAAATCGACGTCGTCCGGAACCGGTCCTTTAAGATAACCGGGTAATGAGTCGTACAGGCCGGCCATATCGGTCGCGCCCTGAATATTCGAATGGCCGCGCAGCGCGTTCACGCCACCACCGGCCCTGCCGACGTTGCCGAGAAGCAGTTGAATCATCGCGGCGGTGCGGATGATTTGCGTTCCGAAGCTATGCTGCGTCCACCCCACCGCATAGATGATCGTCGCGACCTTCTTCATGTCGCCATCTTTCCGGACTGATGTAAATAGATCGACTGCCTTCAGGTACTGCTCCTTCGGGATGCCCGTGATCCGTTCCACGGCTTCGGGGGTGTAGCGGGAATACTGCTGCGTCATCAATTGGAAGACGCAGCGCGGATGCTGAAGGGTTAAGTCGTAGGCTACATTCGGGGGCAATGCGGGCGGCGGAGCGGGTGTCGCGGGGTGCGAAGGTGCGGGAGCTGCGTGTGCGGAAGTGGCGGCTTCCGCTTTGCCGCTTGAGTCTCCGCCTTCTTCATAGTTCCACGTGCTCTTGTCGTAGCTGCTCGATGTAGCGTTAAATCCGGAGTACAAGCCGTCCTCAGGAAGTTTGAAGCCCTCTTTAACAATGAAGGCCGCGTTGGTGTAGTTGACGAGATATTCCTTGGCGATCCGGTTGTTCTCGATGGCATAGCGGATCAGTCCGCCGAGGAATGCAATGTCGGTGCCGGCGCGAATCTGTACGAAGAGGTCGGCCGTAGCAGACGTGCGCGTGAACCGGGGATCAACGGAAATCAGCTTGGCGTTGCGGTTGCGCTTGGCCTCCATCGCCCATTTGAAACCGCAGGGGTGGTTTTCGGCGGGATTACCGCCCATGATCAACATCATGTCTGTGTTCTTGATGTCGATCCAGCCATTCGTCATGGCCCCGCGTCCGAATGTTGGTCCCAAACTTGAGACCGTGGGTCCGTGTCAAACACGGGCTTGGTTTTCTAAATAAACCAAGCCCAACCCCCTCATGGCCTTGACGGCCAGAAAATTGAATTCATTTGTGTCCGTGCAGCCGCCGATGAACGAGATGCCTTCGCAACGATTCACCGTCCTGCCGTTCGCATCTTTCTCGACAAAGAAGCTATCGCGCGTTTTCTTGGTCCATTGCGCAATCTCACTCAGTGCGTCGTCCCAGGAAATGTCCTGCCAGTCCGTCGCGCCCGGGCGCCGGACTTGCGGCTTGGTAAGCCGTCGCGGGTTGAGCATGTCCTGTTCGAGCGAAGAGCCCTTGGGGCATAGAGTTCCGCGGTTGGTGGGATGATCAGGATCGCCTTCGACGTGGATCACTTGCGGCGTGACGTTCTTTGCCCGATCGCCGATCGTGTAGATGAGGACGCCGCATCCTACCGCGCAATAGGGACACGTGGAGCGCGTTTCAGCAGCGCGCGCAATCTTTAACTCTTTGAGTTGCGCGTAAGCGGGCTGGAGGTCGAACCCAAAGATGGTAGCGCCGACTGCGCCTACCGTTGCTGCCTTGAAGAAGTCTCTGCGGGACTGTTGCATCGAAATGATCTCCGGATGTGTCCGAGAGTCGAAGGACTTTCAGGTTTTCTAGTCTTCGATCATTAGGTTTGTCAAGGGATATGAACGCGGTCTCAGCCGGTGTTCACTGGCTTGGCCGGCGCCGCTTGCGGTTTTAGTATCTCGCTCACGAGAAAGAGATCGGTGAGCAGCGCACGGAGATGAGTCGATGCATTCAGGTTGTCGACCAACTGAGAGCTGATAGCAGGTTGGGCCAGAACTAGCTCAATGGCTGCCAGCGAGTCGCGGGCGTCACGGTCGAGAACCGCAAAGAATGCTCGGTACTGTTGTTCGGGTTGGAGGCCTTCCTGCTTCACCGCCAACCCACAAGTTTCCACCAGTCCCGCTATTGCGTCGCGCACGCGATGAAGATACCCCCGGACTTCGTCCCCCCGCTGGCTGCCATGGTCACTCGGAAGCCCCTGGGCCGCGTAGGCCAGCATGAACTCATAGCCCTCTTCGATGGTGTTGCAACGTTCCCAGATCTCCGTGAGCATTTCTCAGTCCTCAGCCTTCGCTCCAGTTGCCGCCTGCGATGAGGCCGGAATCTTGATGACCCATCGGCTCGGATCATGCTCTTCAAGATAAAAGCAGTCCAGTGACCAGTGGCCCTAATTCATTGAAAAACGATGCCGATTGCAGGGTCGGGATCATCGCTTCTGCACCGAACTGCACCAGCGTGCCCCGCGGATGCATCGACAGTACAATCCCGAGTGCCAAACCAGCCGTTAAGATCGGGGGTAGTGACTGCCCACCCAATCTCCTCGATCTGAATCAAGAAGAATTCCCATTCAAACGGCGGCCGAAATGCATCTACCAATCCTTTCGGCCCAAAATGGCTTACTTCTCCGATGAACGTGAAAAAGTTCTTCATGACTGAGAGATTCCTGGAGGCGGCGGGGAGTTTCACATCATCGTACTTCAGCACACCGACTGCGGCATCACTCGTCTTGCCGGCGACCCTGCCATGCTGGCGCACTATTTTCAGATACAGGAAGGGGAGCTCAAGCAAAAGGCGGTTACCGATCCCCGCGCAGCAGTTGCCGGCGACGTTACGTCGCTCCGGGCGATTCCCGCGTTGCCGGGCGAGTGGCTTATATCAGGTCTCGTCTATGACGTGGCGACCGGACTCGTTGAGATCGTCGTGCCGCCAGCGGCGATTCGTACTGTGTCAATTTCACTGGATCAAGGTCGGAGTAGCGGCCTTTCCCGCGTTGCATGAAGGGGTGACGCGCTTTGATTTGGAAAAGGCGGATTCAGGTGTCTTCGTCCGACGGCTGGGCACTACTCCGGGCCAATATCGCAAGTCATTCGGATACGGAGGCAAAGGAATCAGGAGACTTCAGCAACCGCACAAGTAGCCGTCGCCTCGCGCCTTGACTCTGAGGACTGATCCTATGAATCGCGCTGTTCGTCCCGTTTGATGAAGGCTTGTCTTGGATTATGTAGGATTTAGCTAATTTTTCCAGGGATTTGAGTCACGCTGCTGCTCCGCGCTCGGCTAGAGTCGTGACATGAGCGCCACTGCACCGCACCCGCCTTCAAGCATCCCGATCTCTTCTTCGACATGGTTCGTAACCGGCATCAATCGCGGCCTTGGCCGAAGCATTGCCGAAGATGTTATGCGGCGAGGGGGACTGGTCGCAGGCACCGTCCGCAAACTCGCCGACGCGAATGAACTTAAGCAGAAGTTTCCAGATCAGTTGTGGGTTGGCAAGCTGGATTTGTCGGATCTAGCCAATATTCCGAAGGTCTTCAGCGCAGCGGTCGAGCAACTAGGTCGAGTGCATGCCGTGTTTGCCGGGGAGGAAGCCGAGCGCGGTTGTCGCTCTGATTTAGGCTTCCACGGCTACAATGGGCTGGGCCTCGATCATGGTGGCAACTCCGGCCACTCGCCGATACGACTCGATCCGGTCGGCATGCTCGTAGGTGTCAGTTACGACGATTACTTCATCGGCCCCCGTATCACCCACCAGCTTTTCCAGCCCTGCCTTCACCGTCGCATTCGATCCTACAATCGCTGCTCCGAGTTTGTTCTCCACGGTTAACCGCTCCCAGTCCTGCCAGAGAGCCTCCATGGAATCCACTGGAGGCAACAACTCGACCGGCTGGTTTCGAATCAGGCGCAGAAAGCGCTGCTGGGGTGTCGTGAACAAACGCCTGGCTGCCGCGTCCGTCTCAGCGGCGATCACCTGCACCGCTACCATGAAGTACGGCTTCCGAAGCACTTTGCTTGGCCGAAACTCGCCGCGGTATAGCTGAGCCGCTGCGTATAAGTGCTCAGGAGCGAAGTGGGCCGCAAATGCAAATGGCAAGCCCAGCATGCCTGCTAGTTGCGCGCTGAAGCCGCTCGACCCCAGCAAGGTGATCGGCACATTGCTCCCCTGTCCGGGAATCGCTCTCACTGTTTGCCCCGGCCGCTTCGGCCCCAGGTAGGTTTGCAATTCAGCGAGGAGCGCCGGAAAATCTTCGCCACCCTGATGCAAGTCTCTTCGCAACGCCCGCATCGTTTGAAAGTCACCGCCCGGAGCCCGTCCCAACCCTAAATCGATTCGACCCGGGTACAGAGCTTCGAGCGTCCCGAATTGTTCCGCCACCACCAGCGGTGCGTGGTTTGGCAGCATCACCCCACCACTGCCCACTCGAATCGTCCTTGTCGCTGCCGCCACATGCCCAATCAGCACTGGCGTCGCTGAGCAAGCCAATCCAGGAATGGAGTGATGTTCCGCCAACCAGTAGCGCTTGTATCCCCACCGCTCCACGTGTTGCGCTAGGTCTACCGATCGGGCAATCGCGCTGCCCGCGGGCTCGCCGGCTCTCATGCCTACAAGATCCAATACTGAAAAAGCCAACCCGTTACCCATGACACGTTAGATGAGTCGCATGTCAAAGCGATGCGGACGTTGTTCGACGGCTATCGGACAGGGAAGTTGCGTTGCGGGGCGGGCCAACCCAATTGAGGTTTTGGAGTAAACCGCCCGAGGCCAAAGTCGCCGAGGGGTCGCAAGAGCGCGTGCCTCGGACTGCCTTTCCGACCCTAACACTGCTTACCGATGATCCGGCTAAGCGACCGGACGGATTCTAGGGTCTGACCCTGCAGGCGATTTTTCTCTCTCGAGGCCGCGCAAGTAGTCTCCCAAAAAAAGACGAAGAATCAGTCGATTTTGCCAACTCCCGTTCGACATACAAGTAGAGCCGAGGTTCAACCGGACGAGACCGGTCAAGAAGCTCAGCTCTGATTCCGAAATCTTCAGGATGAGCCAAGGAGATAGTCATGCTGAATGCGGCCGCACAGAAATTGGGAGACAGTACCGTCCTACGGTGTCACGGGCGAATTGTAATCGGGGATGCCTACGCGATCTTGCGCAACGCGGTGCTTAGACAAACACACACTAGGACACTGATACTTGACCTGGTGCAGGTTGACCGCATCGACGCCGGTGGGTTGGGTGTCTTGTTGGGTCTACGGGAGTGGGCTTGTTCTCATGCGATCAGGCTTCAGCTGATGAATGTGACGAACCAGGTCGAACACGTACTTGAGTTGACGAAGTTGGATCGTGTCCTTGAATTCTGCTCAGTCGAGGACATGTTCGAACTGTTGTACTGTGCAGCCGCAATAGCGCCACGGTCGGTCGAGCGAGCGAATCAGAGAATCACGACAGATAACTGCAACCATTTGGTCGAAGGGCAAGATGCTCCTCCAGCCCT
>DATMOO010000269.1:0-5607 GCA_035568275.1 Candidatus Sulfotelmatobacter sp.
TGGTCGAGCTGCCAGATCGCGTTGAGCAGCGCCCATTGCCCGAAGTCGAAATCGTTGACATGCGCATTGAATTCCAGGAGACGGGACACGAACAGGTCATCTCACGCAAACTGGCCGCCGAGATCCAGCAGCGCCTTGACCGGAAAGAGCAGGTCATGGTCCTGCTGAACCGGCGAGGGTACTCTCCCGTCGTGCTCTGCCGCACTTGCGGCAAGAAGCTCGAATGCAAGAACTGCGCCATTGCACTGACCCATCACAAGCGCGAGCACAAAATGGTCTGTCACTATTGCGGATACACGGCCCCGGTTCCGAAATCCTGCGTGCACTGCGGCAGTGAGTACGTCTACTTTCTGGGCACTGGATCAGAGAAGCTGGAAGAATTGTTGCACGGAATGTTTCCTCAGGCCCGCATTGCCCGCCTCGACCGCGACACAGTCCGCGGGCACGAAGATTTTGAACGTACGCTGAACGCCCTCGACGAAGGCGAGCTCGACCTGATCGTAGGCACCCAGATGATCGCCAAGGGCCACGACATCCACGGCGTCACCTTGGTTGGCGTGGTTGGAGCCGACGTCGCCCTGGGCCTTCCCGACTTCCGTGCCGCCGAACGTACCTTTCAGCTCCTCACACAGGTCGCCGGCCGTGCCGGGCGTGGATCGTCTCCCGGTAAGGTGATTCTCCAGACCTATTTTCAGGATCACTATGCGGTCCAATATGCCGCCCGCCACGACTTCATCGGCTTCTACGAAAAGGAACTCCGTTTTCGCAGTTGGATGCACTATCCTCCGTACTCCGCGCTGGCCAATGTGCTGGTTCGCAGCGGCAATCTCGACGACGCCTTGCAGTGGTCAGGAACGCTGGGCAAATGGTTCGATCAGACTCGTCATGAGGGCGTCAGGGTCTTAGGCCCCGCAGCCGCACCCATCATGCGCCTGAAACAAGATTACCGTTATCACTTCGTTCTCAAGTCGTCCAGCCGTGAGAAGTTGAACACCACCCTGCGCGCGATGCTGGCCTTCGCGGCCGAAAAGAAGATCCCCCGCACCCAAGTCATCGTGGATGTCGACGCTCTCTGGTTGATGTAGGAGCGGCCGAAGCCGCTCCTGTTGACCATTTTGCTAGCGAGGAATAAACGCCATTCCGTGCGGACTCGTCATCCCGCTAACGACAGGGGTAATCACGCCCGTGTCGAGATCCAGGGCGCCAACGGAATTAGGTGTGGCCGAGTAGGCGGCGTTGGGCGAGAAAATGTTCTTCGAGATCGCGTACACGATTCCGGAACCATCGGCGCCGGCATCGCGGTCCGACACCAGGACGACTCCATGCGAAGCCGTGGCGAAGACCGTGTCGTCGATCTGCGTGCTGGCCCCGCCAACACTCAGCGCGAGATGATAAATGCTCTGATCGGCAAATCCCAGGTGGTGCACAATAACCAGTTCTCCGTCGGCTTGGCTGTCGAGCACCAGATCGCCGAGCGGGTTAACAATCATCGAATCCGGATCCTGCAGATTCAATGCGACGGGCGTATCAGTCGAGACGTCGGTCGCGGTCGCGCTGGCGTTTACCGTCTCCGTCACGCTGATCGTGGTTCCGCTGAAACTGGCCTTAACCACGGCCGGGGCTAGGTTTGGATTGCTGGCGGGGTTCGACGCGCTGAAGAACACATCGTCGCCACGGAACGCGATGTCGTCATAGCCTCCGCCGTGCGGCGTGGGCCCGAACGTGTAAATCGTTTGCCTGCCACTCTTCGGTTCAATAATAACCAGGTTAGGATTCGCATCCTCGTTTTGCATGGCCCAAAGCTTCTTTGTCTTCGGCTGGATTCGCAACCCGTCATTGTGTCCCACGACGGAGAACGTATTGACGATGTCGCCGTTCATCGCATACTCCACAATCGTGCTGCTCTTGCCATCGGATCCGGTCGTCGAGACCCCGTTTCCGTAGCCGATGAAGACGCGGTTGCCAAGAACGGCGATGGAATCCGGCTTGGTGTACGATCCGGCGACGCCGCTTGCAAACACCGAAACAGTGTAGGGGACGGATGCAGTTGCCTGTCCAAGCGCAGCCGAGCCGGTTAGCAGGAACGTACAAATCACAAACACAGACGCGTTATTGAGCCTTTTCATGGACTTCCTCCTGAGATTCCTTTCGGCGGTTTCACCGAGCCTAGCCTGCGGGCTTGGCCGGGAAGTTACGCGGACGTTAAAAGACGATGAAAATCCGCTGAAAGGCTTGCCAGGCAGCAAATTCCGGGCCCGCACGACGAACCCGGTCAAGGCACTGGTTGATGTGATGTCATTTCCGGAATAGTCTCTCCCCATGCTGATGAAACCCAGATTTTTCACGTCGCCAGCTGACTGGCGCGCATGGCTGGAAAAGCATCACGCCGATACACAAGAACTCTGGGTTGGATTCTATAAGCGTGACTCGGGCCGCCCGGGCATCACCTGGCCAGAGGGTGTCGATGGCGCACTTTGCTTCGGCTGGATCGACGGCGTCCGCAAGAGTATCGACGCCAGTAGCTATAAGATTCGTTTCACACCTCGGAAGCCGCGCAGCATCTGGAGCGCGATCAACATTCGCCGGGCGAACGAGCTTTCGAAGTTGGGGCTCATGCATTCTGCCGGCCTGGCTGCGTTTGAAAAGCGCGATGGCGAAAGATCAGCGATCTACGCCTATGAACAGAGAAAAGCGGCGAAACTGCCGCCAGCTTTTGAAAAGAAATTTCGCGGGAACGCGGAAGCCTGGAAATTCTTTCAATCCCAGCCCCCTTGGTACCAGCGAACCTCTACCTATTGGGTGATCAGCGCGAAAAAAGAAGAGACTCGTTCGAAGCGACTCGCTACACTGATCGAATGTTCGGTGCGCAAACGAAACATCCCATCGTTGAATCGCCCATCAGGAGCGAAGTGACGCCGCAATCTGAAAAGGGGAGATCGTAAATGTCAGTACCAGCATGAGCCCGGCCAGGAGTGACAACGCCCAGCGGCTTCCCGGAATCGCGGGATCATCGGGTGCCTGTCGCTGCCGAATGGTCAGGACATTCATCACCGTGATCAGACCTGCCCAAACCCACCAACTGTAGCCTTGATGGTCTGAGCGATGAGCCCATGCTCCCAGACCAACCAGTACCACCACTGTGGTCCACGAGATCAAGCGGTGAGCCCGGGGCGCCAAAGCGTATACGATGTGCCCTCCGTCCAGCTGGCCGCTAGGCAGCAGATTCAAAGCAGTCGCATACATGCCAACCCAAGCCGCCACAGCAATCGGGTGCAAATATACTTGGCTTAGGGGTAAAACCGTAACGGCGCGATTAGGGGCAAAGTACCGCAACACATCCTGGACAATGTGGAAGATGGCTGGATATCCCAGTTGCAGGTCTGAGAGTGCCATGCCCCGGCCGACTGGCTTCGATAGCATGATGGCGACAGCCAACGAGGCTACGGCCACGGTAAACCCGGCAATCGGGCCCGCTACGCCGATGTCAAATAGCGCTGTCCTCGAGCGAATCGGCGCCTTAATACGGATCACTGCGCCCAGAGTGCCGATCAAAGTCGGGGCCGGGATGAAGAACGGAAGAGTCGCACGCACTCCGTAATATCGGCACAGCAGGTAGTGCCCCATCTCGTGGCTCAGAAGAATGATCAACAGTGCCGCCGAGAACGGGATTCCGAGCAACAGCCGCGAAGGTTGCGCGAGCGCCCACCCCACGGGGAAAAAGGGTAATAGCTCGTTCCCCGCAGTGAAGGGCGGCAGATTGTGCAGAAAATTGAATTCCAGCCGGGCTCCGACCACAAGCGTCGTGAAGCAGGTCGCCAACAACAGCAAGCCATGCACCCAGTACCGCGGACGTGGCGGCGAACCCTCAGGGGCAGGCAACACCTGGTGATAATCGAACGTAGAGGAAGGAATGGAAAGGCCGGGTTCCGACATGCAAGTCTTCAGCCCTGCGAAAGGGCCTTAATAATTGATGCTACTACGGGAGAAAAGATTGTGCGGAGCGTCCGCGGTGGCAAGTAATTTTCACGCGGGCCTCGCGTTCGAACCTGAAGGACGGCATTAGTCGATCGACTGCAGTTCTTTCCCCGGCTTGAACCGTACTGCTCTTCCGGGCGGAATCGAAACTTCGGCTCCGGTGCGCGGATTACGGCCAATCCCCGTTTTGCGTGGCCGCACATTGAAGACCCCGAATCCCCGCAGTTCAATGCGATTGCCGGCAGCCAGCGCCTTCTTCATGCTCTCAAATACCGTTTCCACCGCCAATTCGGCTTTGGTCTTGGTGATGCCTGTTTTCGCCACGACTTCATTGATGATATCGAGTTTAATCACGCGGGGCTCCCGGTTACAGGGATCAGAATCGTGCTACAAGTTATTGATGCTAAGGAAGATAACCGAGATTGTCAACCGGAGCATCTTTCCCGTAAACTGACAGGCAACCCAGCCAAAACAATTGAGCCATTGTGTCATCGGGTCATTGAGTGATTTCGCTTCTTCCGCGAATGCAGTGGGCGCCCGGTGCTTTTCAATGACTCAATCGCGCAATGATTCAACGACTCAATTCTTTCTAAGGGAGTTTCATGCTGAAGAGCGACCGCTGGATTCGCAAGATGTCCCTGGAACACGACATGATCAACCCGTTCTCCGAGAAGCAGGTACGAGAGGGCGTGATTTCCTACGGACTGTCATCGTACGGCTATGATTTGCGGGTGGCCGACGAGTTCAAGATTTTCACCAACGTCAACTCCTCCATTGTCGACCCAAAGCACTTTGACGAGCGCTCGTTCGTCACAATTCAGACAGACGTCTGTATCGTTCCGCCGAATTCTTTTGCATTAGCGCGCTCGGTCGAATACTTCAAGATTCCGCGCAGCGTGCTCACCATTTGCGTAGGCAAAAGCACCTACGCCCGCTGCGGCATCATCGTGAACGTGACCCCGTTCGAGCCCGAGTGGGAAGGCTTCGTAACGCTGGAGATCTCGAACACCACGCCTCTCCCGGCGCGAATTTATGCCAACGAGGGCCTTTGCCAGATCATCTTCTTCGAGTCCGACGAGATTTGTGAAACCAGCTACGCTGACCGCAAAGGCAAGTACCAGGCGCAGAAGGGAATCGTTCTGCCAAAGTTGTAAAGAACTCATGTGGGGACAGCGGCCTTCGGCTGTCCGCTGGCTCAGATGTTTTGGGCCGCGGCTGGAATGTGTAGGTCCCAGACGCCTGGTCCGGGGTTGCGAGGGCGCACAGCCCGATGAGTGCAATGGCGATTTGGACGAAGCCGCTGGCGCGGCGGACGCTACCGCGTGTTCGGGGGCCGGCGTTCGGGGAGGGTTTGAGATCAGGGGCGTCGCCCAAGTCCTTTTCGCTGATTGACTTGCCCTATCTTCCTGCCGAGAAACTGCTTCAACTGATTTGCCAGCTCCACCGGCAGCTACAAAGAAATTCTTGCCCTCACGTGTCGTCTTTTGCCCGCCGTTTCCGATTTCCTCATTAGAGACGGAAATTCTCGCCGGTCGTGGGTTCCTGAAGGGGACTTTTTCGGGCACACGACAAAGAATTTTCGTCAAGGGGGTGCCTCGGCGGGTAGTGGTGTAAGACCCCACTACCGCCTCG
>DATMOO010000270.1:0-26313 GCA_035568275.1 Candidatus Sulfotelmatobacter sp.
CTGGGCGTTCACGAGTCCACCATCAGCCGCAAGCTGGACAAACTGGCGAAGTCGCTGCGGAGACAGATCGTTGCCGCGCTGACCAAAGATGGCATGTCGCGGCGGCAGGCAGAAGAAGCCTTGGACGTCGATGTTCGTGACCTGCAAGTGGATATTCGGCGCAGTCTGGCGCAAGAAACCCCACCTCCAGCGTTCTCTGAGAAGAGAGTGGAAGCTCGGGTTCCGGAAGGCGAAGGTTAGGTGAAACCGGCGCGGCTGGGGCTGTGCCCGGCACGCGCGCGTAAGTTGCCTGCGAACTGGCTCCGGGACGAAGCGCGATTAAGTGAGATGGAGAAATTACCCAAAATCGTAGGAGAACGGCTGAAGGCTACGGCGGTCGCCGTGGATCATCCCGACGCGGATGTACTCACAGCGTTCTCGGAGCGCTCGCTGGCGGACCGAGAACGAAGTCAGGTTCTGGAGCATCTGGCGCGGTGTGGCGAGTGCCGGGATGTTATCGCCCTTTCGCTGCCTGCTGAGGAACCGACGGTCGCGGTGGTCCGTCCCCTTCGGGGCAGATGGCTTACCTGGCCCCGGCTTAGATGGGGACTGGTGGCGGCCGGCGTCGTCGTGGTTGGATCGTTCGGTGTTCTGCGCTATCGCGCAAGCTCGCATCCAGAGATGGTCGCTTCCTACGATGCGTCGCGATCACAGGAAATCGCGAAGGCGAAGAATCAGTCGGAGCCTTTGCCCGCCACACCGCCAGCTGCGACTAACGAGGAGAAGAAAGCTCCTCAGAACGGACTCCTGGATAGTGAAGTCAGGTCCAAACTTGCTCCTCAAGCAAAAGAGTTCGACCGCCTGGAGCAATTCGCCAAATTGCAGCCACCACCTCGGGATCAAAGGCCGGACGCTAGCGCCACAAGGGGGATGTTGCGCCCTCAAGTACTGCCCCACGGCCCCAAGGCAGCACCCACGCAACAGTGGCAGCAGAACGCAACCGCGAATGCGAATAACAATGCCTACGCGTTTCAGTCACACGCGCCTGCTCCTGCGGTGCCTGCGGAATTTGCCGGGAAGCAGTCATCGAATCAGGTTGTCGTCAGCGCGCAGGCAACTGCACCTGTGACATCAGGCTCCGCCATTGGGGGGCCAATAAGTTCCGATAAGGGATCTCAGGATCTCGACACGCTCGCGGTGAACGGTCGCTCGGTAACTGCTCTACAGCCCACTGGGGGAAATGCCGGAGCCGAGGTTGCAAGAGCCAAGCCTGCCGAGACGACGCCGAGCGCGAACGCCGCGAAGTCACAAACGATCGATGCCTATGCAGTCTCAGCCGTCAACGGCAGCAACTTCTCCCAGACGGCTCCGTTAGCTCCGGAGAATGCGCGCTGGTCGATCAATGCCCTGGGAGGTTTGCAGCGGTCTCTGGATCAGGGCAAGAGTTGGCAGGATGTCGACGTGACCGGCGCAACAGGAATGGGGACTGGAGCCAACATGCGCCTGGCCATGAAATCCTCTCGCGAAAAAGCGCTCGCCAAAGACAAGGCTGATGCGAAACAGGCGCCGGTCCTCTTCCGCGCGGTGTCCGCCAACGGGCCGGACGTGTGGGCGGGAGGATCCAGCGGACATCTCTATCACTCGACTGACGGAGGCGGGCATTGGGTGCAGGTTGTGCCGACGTGGTCGGGCGTGGTGCTGACCGACGATATCGTAAGCTTGCAATTTGCTGATCCGCTGCAAGGTCGAATTGTGACATCTTCCAGCGAAATATGGACTACCGCGGATGCGGGCCAGACTTGGCAGAAACGTTAGGCTCTCAAATACTTCATCTGCGACAGTTACCTTCGTGAGTCTGTCCTTAGCTCTGCGCTAATTCCGTTACCAAAGTGACGTTTACACAAAAATGGCAGGCCTCTACTATCCAATTCGTAGTTTGGCAGTTCTGGGGGAGGGCTGCCGAGGCGTCCTGGACTGAAAAGGTCAGGGCGCTTTTTCCTTTTGTACTGTCTTTTTCAGGGGTGGCGATTCCGCTTCCATCACGCGTTCATTTCAGGCAAAGGACAAGATAGCGCTCGTCGACGAATTCCCCGTTGACATTCAGCGCCCCGCGGCTCCATGCCGAAGAGTTCAAATCCGAGTGAGCGATGAAGAGCGAGTGCGGCTGTCTGAGTACTTGTAACTGAGAGCAATACCTGTTCGCGCTGATGATGAATGCCCTCCTCGAACGCGTCACGGCAATCGCCGACGTCGAACAGAACGCCGCGAGCTCGAATCGCTGATTTCCTCGGACGTCAGAAAACGTATCTCTATAACTCCGCTACTGTGGCCCCCGGCACGTCGCACAATACCCGCCGATCTCAAGCCGGGAGATAAGCACCCGGAAGCGGCAATCCTTTTCGACCTGCTGCTTGAGTTTCTCGAAGCTGTCGCTCACGAACTCGGTGATCTTGCCGCAGCGAAGGCAAGCCATGTGGATGTGGTCACGCCCCAGACGGCGCTCGTAGTAATGACCCTCACCGTTGATGTGCATCAAGTCGAGTTCGTCGATCAATCCATGGCGCTTCAGGAGCCGCAGCGTGCGGTAAACAGTGCTGCGATCGACGCTGGCATCGATCCTCTGCGCCTTGCGGAGAATCTGGCTGGCATCCAGATGCTTGCTCGCCGTTTCCATCACGCTGAGGATGGCCCGGCGCTGCTGGGTCATACGGATCCCGCGCTCGGCAAAGTGAGCCTGCAATCGGCCCGGAACTTCGGTTTGAGGCAATGGCATGCGATGACTCCGAGGTTGTCGCAACTGGTCGCAACGAGAATGCAACGGTTTTTCTCGCCACAGCTGGACAGGGATGCAGCTTCTCCTGCATCATTGGGATGTTCCTATAGATGCGACTGAGTTGCAACTAGATTATATATTCTCCGTTCCTGCGCCTGTTCGTGGTTTCACGATGAAAACAATTTCACTCTTTTTCAGACACGCTGGGCTTGTATTGTCTGCAATGACGTTGCTTGCGCAGGGACTTCCCGCTCAGGCTCAAGAGAGCCCTTACTTCATCACCTACGATCACTATCTCGAGGAACCGGGCAGCCTCGAGGTCGAGTACTTCTCCAATTTGGCTACACAACGCGCAGGTCGAAACTTCGACGCCTATTGGATCGAGTTCGAATATGGCGCCACGGCCTGGTGGACCACCGAACTCTACCTCGACGCGCAAAGCACATTCGGCGACAGCACTATTTTCACCGGGTTCCGACTGGAAAATCGCTTTCGTTTGCTCAAGAGCGAGCATGTCATCAACCCTGTGCTTTACGTCGAGTACGAGCAGATCAGCGAAGCCGACAAGATCATGAAGGAGATAGAAGGCCACGACGTGGAAGCCGATCATGCGACGCCCAACGCTATCCTGCGACAGGGGCATAATCATGAGCTTGAGTTGAAGCTGCTGCTTTCAAGCACGCGGAACGGCTGGAATTTCGCCGTCAACCCGCTCGCGACCAAGCCTCTCACCCGCGGCGACCCCTGGGAATTCGGATATGCCATGGGAGTCAGCCGTCCCCTTGCATTGAAAGCGTCAGCCCAGCGCTGCACTTTCTGCCGGGAGAATTTCGTGGCCGGGGCCGAGATGTATGGAGGCTTGGGCGATCGTCCCAGCTTCGGCCTGTGGCAAACGTCGCACTATCTCGCGCCCGTAGTGGCATGGAATCTGCCCTCCAACTGGACGTTGAGACTGTCGCCGGGATTTGGGTTGAACGACCATAGCCACCAATTCCTGCTACGCTGGGGTGTTTCACGGGAGTTTTCCGGGTTCGCTTCGACGGTGGCCAGTTGGTTCGGAGGACGCCGATGATTCGGTCCGCTATGACGGGCGGAGGAGCGTTGCTCTTAGCTGCCGTTTTACTGGTAGCCATCGCCGACGCGCAAACCAACAACTCCGGAGAGCAGAGTCCCGCGAAGTCGGTCTATGCGGAACTGGCGAAGGTACCGGCCAAAGCCGCGGGCCGACATAATCCTCTCGAAGCAGACCCTGAAGCATTGGCGGCAGGAGCCAAGCTTTTCGAACTGCATTGCGCGGAGTGTCACGGAGCGAATGCCGATGGCGGGAAAAAAGGGCCTAGCCTGCGCGCTCAGGAAGTGCAGCAGGCGACGCCGGGTACCTTGTTCTGGCTGCTGACCAATGGCGTTGTGCGCAAGGGTATGCCGGTATGGTCCCGCCTGCCGGAGCCGCAACGCTGGCAACTGGTCAGCTACATCAAGTCGCTGGGTCCATCCCAGGCACCTCCAAAACAATAGAGCCAAAGGACTTCTGCGGTTCGAGTCTGGCTCTGAACAGGTTCGGGGCCGGCCCACCATCTTGCGACTTTTCCCTCTCCCCTGGCATCCAATTGCAGTGTTACGATAAAGAGTTAGCCTCCCGAAAGGGATGCACTCATTCAGATCGCCAAATGCGGCAGCGCCTTCCGATGGAGCGTCCGCCGAAAGCGCGACGTTTACAACATAGGAGAAGGAAAACATGGCAGGCAATGGAATCGTCGAAGTGACCGATGCGAACTTCGACCAGGATGTACTGAAATCGGACAAGCCGGTTCTGGTGGACTTTTGGGCGACTTGGTGCGGGCCCTGCCGCGCTATTGCGCCCATCGTCGAAGAGCTGGCGACCGAGTATCAGGGCAAGATCAAGATCGGCAAAATGGATGTCGACTCCAACAGCGCGACTCCCATGCGCTACAAAGTGACCGGCATTCCGACTCTGCTGGTGTTCAAGGGAGGGCAAGTTGTTGAACAGCTTGTCGGGTATCGTCCGAAAGACGCGATCGCCCAGGCTTTAAATAAGCACCTTGGGTAACAGCAATTAGCACCTGGCAATTGGCACTTAGCACTTAGCACTTAATTAAGAACGCCCGGGAATGTTCCCGGGCGTTTTTCCATTCTGAGGTATTCAGAAGTGGACTACAATGCTCGGCCATGGAACACCAGACTCTTCGTTATCTTCGCATGGTCGCTGTGTTGGGTGTCGTTGTTCTCATAACCACTGCAATTGCGCAAGCGAGTGATCTGGAGCGACATCTTCACGATCAGTATCGCGGGAAGATATTCGTGATCCGGGGATTCTATTCCGGCGGGCGGCTGCGGTATGACGTGGCCGGCGGGTTCGAGGGCGGCGGAAGGGGCGGTGACTGGACAACCGATGGCGTTGTTCGAGTGGACTACATCCATGTTTCCGGACGAGCCCTGAAGATCAAGGCGAAGCGGTTGATGGTGGTTTCTTCCGGCCGCAATGGGTTGCATTTCGACGCCGAAGTTGCTTCCGGACAGAAGACGCTAGAGAAGGCGGTTGTAGTCGTGGAGCTTGAAGCTCGCATGGATGGAGATAGCACGGCGGAGAAAGCGAACGCGATCTTGTCGAGAATCTTTCTGACTTCCAAAGATAACTTCGCAGAAGCAGTCCCCGAGTATTGGAGATCATGCATTACCGATGGGTTATCGGGCAAGAATGAGAGTTGCCGCTTCTCAGCGGAGATGGCCGCTGTGCCTGGCATGGCGTCGCCTGTGGCCGTCACGCATTCCTCGGACTCGCCTTCTGGGCAAAACTGTCCGCCTGGGTGCGATACACCAGCTAACACCAGCACTCAGTTTCGCGTAGGACATGGCGTAAAACCGCCGAGGGTCATTTATCAGCAGGAGCCCGAATTCAGTGATCCCGCGCGGAAAGCAAAGTATCAGGGAACAATTACGATGGGGCTGATCGTGGACAAAGAAGGGCATCCGCAGAATATTCACATTCTGAGCCCGCTTGGAGCTGGCCTCGATGCCAAAGCTGTCAAAGCTGTGGAGACGTGGAAGTTTCAACCTGCTGAGAAGGACGGCGAGACGGTGGCCGTACAGATTGCGGTGGAGGTCGACTTCCACTTGTACTGAGGGATCCGGCGATCACTTTGTAGGCGAGACCTGAAAACAACTAGTACTTCCGTAGGACTCCTATCACCCGCCCCTGCACATCCACCGAAGCCGCCGGAACGATGATCGGCTTCATGTTCACGTTCGAAGGCTGCAGACGGATACTGTCGCCCTCGCGGTAGAAGCGCTTGAGTGTGGCATCGGTCGACTCGACCAGCGCTACCACGATGTCTCCGTTGTGGGCGGTCTTTGCCTTTTCGACGAGTACATAATCTCCGTCGAGGATAGCCTCATCTTGCATGGAGTCGCCGCGCACCTCGAGCACGAAAACTTCTTTGGAACGCACGAAATCGGCGAGCGAGATGGTCTCGGGATTCTCAACCGCCTCGATCGGCTGGCCCGCGGCGATCCGCCCCAGCAGCGGCAGGACGACTCCCGTATTCACGCTCATCGACTGCTTCAGCTTCCCCTTCGGTGGCAGAAGGTCGATGGAGCGGCTGCGGTTGTAGTCGCGCGTCAGCAGGCCCTTCTTTTCCAGATTGGAGATGTGCTTGTGGACCGTGGCCAGCGAGTTCAAGTCCAGGCCCTGGCCGATCTCTTCGAATGACGGCGAGTAGCCATGTTCGGTGACGAAACGGGAGATAAAGTCATACACTTCGCGCTGCCTGCGAGTGATGGCCATGCGCCATTATTGGCGAACAGAAGGCGAAAAAGCAAGAGCATTCTGGGTTCGTCCCTGACGCAGACGGACAGCCGTCGTAAGAAATGTTATGCACAAGGGTACGAGCCCATGTGATTCTGGTCACAGACTGCGTCGTCTGTTACGGTCAAGCTTGGCGTGGAATGATTCAGAGGTCCATCGCGTCGGGGGTGCTGGCTACGCTTTGCTGGCTGAGCCTGCCGTTTGCGTTCGGGTCGACTCAGATGCCCACCGCGCAGAGATTCCAGCGCACGCCGCTCCCGATCACTCCTGCTGCCCGAGATCTCACCCCGTGATCACTCCGACTCTGTTCCTGGCGATCAACTCGACGGCCATGCCGTGTGGAGAGCAGCTTCCGTGCTGCGTCAGACAAGCACCATCGAACCCGTCGACCATGCCCGTCGAGACCAAGGCGATTCGGTCTGCTTCGGAGCGAGTGCTGGCCCTCATCACGGATATGCCTTCCTCCGGTCACGGCCGCAATATCGAGACTGCGGCGGTCAATTTCCTTTCGCCCCCTTTCGAACGAAGCACCGTCCTGCGGATCTGAGTTTTCTTTTGCGCCTGATGCATTGCACGAGCCGGCTGCGCATTTTCGCGGACCGCTCGGCTCCGTTTCCGGGCTCCAAGCCCTCTCACAAGTTTTTTCCTAAGGAGAACTTATGAAGTACAGAATGCTGGCTCTGATTCTTGCCCTGACCGTCGTTTCCTGGGCACAAACCGCAACTCAAACCACACCCTCAAACCCGCAACAGAGCACCGCATCAGAGAAATCCAAATGCGCATGCTGCGACAAGATGGCGTCGTCGGATTCGAAAGACGCCCACGCCGCTTGCATGGGTAAGCATGATGGAAAAGAGATGGCTTCTTGCTGCGCCGGCAAGGACGCCAAGTCCTGCTGCGGCGGCGAGGATGCCAAGTCTTGTATGAAGGACGGCAAGATGGCGGACTGCTGCAAAGGCAAAGACGGGATGAAGTGCGACCGCAAGGCCGGTAAGGATTGCGGCAAAGGTTGCTGTGGTTCGTCCAAGAGCGAGAAACCGGCCTGAGGGCTCTGCATACTGCTGAAACAGGCCCCAGTCAGTGGCTGGGGCCTTTTCTTTGCTGTCAGAAGCCGAGGGCGAGACGTCCTCGATACGGCCGGCGAGACCGTCGCACCCTCACATGTTTCTCGTGACTGCTGTCATGGGGCGCAGTTAAGCTTGTGCTGCTTATGAAGTGGTTCTCGCCGGTCGCCGCATTGATCGCAGGCTCCTTACTGTCTGCGGGATCTTCGAGCGCCCAGCAGGCTTGCCCTCAGCCTCCCGCGCTCGAACGAGTCGCTGGGAAGACGATCTTCACCGACCAGCAGGAGATCGATCTGGGCGACGCCATGGGCGACAGCTTGGCTCGCGAATTTGTTCTCATCGACGATCCCGCCCTCAGCGCGCATCTGGAGGATCTTGGGGCCAGGCTGGCGCGCTACCTTCCCCCCAACAATCTGCGATTCCGTTTCTTTCTCATCGACTTGCCCGAAGTGAACGCATTCAGCCTCTCAGGCGGCCGCATCTACGTGGCGCGGAAGATGGTAGCGCTCACGCGCAGCGACGACGAACTGGCCGGGGTGCTGGCGCACGAGATGGGCCACATCGTGACGCATCAGCATTCCATTCTTATGACCCAGTTGCTGAAGCGCGTGCTGGGAGTCACGCAGGTTGGGGACCGGGCTGACATCTACGACAAGTTCCAGCGCTTGCTAGAAAATGAACAGCGCAAACCGACTCATGTCAGCGGCGAGGGAGAAGGAGATCAGTACGTCGCCGACCAAGTGGCGCTGTTTGCCATGGCACGCGCAGGATTTGCCCCGCAGGCTTATGTCGACTTGTGGGATCGCTTCAACGTCACTCACGGCAAAACGGGAAGCTGGTTTACCGATCTGCTGGGACATACCACGTCGGAACAGAAACGTCTGCGGGAGTTATTGCGATCGGTTTCGATGATGCCGGCCGAGTGCGCAAAGATTACGCGCTCATCGTCGGCGGAGTTCGAGGCGTGGCAGTCGCAGGTGATCGCCTCAAATACTGGGATGCACACGGCGTCTCTTCCTGGCTTGCTGGTGAAGCAGAAACTGGCGCTGCCGTTGCGTCCGGATGTCAGCAATCTGCGTTTCAGTCCCGACGGGAAGTACGTGCTCGCGCAGGATGAGGGCGGCATCCACGTGCTTTCGCGCGATCCGTTCCAGTTGCTGTTCTTCATCGAAGCTCCCGATGCGGATAAGGCCTCGTTCAGTCCCGATTCGAAGTCGGTGGTGTTCAAGACGCCGTCTCTTCGGGTAGAGACATGGGACATTACTGGCCAGAAGCGGGCTTCGGTTCACGAGATCGTGCTGCGCGAGGGCTGCCTGCAGAGCACACTCTCGCCGGATGGGAAGTATCTTGCGTGCCTCGATAAGCAATTCGCGTTGCAATTGCTGGAGTCGGCGAGCGGAAAAGAGCTGGCCAGCAAGAAAGATTTTTTTCAGCTTCGATCGGTGAATTTTATTTTGCTGTTTATCCTCGAACTGGAGGGGAACTCGAACCTGCGGCTGGCGGAGATGAGATTCTCGCCCGACGGCCAATATTTTCTTGCGGGAACCAGCACGACGGAGTTTGCCTACGATCTTGCAGCGGGCCGCGAGGCTAAGATGCCGTCCTCGATCCGGAATGTGATGCACGGACAGTTCACGTTCGTTGACGGCGAGCGCTTGCTCGGCCTGAATTCGTTCAACCCCGTGAAGTCTCCGCTGCTGAAGTTTCCGAGCGGGGAACATTTGCAGGATGCGAGGCTCTCCTACGCCTCGAATCTCGAGCCTACTGCAGACGGCAAATATGTAGTGATCGGTCCGCTGAAAACGGGCAAGCGTGGATTTGTCGATCCGGCGACTGGAAAACTGAATGGAATCCTCAAGGAAGACGCTGGAGACCTGTACAACAATACGGTGGTGTACGAGGAACTCGACGGCCGCATTCTGCTGATCGAGGTGCCTTCCGCAAAGATCCTGGCGCGGGCGCAGTTGACGCAGGCCCATCTGGGAAACAACCGCGCGATCGCGGTGTCGTCGGATTTCGATTGGCTGGCTGCGTCCACCGGGAGCCGGGGCGCGCTCTGGGACATACCGCACAATGCGCGCGTGCAGCATGTGCGCGCATTCAGCGAAGGATGGTTTGGCGATGACGATTCGTTTTACGCGGATTTTCCGGAGAAGGACAAACAGGAGCGCGCCGTAGTGGAGCTGAATAAACAGGGCGCGGCGTCTCGTGTGTTTTCGATTGGGGACCTTCTGGCCAGCCAGGAGGGCCCGTATTTGCTGGTGCGCACGCCCTCAAAGGACAACCCGTATCAACGCAAGAACTGGACGTACGAGTTGCGCGACTTCCGCACCAAGACGACGCTCTGGACGCGCCATTTTCCGCAGGAGCCTCCGTCCTTCGCCTGGACCCCGGATTATAAAGAGGTCCTGCTGGGCTGGCCGGTATCGAGCGGGGCGGCCCATGAAGCGCTGAAGCAGTTTCCGGAATTGAAAAGCTCAGCTGAAAAAGAAGACATGCTTTATGAGTTCGTGGATGTCGCCACAAACTCAGTCGTTAGCAAACTGCTGGTGAAGACGAACAAGTATTCGTTCTCGGTCCAAAGCGCAAACGTCGACCGCGATTGGGTGGCGTTGCAGGTGACCGGCGACCGGGTGATCACCTATTCGCTGGCATCGGGCAAGGCGGTGGGGCATGTCTTTGGACATTCACCGGTGATCTCGAGCGCGGGTGAAGCCTATGCGGTTTCCGCGGGCGAGGGCGACTTGAATGTGTACGGGCTGGCCGATTCACGGTTGTTGCGCACGTACCGCTTTCCGGTTTCGATTGCTTACAAGAAATTCTCGCCTGATGGAAGACGGCTGTTCGTCCTGACGCGCGATCAGACGGCTTACGTGCTGGATTTGCATTCGACTCAGAAGCAGCCTTCGGTCACAGTGAAAGCGAGTCCGCAGTGACGCGTTGAGCCTTGAGAAGACGACCACTTGGGCTAAAGCCCGGCTTCACCTCGGTACGACGAACGCGCCCTTGAAGGGCCGCTCTTCCACGGCTGTGCGTGGTTCTTCCACGATGTGCAAGATTCGTCTTGGGTTGTGCGACGTTCGCTCACGGCTGTGCGACAATCTTGGAATTCCAAATACATCGGGGGACTCGCGTGCACTTCCCAAGACTTGTTTTAGTCATCCTTTCGGTTAGTTGCCTGGCGACCGCGCAGAACGTGGTGCACTACACGACCACGAATGCGAACGTGAAATATCTTTTCGCGACGGCGGAGCCTGTGCTGCATTTGAAGACAGGGGACATTCTCGACACCAACACGCTCGACTGTTTCGGCAACGGGCTGAAGAAGCCGGGCGATACGCTCGACATGGCGAAGGGGGACAATCCGCTGGCCGGTCCTTTTTTCATCGAGGGCGCGGAGCCGGGGGATACGCTGGCGGTGAAGATTCTCGATCTGCAGGTGGACGGCGACTACGGCGTGGGTGCGTTCTCGCCAGGATTTGGATCGATCAACTCGTCGAAGTACACGCCGGTGCTCGAGAAATCTCCGTGGCAGGAGCGGGTGTGGTTTTATCCAATCAATCATGCGGATAATACGGCGACGTTTAAGGCGCTCGATTCGGATTTCGCCGTGAAGATTCCGATGCGTCCGTTCTTTGGGTGCATCGGCGTGGCTCCGGCGAATGGAGAGGCCAGGAGTTCGATTGTCCCCGCCGAGTTTGGGGGGAACATGGATTCTCCGGAGGCGAGCGAAGGGAACACCGTGTACTTTCCCGTGAACGTGAAGGGCGGGCTGCTGTACCTGGGCGACGGGCACGCGGCGATGGGCGACGGCGAGGCGGCGGGGTCGGCGATCGAGGTACCGCTGAAGGCGCGCGTGCAGGTGAGCGTGATCAAGGGGCGCAAGATCGAGTGGCCGCAGTTTGAGAACGACGACGCGATCATGACCGTGGGCGCGTATCGTCCGGCGGACGACGCCGTGCGGATCGCGCTGACCGAACTGGTGTACTGGATTCATCGCGACTACGGTCTGTCGGAGATGGATGCGTACGAGCTGCTGTCGAAGGTCGCGAAGATCCACTTCAACGAGATGGTGGACCCGAACTACGTGGTCGTGGCGTCGATTGAGAAGAAGTATCTGCCGAAGAAGAAGTAGGGGTCCTGCGGGGATTGGGTCTCTCAGCGGTAGGTCGCAACCGGTCCCACCCCAAAGATGGTGAGCGTTCCGTCTGCCCACATTTTTCAGGAAAAGACACAGTCAAAATCCCCACCCTGTTCGCCACCCTGTTCGCCAAAAGGCGGCGTGACAAGGATGGGGCACCCGCTAAATTCCGAGGGCCGTTTCCCGCTATGGAGTCAGAGCGGACAACGTTGATTTGTCGGCGCCGGAGAAGCGCGTGGGCTGGGGGCGGTAGCCGTTGCGGGTCCGGACCTTATATTTCTTCAGTCGATCCCCCACCAGCCTTACGGTGACGGCGCGCCATCCGTTGTTCGGATTCGCTTTGGGGTAGTAGCTGAGGGAATAGAGATGAGCGAGATCATCGCGGATCGAGGCGAAGGCGCGGTGCTCATCGCGCCAGTTCCGGGCGAAGTAGGCTTTGCCGCCGGTGGCCGCCGTCATGCGGTCAAACACTGCGGTGGAGACGGGCTCGAGCCGGGCTTCCTGCGTACTGATCATGTAGATGGAGACGCCGGAGGATTGGGCGAATTCGGCTACGTCTTCGGGGGGCACGACGCTGGAATTGTCGGGGCCATTGGAAAATACGACGACGACTTTTCGGCCACGGTTTTGCGCAGCGTCCTTAAGAGTGAGCAGAAGCGCGTTATACAGGGCAGCCTGGTCGCCGGCAACCGTGGAGCGGACGGCCTGCAGTAATTGGCCGCGGTCGGCGGTGAGTGGGGCGACCCGCGAGAGATCGCGGCTGTAAGAATAGAAGGCAATCTTGTCGGCTTTGGCCAGCGAGCGAATGAATTCGGAGATTGCGTCCTGGGCAAACACGAAGCCGCGATACATGTAGTCGCTGGTGTCGAAGAGGACGAAGACGTTGGAGCCGCTTATGAGCTGATCGAAAGTCTGAGCCGGGACACTGTCAGAAGATCCGGCGGAGGAGTCCGGCAAGGGCGCGACGGAAGAAGCCTCCTGTCCGAGATCGTCCAGACGGTGTGCGGGTGCATCTCCTTCTGCAAAGGTGGCGGGCTTTTCCCTGATGCCATCTTCGTAAATGGCGAAATCACTGGGCTTGAGTCCGGTGATGTAGTTGCCCTTGTTATCGGTGACGGCCACGTTGAGCTGGACCATGTTTACGACAACGTGGATGTCGGGATTGTCTTGCGCCCGGGTCGCAGTTTCATTGACCAGGAACAATAGAAAAGAGAGTGCGGCCGCCAAATGAAATTTCCTTACCATGAGCGCGATTCCCTCAGGGGCTAAAGCCCCGCATTCTTTTGCGAACCCGAACGGCACGGCTAAAAGCCGTGCCCTATCAAAACCTTGGCCAACCCATCACTCTGTCAACCCAATTAACTTGGCCAACCCATCACAAACGATTTAAGAGACAGCTCTCAATGCTGAACGGCGCTGATTCGTTGCGGAGATCCCAGTTTGCCTTGCCGGAAGTCGGCTCCGGTCTCATGCATGGCACGAAGAAGCGCAGGCCAATCCTCGAAATCGGTAGCGAAGATTCTCTGGATCATGCTTTGCGTCAGCTCGGGTACCAAACGGTTCAACATCACAGGGGGAAGGCCCGCCTCATCGGCCAAGCGAGCCCAATACAAGTTGGGTGAATCCCAGCATTCCGGCAGGAAGCGGCTGGAGGATCCGGCGAAGGGCGGCATGGGAGCTACATTCAGCAGTTCAGGACCATAGTTCTGCGCCATGACCGGATGAGGGGTGCCGAAGTCGTGCGACAGGCGTTTCCAGTTGACCTGGTCGGGATGCTGACGAGTCAGTTCCTGCAGCTCCTGAGTTGACGTTCCCAAGGTACGAGGTTGCTCGGGATATTTCTGTTGGAATTCCGCGGCCAGGTAAAAGGTGTCGGCGGGCATCATCTGGGGAATGATGTTGGCGACGTTTCCCGCGCGCATTGCCTGCTCGATCCGCCGCGCTTGCTGGGGAAGGAGGCGGTTGGACAAGATCGCAAGCACGTTGGCGCGCAACGCTTCATCTTTTTCAGAAGCGGCAAGAAGCTCCTCGCCGGATTTCTGGTAGAGAGCGATGGCGTGCAACTCCGAGGGGCTAACGTTCCACCACCGCGGCAGGATGGCGCTGGTCAGCATGCCGGGAGTCATCTCACCCCATACGAGCGCTTGAACGCTGTTGGGCGAAATGAAATCCTGCTCAAGCTCCGCCAGCACGTAAGGGAGATCGGCGAGAGAGCCGACGAAGTGAGCGCCGCCGCCTGCAGGAGTTCCGCGGCCGAGAAGCACCGGGGCTTGCCAGAGGCTCGAGATTCCAGTAACAGATTCGCCGGCAAAATCATGGGAGCGAACGAAGAGCGGATTGTTGTGCAGGGCTTGCGCGCCGGGCGGTTCGTAGTAAGCGTAGTTGAGGCCGACGAGAGTGTCGCGGAGGAACGAGGCGAGTTGGCCTCGGGCCTCTTCGATTTGCGAGCGCGAGGCTGTTGGAGCTTTGAGGAGCTTGGGCAAGTCGGTGCGCATCTCCACATCAGTGTGGTGATTGTTGTAAATGCCAGCAGCCCACTGGGTTCTTTCACCGTTGCTGAAGATGGGGCGCGGCATTTCGAATTCGCGGGTTTGCGCCGCGAGCAGGACGACGTACTCTTCGGGATGCTTGCCGCGTTCTTTTTCAGCGAGTCCATCGCCTACCGACATGAGTGTATCGATCGAGACCAGGCGCTGATCATCAAGGACGGAGCGGATGCGGTTGGCAACTTCGTTGTGCATCTGCTTTCCTTGCGGAGTGGTCTGCGGAGGTCCGGCTAGCAGTTCAATGATGTCGTCCTGAGAGCCGTGCGGCTTGCCGAGAGAGACGCGGAAGATCTCTCCCAGGGAATTCCGGCCGGCGTCATAGAGATGACCTGCCGATCGAATGCCCGCAAAAGGGCGGACTACGCGCTGCCAGGATTCATCGAGGCGCGATGGCGGGATTTGTCCCTGACGGGCCAGGATCTGCCAGATTCCGACGCTTGCCTGGAAGGTGCCGAACGCGTTGGCTCGAAATGCCATCGGCGCATTGCTCAGGCTCTGCGCTACATCGAGGAATAGTGTGATCGACTCGTCGCCTAACTCCGGGAACTCGGAGAAGATGCGGTATTGATCGCTGTAGTCTTCGTACTTGCGCGCTAACAATTCGACGGTTGCAGGTGCGAGGCGGTGATCGGCCGGTCTTCTGCTGTCGATTTGGCTGAGCGCCATGTAGAGCTGAAGAAGATCGGTGTCGTGAGTGCGGGACAGGGCAAATAGCATTCGAACGAGGTCATCGGGATGAGCCAACTTGTCCGGTTTTGCCCATTTGCGAAGCACGTTTCGGTGATGGCCATCGAAAAGAATTCGCTTCCAGGATTCGAGACCTCCGGGAACCTGAGGCTGTCCCGAACTATCGAGCGGAAGGCGAGCGACAAGAAGCAACATTTCAGGAACGGGGCGGAACGTGCCACGGGTTGGCTTGTCGGAGGAATCGGTCGAGAGTAGTGCGCTGTAGAAAAATTTCAGGCGATGCGGATCCGTGAAATAGGCCTGCTGCTCGCTATTGGCACGGCAAAGAACATCGAAATAAGCGGCGAGCCATCCCTTGTCGCGGGCCAGCAGTTTGGAGATGAAGGCGGACGGATTGGACGGGGTTGCACCGACCAAATCGCTCCAGGAAGATTCCGCGGCCACCCCGCCCGGCACGCTGATTTTGCCGCTCGAAACGGATAGCTCCCGGCCATAGAAATCAAGAACGGCGGCGTAGGGGACCAGCTTCTGAAGTCCGATGGAGTGCTGCAAGAAGCCAGCCGTTTCCGGTTCGATCCGCGAGAGCGCCCAGTAGAGACGAGCCACTGCCGGATCGTTCAAAATTGTGTCGAGCAAGTCTCTGCTATTTTCGGTGTGGTTCTTTTTGCTCGCCATAGTCCACTCGCTTCCGGCAAACAGCACCGGCACAGCGGAAGGCGAGAAGGCGTACTCGAAGGCTTTTCCTCCCTGTAGCGTCCGCTCCAGGTCTGGCAGCGGGAATCCGGAATCGATGGTGAGGAATGCGCGTTCGGGATCGTCGGTAAGTAAAGCGGTGTCAGCTTTGCCGCAATCCGGACGAGTGCGGTATCCGAGGATATGCAGAAGCGGCTGGGCGTCGTCACAACCAGCAACACGGATGACCATGCCGTTGTGCGCCGCTAACTCGGTGAGTTCTCTTGCCTGCACGACATAACGCCGTAGCAAGATAAGAAACTCCGTAGGTTGACTGGAACCCTGATAGCCCTCGATAAAGACATTCCTGCTCAACAGAGGCAGGACTTCTTCGGGTCTGACCATCTGGCTGATGCCGGCCATGCGAAGGAAGGAACGCTCCGGACCGGGAATCGTAAAGTGCGCAGAGGCCAGCACCTGGTTTTCGGAAGGAGCCTGCGCGGCTCCAGTAGCAGGCTGTGAGTTATCGGGCGAGCCGGCCTGGATGCTGCGGGCATAGGAGGAACAGTTGAGAAGAGAGCACGACAAGATGCAGACAAAAAGAGGAGATTTCACGGCAGAATTCCCTCGGATCTGCTGAGACCTCACTTCACCTGTTATCGATCACGCGAGCAGGGTGACTTTGACGTGACCGACGGTTCCCGGAAAGCAGGCTTGGCGGGCCTTGCGCCAATTTCAATGCGGGAAAGATACTCCAGATTCTCCGGCAATCCAAGTTAAATTTAGAGATTTAACAATGTTGTTTTCTGATGGGGGTGGGCAGACATCCCGAGGTTGAAGGATTTGAGGGCTATCCGAGCTTTCATACAGTGAAATCCTTGGACGCCTAAAGCAAACACTCGATCGCAAGGCGGAAGAACTTGTCTGAATCGGTGACAAGGGAAGATAGGATTTTTAGAGATTCGTGGCGTTCGCGCCAGTACACGAATATCACTAGGTATTTACTCGACGTTGTCGGATTAAACCCAGAACGGCAGGACAGCATCTGAATCCTCGCTGGTCGATTTCCAATTCTCCGGTGGAGCAGCAATCAATTGTATGTCTCGCAGAATCCCGGTGTGTTCGCTCGCGTTCGTAGCGATCTGCGCCAGCACAGTTCTGGCATCCGCTCAGGTCACGTCCTCATCAACTGAATCAAACTCAATTCAGCCCCCGGCTTCCCCGGTCGCGTACGTGTACGTTTCCAGCGCACCGACGAGCAGCACGGGCCAGATCAACGCATACTCGGCGGCCTCCAACGGAGCGCTGACAGCGATTGCTGGTTCGCCGTTTCCATACGACGTGAACTACATGGCGGTCAATGGAGCATGGCTGTTTGGTGTGGCGAACGTGGACACTGACATCAACTCGTTCTCGATTGCGTCCAACGGGGCCCTCACATTCAAAGACACGTACAAGGTGACGAATCCCGGGGCCGCAGTTATAAGTGTGTACTTGGATCACACCGGTTCGACGCTGTATGCGGACTACTACACGACCAACAACGATTACCTGTCGTTCAGCATTAACCAATCCAGCGGACGACTGACGAAGATCGGCGATCTGGCGGGAGGCCCACCGAACAACACTCCGGTGAGCTTCATCGGAAATAACGTGTATGCGTACTCATCCAGCTGCTATCACTTCGATCAGGAGATCATCGGAGTGAAGCGCAACACGGACGGGACGCTCTCGTACCTGAACTCCACCTTTCCATTTCCCGCGGAGAAATCGGGCGGATTCTATTGTCCATGGAAGGCGGCTGCTGATCCGACGAATCATCTCGCGATTGCGATCGAGCCGCTGAATTCGAACTGGGGACAGGATGGCCTGTGGCAGTTGGCGTCTTACACAGCAGGTGCTACAGGGAATCTGACCACCAAGAGCACGTTCTCGAACATGCCAACCGTGCTCGTGGGAGCGGTGAACGACTACTCGATGTCGCCATCGGGGAAGTATTTAGCCGTTGGTGGGACAGCGGGGTTCCAGATCTTCCATTTCAATGGAGCGAATCCGATCACGAAGTTCACCGGGCTTCTGACCGGGAACACGATCGACCAGGTTTTCTGGGATAACGCGAACCATGTGTACGCGATCAGCCTGAAGGCAGGAAAGCTTTTCGTGTGGACTGTGACCTCGACCGGGGCGACGCGGGCTCCGGCGTCACCGCACTCGATTCCCAACGTGCAGAACCTGATTGTTCTGCCGAAGTAGCGATCTGGGTTTCAGTACGATCTGGGTTTCAGTACGATTAGTTGGAGGTAAAAATCCCCACCCTGTCGCAAAAAACGCGACCAGGGTGGGGCACCCGCGTCTGCAGAACGGGTGCACCTGGAAAACTGGCACGTCGGCTGCTAGCATCCGTGGCATGTTCAAACTCTTTGTTGTGATGCTGACTTTCATGGTGGCCGTCTCTGTGGCTGAGCTCCCAACCAAGAAGCGCCTGGACCTGGCCACGATCAAGGCGTTGGTGGCCGCGGCCGAGGCGGAAGCGAAGAAGCTCAACGTTGAGGTGACCATCTGTATTGTGGACGACAGCGGGAATCTTCTCTTTCTGGAGAAGGCGGATGGCGCGTCGCTCAACACCATCCAGTTTGCTCAGAAGAAGGCGCGACACTCGGCGCTGTACCGGAAGCCATCGAAGGACGGAGAGGATGCCTTGAAGGCCGGGAATCTGGCGGTACTTGCCTTCCCCGATTTTTTCCCTAATCAGGGCGGGCTGCCGATCCAGGTCGACGGGCAAACCATCGGAGGGATTGCCGCGAGTGGCGCTAAGTCAGAAATTGATGAAGCGATCGCGCAGGCGGCGCTGGATGCGGTGTTTAAGAAGTGACGGAGGCGCCCATTCCGGCAGCAGTTTGTTACGGGTGAAATCGTGTCTTCCTCACCAGAAAGTCAAAAACCCCACCCTGTCGCTTAAACCGCGACAAGGGTGGGGCACCCTCGTGGTTCCTCGTTCCGGCTAACTTTTGACGATCTTCTTGGCTGACTTGTCCCAGACTGCTACGGATTTTTCGAAGTAGGAGAAGTTCGCCAGGTGGCAGCCTATGGCGGCGTTGTTGCCGAAGACTTCGTTTTCGACAACTGGTTTGCGAGTGCGCACCGCGTTGTAGAAGTTCGCCTGGTGATCGACGGTGTCGCTGTAGCCCGGTGGGTTGACGTAGGATTCGCCGGTTTCGTCGACTTTCCACCTCAGAGCTTCCGGTTCGGGATGCTCCTCGTGCCACTTCTGCAGATACTGATCGCGCAGCGCCTTCGGCCAACCGAAAATCGAATAGCCTTCGGGCTCGGGACGCGTGTCTTCGGGCTTATAGGTGAGTGTGGAGTCCTTGATGATCATCGTGCCCTTGGTGCCGTAGAAGCCGATGAATTCTCCACCGTTGTTATTCAGATTGCAGCGCAGGGTCACGCGGCAGTTCGGGTAATCGTAGAGAGTCTCGATGAGGTCGGGGAAGTCGCGCCCGTCCTTAAAGTGGAAAAGACCCCCGGAGGACTGAGCGCGCTGTGCGGGCTCATTGATTCCGGCGACGAACTGAATGCCGGAGAGCAGGTGAACAAAGAGATCTCCACCGAGTCCCTCGCCGTAGTCGCGGAAACAGCGCCAGCGGAAGAAGCGAATGGGATCGAAGGGGACCTTGGGAGCTTTGCCGAGAAAGGCATTCCAGTCGATCGTCTTCTCACTGGCATCCGGCGGAATGGGGTAAACCCAGGCGCCGCTGGGCGAGTTGCGGTCCCAGTAGGCATTGATGGAGAAGACTTCGCCCATCTTGCCCGAATCGAAGATCTCTTTCGCCTTGGCATAAAGGACGGAACTGACGCGCTGGCTGCCGATAGCGACCATGCGCTTATTTTTCTGCGCGGCCTCGACCATGGCGAATCCGTCTTCGGGGGTATGCGACATCGGCTTCTCGCAATAGACGTCTTTGCCGGCGGCACAGGCATCTTGAAAGATCTGGAGATGGTTGTGATCCATGGTGGCGATCAGGACGGAGTCGACATCCTTGCGGTCGAGAATCGAACGATAATCCCGGGTAGCTGGGACGCTCGGGTTGTTTACGGCTTCCTGCGCGGCGGTATGCCGGCTGTCGTAAAGATCGCAAACCGCGACGCACTGAATGCCCGGAACCGAGAGAGAAGCTTGAAGGTGCTCACATCCGCGAATGCCGGTGCCGATTGAAGCGAAGCGCACGGTGTCGCTGGGCGCAATCGGGCGCGAGGAGGCATTGAGGATGTGGGGTTGCAAAACGGATTTAGCGACGGTGCCGGCGACGAGAGCGCCGGAACCGATTTGCATGAATTGGCGGCGCGACAGGGGATTTTTGGACATAGAAGTTTTCGCCCTCACAAGTGCTGAAGTGATTTTCTGCGAACAGACAGATACGCAGTTGCGGAAATCATTTACGGTCAGGAATTATCCCACAGCGGGCGGCGATTTAGTAAAACGATTTTCTTCGGCATGGCAGAGGTCGTTACGATTTTGGGCCGGCACTCGCAAGTGCCAACCGCCCGATGGTGGTCCTGATCTCAATCACGAAGATCGGCGTCACGAATCACTCGCGCGTGAGCATCGCTGCGTAAGGCGAGCTGTGATAGGACGAGAGTTCGTCATAGGTTTTTGGTGGGGAAAGGTAGGGAACCCGTCAAATCGGGCCACGGACGCGCCAAGAGCGACAGCCGGGTGTTGCGTTTAACGACAGCGTTGCGTTTAACGATGCGTTTAACGATTGACCATTCGCTACGAATGGGGGTAGGATGTCGCTCTCAATTCCCACCCGTCATCTCAACTCTCAACGAAACTCAACCTGCAACGAAGTGAGTCGGCTCATTTGTCGAGTAATTCGTGTTGGTGCGAACGGACGTCACGTCCCAAGGAATAACGAGTAAGTCCGAAGATACGGTTGTCTAGTCAATACAGGAGGAGTAAATGGACTCTAGCAATGCAGTTGTGCTTTCAGCCAAGAACAAAGCAGTGCGGGACATATCGCTGGGGCTGTTTGTGGTGGTGCTGATCGGGTGCCTTGCATCGCAGGGCTTTGCTGCCACCGGAAGATTCATTGCGCACAACACGCCAAATTATGTGGCGTCGGCGAAAAATGTTGGGACCGAAGACCCGACGAAGGTGATCGAGGTAAGCATCTGGCTACGGATGCACAATCAAAGGCAATTCGATGCGCTGACGCGGTCGCTCTATGATCGCAATTCTCCTAACTACCATCACTGGCTGACGCGGAAGGATATCGCTGCCCGTTTCGCGCCCACGGTGCAAGAAGCCAGGACGGTGCGGCAGTTTTTTGCAGCCCACAATCTGAAGGTCGTCAAGACGGGCCCGAGCAATTTTTACGTGCGCGCGCGTGGCACGGTCGGCGACGTGGAGGAAGCGTTCCGGGTGCAACTCAACAAGTATCAGGTCGGCGACCAGACGATCCGCGCTAACGCCAGCGACCCGTATGTCGAGGGAGCAGCAGGGGCGGTCGCAACAGCCGTGTCCGGACTTGATACGGGAGGGTTCGAGCATCCGTTGGTTGTTCGTCCGACGTCCTTCGGCGGTGCCAAGCCTGCCGCAGCGGTAGTGAAACCGTCGACTGCGGAACCGGCTGCGGTAACGAGTGCCGATATCTTTTCGTCGCAGTGTTTTACAGGCACGGAAACCGAGTCGTTTTCTACCAACAATACCGGCGCGTTGCCGATCGGCACCTACTCGGGTAACAAACTGAATGAGCCGAACCTGACCGACTTAGGCTGCGCCTATACACCGACATCGATCGCGACGGCTTACAATCTGACCGGCTTGTACGCCGAGGGATACGACGGCACCGGCCAGACGATCGCGATCGTCGACTGGTGCGGTTCGGCTACGGTTCAGCAGGATGCCAATGCATTTTCGGCGCAGTACGGCCTACCGCAGTTGACCCCGTCGAACTTCGCCATCATCTACACGGCACCCAGCTTCTGCATCTCCTGGAACCAGGTAGAAATCAACCTGGATGTGGAATGGGCGCACGCTATCGCGCCGGGCGCGAATATCAACTTGGTGGTTCCGCCGTCAGCCAGCTTTCAGGATGTGAACGAGGCGGAGTTTGACGTCGTGAACCGGGGCCTGGGAAATGTCCTCTCGGGCAGCTATGGGTCACCCGAATCGTTCACTCCCACGACGGAACTGCAAACGGAGAGCCTGATTTCCGAGCAAGCCGCTGCCATGGGGATTTCAACCAACTTCTCGACGGGCGACACCGGCGACTTTTCAATCCTTGGAATTCCGCAGACTGTCAGCGCACCCGCTGATTCTCCGTGGGCCACTGCCGTCGGAGGGATAAGTCTGGCACTGAATCCCGACAACTCGATTGCCTGGCAAGCAGGTTGGGGAAACAACGAAACCTTGCTGGCCGAGACAGGGTTCGTCTTCGATCCTCCCCTCTGGTTCGGGTTCCAGTTTGGTTCCGGCGGCGGCGCGGCCAACTGTGTTGTCAACGATCAAACTGTGTTCCCACCGGCCTGCCTGGGCGGCTTCGCCAAACCGTCGTACCAGAAAAAGCTGCCGGGCAAGTACCGCCTACTTCCGGACATCTCTTGGTTGGCGGATCCCTTTACCGGAGGAGCGATCCTAATCAGCATTCCGTTCCAGGCTCCGGCCCAGGTGTGGGAGGTGGTCGGAGGCACGAGTCTGGCAGCTCCAATGTTCTCCGGACTCTGGGCCATCGCCAACCAGGAAGCCTTGGCGGGAGGTGGAAAAGAGCTCGGTCAGGCCGCACCCTATCTTTACTCGATGCCAGCGGGAACCGTATTCGATATCGTTCCGGTTACCTCGAAGCACAACGTGACCGCAGCGATTCAGGAATCTACCGGTACAAATAACTACAACGCCAACACCGTAATGGGAGGCTCCTCAGCCACAAGGTTCGTCACTGGGCTGTGGGATTACCCGTACCTGCAGTTCACATCGCTCGCCATTTCATTCGGTAGTGATTGCGCGGATGTGCCCGAGTCCACCTTGGACGGGACATCGTGCAACGATCCTTTGGCGTTGCACACGAAGTCGGGCTGGGACAACGTGACTGGCGTGGGAACGCCGAACGCGAAAGCCTTCGCCGATTACTTCTACGGAAAATAGCAGTCGTCGGAGTACTTGAACAATAAACCCTGCCATCCCACGGGTGGCAGGGTTGTTTTTTAGTTGGAATTCGTAGGCGCCGTGCAGGTGGTCCCGGTCTCAGCTTTTGTTGAATTCCGAGTGCAACTCTTAATCTTAGGTCTCGCTTTGTCGTGAACTCCGCCGTCAACAACTACGCCGCATTCTTCGCGGCAAACTTGTTGTCGAATTTCGCCAGCTTAGGTGAGATCAGAAACGTGGGGCTATTTTTCTTGACAGCTGGGATTGTCGTTGCGCGGACAGAGCCGGGTCGCGGAACTTTTGACAATCTCTGCCGTATCTCAGGCTAGAACTGGTCAACTGGTCTCATAAGTTGGTTGCTGGACCTAGGCTCTTCCCTCAGAGGCTAAAAGCCCATCAGAAAAGAGAGGCTTTATCGCAGCGCTGAAAAGCGCTGCGCCACCCAAAAAAGAGTTTTTCAGCAAACTGTGAAGCCCGTGTCTTTTATGGCTTTTTTCGGCGCTCCTGAAAGCCGCACTCTTTCAAAGCAATTTATGAGACACGTTACAGACTCCACACGCGAGGACCCACAAGCTTTATGAAGAACCCAGGAAGATTGGCAGGCTTACTGTATGTACTCACGTCAATCGTCGGTTTTTTCGCTATGGGCTATGTTCCCGGCAAGGTGATCGTGCACGGAAACGCGGCGGCATCGGCTAGCAACATCTTGGCCCACGAGACGCTGTTTCGCTTCGGCATTGCGGGCGAGATCATCGGTCAGGCCGGTTTCATCTTCGTGGCGCTGGCTTTGTATGATCTGCTCAAAGGGGTGAGCCGGCGGTATGCCTCGATGATGGTGATGTTGATTGTGACGTCGGTTCCGATCGCGTTCGTGAATGAGCTGAACTCGATCGCTGCGCTCGTGCTGGTGCGCGGGGCGGACTTCTTATCTGTGCTCGACAAGACTCAGCGGGAGGCTTTGGCCATGTTGTTCATCAAGTTGCATGGCCAGGGATTTGTCGTCGCCGAGATGTTTTGGGGGCTATGGCTTTTTCCACTGGGGCTGCTGGTGTACAGGTCGTGCTTTTTGCCGCGGTTTCTGGGAGTGTGGCTCGGGTTGGCCGGCGTGGCATGGGTGATCCTGAGTCTCACGGGAATTCTTTTGCCGGAATATCAGGACAAGGTGGATACCTACTCTCAGCCCGGGATGATTGGGGAGATTGTGTTCATGTTGTGGCTTCTCATTATGGGCGGCAAGCCGCCGGACGTCGACGCCGCAGAGGCATCGGGTGCGGCGGCGTAGCTGCATGCTGGCGCGAGTTACCTTCGTTACTTTCGGCCTGCGGAGCGCAGCGACTAGCATTTCCTTAGAATCGCTGGGCTGTTAGGGATGCCGCCGAATAGGAGCAAAATCAGGCGGGGAGAAGCTCTGTAAGTCAGAGTGGCCTGCGAGAATCCTTCGCTCGACTGGAAACAGCCCAGTCACCTTCCTGTTACTTCCTTTTTGCACACGACCAGGCAGAGCACAACAGGTCATTTCGCCTTTTGTGTCGGCGCCTGATGGCCCGCCGGCCAGAAGCTTACAGCGATTGCAGAAATGCCAGCAGCGCTTTTTTCTCTGCGGGCTTTAGTTTGACGAAGCGCTCGGTTACTTCCTCAGCCTCGCCTTGATGACGGCGGATGGCATCGCCGAGGTCTACGGATACGCCATCGTGCATCAGACGCGAGCGCACGCGAAGTCCCCATAACGGGGCGGTTCTGATCTTGTTGCGGGCACAAAGAGTATCGCGCAACAGGTCAGGATGCTTTTCTCCCTCGAGCACCGCCGTCTGGTAGCTCTCGCTACATTCGTCTTCGGGTTTTCCTTTGGCGGGTTGCTTTGTTTCTGCCCTCGACGTTTCCAATTCTCGTATTCGCTTCTCTACTCGCTTGCGGCCGAAGTGTTCAATCAGCGCGATCGGGATTCCGTCTCCGGTCCCTACATTGTGCAAGAGGAAGTCGCTGTAAGGATGAATCGTCCGGTTCTCGAGCGCGTCGGGATGCAATCCCGGCGCGCCGGGGGCCGCCGGACTCTTGCCCGTGACGATGGTGTCCACATGGCAACTGGCGCAGCCGATCTTCGTGAAGAGTTGCGATCCCTGCATGACCTCGGCGGTGGTCGTTGTGTCCCGGGCCGGGGCTTTGAGCGACCGCATGAAACTGGCAAAGTGGTCGATATCTTCCAGATTGTTGTCGGTGGGATCGGGGAGGCTATTGGGTTCCGTGATCTTCGTCGGGTCGGTGTTCGGGATGATAGTCGTCACCGGAGGATTGCAGGCTGTGGTCACTTCCGTTGGCTGGAGGCGGTTCGTGATTCCCATCTCGTTCAGGTAAGCATCAGCGGCAAATGCGAGCAAACTCGCGTGCTGGTCTTTCCATCCGAAACGTCCGATCCGATCGGCTCCTTCACTTTCGGGTACGAGCACCTTAATCGCCTGCCCGCAAATTTTTCCGCGGGACGCCTTGCACTGGTCCTTGCGAATCTTGAGCAGGGTCTCGTCGGGAATAGCTTCCACGTACCCGTCGCCGAGGGTATTGGTCGCCAGGCGGGTGGTGCGCACCGTTTCGGTTTCAGGTACACGTTCCTGAATCTCAGGGCAGATGGCGCGGTCATTCACCAGGTTTCGATCCTTGATGATCTCCGCTCCGTGATTGATCGGGATCTCTGGAGTCTGGAACTGGCCGTGGGCATCGAGATGCCCGACGCGCAACTCGGTCACTTGGCTGGCGGCTCCGCTGACCGGAGTCTGGTGACACTCGCGGCAGGACTGGGCATTGTAGAGGGGGCCGAGTCCATCGGGAGCGATGTGCTCAACTTCCTCGAAAAATTTCTGGTCGGCAAGACGACGAACAGGATCGGAAAATCCGTTGCTCTGGTCGTCGAATCCGGTCGCTGCTTCGGGCGGTTGTGTGGGCGACTGGGCTGCCAGGCCGAGCAGGATACTTCCTGCGATCAAGAACAATAGCAATGTGGGCTTCACGGGAAACTCCCTCAGGCCAGAGGTCTTGAGAACGACGAAGCCGCGCTCCGCCCGATGCTATGCGAGGTCCCTACAGACTGGAACAACAATACAGATAAAACGTCTTTGTGGTCGCGTGTTGTCTTTCTGAGATGACAGTTTGGAGGATGCTCGCTGCTGGGCCTGTCCATAATAGCTTGCAGCGATACTGATGGCAATAAATCACATATGACTCATTGATGAGAGAAAGAGAAAAGGGCGGGACCCGTGCCGTAAAAAGGTGGGCGAACTGTGGAAAAAAATTGAAAGGGCCGTGACATTGGTTATGCCCTAGCCGCTAGCTCCTGCGAGGGAGCCCACAGCGTGGAAGCATGTACCGTCACAGCCCCTTGATGCGATCACTGCTTTCGCAGTCCCGAACCCCAACTGAACCTCGCAGATCCGTCGGTTTTTTCAGGTCCGGTCGCCTTGCGGGTCGCCCCGCCCGGCTAATCACTCAGTCT
>DATMOO010000271.1:0-19046 GCA_035568275.1 Candidatus Sulfotelmatobacter sp.
GGCCGAATTGCGGAAGCTGGTCGCGGCGCATCCGGACCTTGTCGCCGCCCACGTTCAGTTGGGCCGCGTCCTCGCCGCGGACAGCAAGCCCGATGATGCCATCGCCGAACTCGAGGCCGCAGCGAAGCTGGCGCCGGCAGAGGTTTCCGTGCAGCGCGATCTCGCCGACCTCTACACTAGCGCCGGAAAACCTGAGAAGGCCGAAGCGGAATACCGCACCCTCCTCTCCGCCCATCCCGACGATGCCGATCTACACCATGAACTCGGCCAAGCCCTGCTGCGCCAGAAGAAGTTTCCCGACGCGCAAAAGGAGTTCTTGACCGCCGTAAAACTCAAGCCCGACATGGGCCCCGCGTACGGCGATCTGGCATTCGCGGCCAGCGAGAACAAAGACTACGCCCTGACCCTCAAAGCCTTGGACGCGCGATCGAAACTCCTCAAGGAAATTCCTATTACCTATTTCCTCAGGGCGACGGCGTACGACCATTTGCGGGACGTCAAACAGGCTGTGGCAAACTATCACCTCTTCCTTGATGGGGCGAATGGGAAGTATCCTGATCAGGAGTGGCAGGCGAAACATCGGTTGATTGCTTTGGAACCGAAGAAGTAAGTAGTGGATACCGGATCATGCTTGGGGTGCATGTTTCAGTGGAGTGCGTGGAAAGCTCGCGACGGGACTCTGTGTCTACGTCCGCGAATGGGGCTGGCTCGGAGATGAAACTCCAGAGGGTGCCCCATCCTTGTCGCGTCTTGTGCGACAGGGTGGGGATTTTGACTTTCTCACGACGGTTCGAAAGTTTAGCCAAACCCAAGTCGAAGCGTTCTTCTGGGTATCATTCCCCTCAAGCCCTGGGCTCACGGCTTCGCCTGCTGCTATCGAACGTCTTCCTGCTGGCTATCGTCTTCGCCGGAAGCACGGCAACCGCCCGAACGGAGCCCACGGTTGAAGAGTTGAAGGCGCGTGTTTCCTCAGCGAACGTAGGCGAGAAGGCCAAGATTTGTGTTGAGATCGCCGAGAAGCAATTGGTCGCGACCGACAAGCTATACGCAGCCGACGATATGGAGAAGGCGCAAGCCAGTTTGACCGATGTGGTGGCTTTCTCTGAGCTCGCGCGCGACTACTCCGTTCAGTCCCACAAGCGTCAAAAACAAACGGAAATCGCCATCCGCTCTATGACGCGCAAATTGAATGATTTGCTACACGTGGTCGGCCGCGAGGAACAAGGACCGCTAAAAGAAGCGATCAAACACCTCGAACGCGTGCGCGATGATTTGCTCCTGGCCATGTTTCCCAAAGGTGCCAAATGAAACTATCCCATCTCGTCTGTGGACTGTTGTTGATGTTCATTCCAGCCCTGGCGTTCTCGCAGCGGCATCGCGATCCCCTGACTCAGGCGGAGATCAATCAAGTACGCGACACTAGCTGGGAGCCAAGGCTGAGACTGCCCCTCTACCTGGAGTTTGCGCGCGCCCGCCTGGTCAAGATGGAAGAGATCAGAAACGACCCCAAGACCAAAGACCGGGCTAAGCAGACCCACGACCTGCTCGACGACTTCCAGCTTCTCTACGACGAGTTGAACGACAACATCGACACCTACGTTGACCGCAAGAACGACATCCGCAAGCCCCTCAAGGCAATCATCGATGCTGATACCGAGTTCCAGGCCAAACTGCGCGCCCTGAAGGATGCCGCCGACGTTCGTCCCGCCGAATCACAGCAGTACGAATTTGTTTTGAATAACGCAATCGAAACCGTCGACAGTTCTGTAGAGGATCATCGCAAGCTGCTGGAAGACCAGGAAGAGTTGGCCAAACACAAAAGGCTAGTCAAGGATCCATCAAAAGGAACCGGAGTAAGCCCGGAGTAGAAGGGGTGGTAGAAGGCGTGAGGTGGCGCAGCGCTAAACAGCTTGCGAAAAAAAACAGTTTCGTAAACCGTTTTGAAAGGGCGCGGCTTCAAGCCCCGCCGCTAAGTTTCACAAAATCAATCCGGCTTTAGCCACTGAGGGGCGTTGTCCGCATATAAAACGAGTTTTTCCGCAAGATGTTTAGCGCTGCGATAAAGGTGGCACACGGACGAGCGGCTTCAGCCGCTGAGGTGCCTCTATAGTTGCACCGGATCGCCAACGGCGCAGGGAGGTTACGTCATCAGCTCGTTACGTCATCACCTCTTCGAGCAACGAAAAAGGCTAGCTTGGATTTAGAGTACAACCCGATGGAACATAGTTTGGCGTGGTCATCAGAACAGGGTCACCCGAGCACTCGGAAAGACATCATCCGCTGGTGGGAAGCCCGTCGCTTGGGTTTCAATGCCATCATCGGAGCGGTCGGCGTGGCGAGTTGGATTCTTGTGCTCGTCGCAGGTTCCGCCGCAGTCAAGCCGGGCGAAGACTTCGAAGAACCGCTAATGATGATTACCGGCCCTCTCGTTTACTGCATATTCGCCAACATCTGCTACACCTTCGGTTGGATTGTGGACGCTGTTTTTTACATGGGGACGCCACGAACGCGGCTGTACAAGTCCGGATTGATTTTTTCGGTGGTTCTTACCGCGCTACCCGGAGTGTGGGCTGTGATGGCGTGGCTCATCACTGTGTACACCGGGCGAAAACTCGATTGATGGTCGGAGAACCTCGTCCGGTGCTAAGGTCCGAAGTCCGACGCCCAGCGCCCGCTGTCCCGTGCTAATCTACGCTCACCGTGAGCCCCGGCGTCCTCGAAATCTTCCAGGAGAGCTACACCGAACTCCGTCCAGGCACTTCCCTGCCCGAATTCAAAGTTGAGTTCTTCGCTTTTGCCAACGTTAACAACACCATCCGGCTGCGCGACGGCCGCCTGCTGGTTCGCCTCTCCGACCTGCTGGAAGGCGCTCCCGACACAGTTCTGAAGGCCATCGCGCACATTCTGCTGGCCAAGATGTACCGCCGCCCGATCGATCAGGGGCAGGCCGCGCGTTACCGCAAATACGTCGCCAGCCACGAAATCGTCCGCAAGGCCCACCTTGTCCGCCAGATGCGCGGCCGCAAGCTTCTGCGCTCTCCCCTAGGTCACTTCTACGATCTCGATGCCATCTTCGAAGACCTGAACCGCCGCTTTTTCCATGGCCTGATGGCCCGTCCCCGCATGAGCTGGAGCCAGACCAAGACCCGCCGCATCCTCGGCCACTACGATCCCGCGCATAACGCCATTGTCATCAGCCGGATGTTCGATCATCCCGCCATGCCGCGGTACGTGCTGGAATATATCGTTTACCACGAGATGCTCCACCTGAAGCACCCCGTCAAGCTGCGCGGCAGCCGCCGTTGCGTCCACTCGCCGGAGTTCCAAGCCGAGGAAAAGCTCTTTCCGGCAGTGGCTGATGCCAATGCCTTCTTGAAACGCCTGTAATCTCCAATCCTCCAAATGCCGCTAGAATTAAGCCATCTGGCACATTTTTCGTTCCCAGAATTCCTCAAATCGTTGTAAAATCCTCCCCTCTCCCAGATAGGGTGGGCCATGCGATCCTGTTCCGCTCTCGATGTAAGCCGCCACCAAGAGACTTTTTTCAGCCTCCTCTGCGTGTTCGTCGTGCTCGTTGCCGCCATTGGCTCGAATGCGCAGACGCCGACGTCCGACCCCGACGAAGACTCCACCGACCCTACGCAGCAAAAGGACCCGGTGCGCCCGGAAGATCCGAAGAAGATTGCGAAATACGATGTGAACAAAATCGGTCACCGCGGCATCGGCCACGGTTTCAATATTTATTCCCAGAAGCGCGAGCACCAGCTAGGACAGAATCTTGCTGCCGCGTTCGACAGCAGTTCCCGAATCGTCAACGATCCAGTGCTGAATGACTACGTGAACCGTCTCGCACAGAAGATTGTGCGCAACTCCGATGCGGAGATCCCGTTCACGGTAAGACTGATCGATTCCAGCGAAATCCCGCGCGCCTACGGCCTTCCCGGCGGTTTTCTATATGTGGATAGCGCGCTCATCTTCGCCGCCGAGAGTGAAGCAGAACTCGCCGGCGTCATGGCCCACGAGATTGCCCACGTCGCCGCCCGCCACGCCACCCGCGCCCTCACGCGCAAAGATCTGTACAACGTTACCGGTTCCCTTTCTCTGTTGGCCGGGCCGGTTGGCATCGTTCTGCAAGATGCCAGCGGAGTCGCCGGTCCGCTCTCGGTGAAAAAGTTCAGCCGCGATTCCGAGTATGAGGCCGACCTGCTCGGCATCGAATACGCATACACCGCCGGATACGACCCCGAAGCACTGCTCTCCGCTCTCGAAAAACTGCATGCACTAGAATCGAGCCGGGCGGCGATGTTCGCCAAGATTCCCGGCTACCATTTCGTCAGCAAACTGCCCTTCCATTCGCAAGTGGCCCGCGGGTTCTCGAACTATCCACTTCTGGAAGAACGCATTCGCCGCTTGCAAATGGAAATCAGCACGTTCCTTCCCGACCGCAAGGACTACATCGTCGACACCAACGAATTTCAGGACATCAAGGAACGGCTTCTTTCGCTCCAGGGTCCCGTGCATTTGCGCCGCCATGGAGAAGACGAAGATCCCCGCGCCCCGGTCCTGCGCCGCGCCCCGCAAGAGGACACGGATCGTACCCCAGGCAATCTCCGCAGCCTGATGACTCTTGTCCATTAAAATGGATGTCATAAGGGTGCCCCATCCTTGTCGCGTTTTGTGCGACAGGGTGGGGACTTTGACTTTTAAGCAGTACCCCAGAGTGTCCCCGCTGCACCCTCTCCCCATTCAGGTCGAAAATCCGACCGTGTGATCCCAATCACACGTGGTTGTGCGGCCCCGGATTGACGGTTTTGGTCGCAGAAGCATATCCTTGAAGTTGAAATTGAAATTCATTTTCAAAATCATCCGGGCCTGAAACCCGCTCTTCGACGGCTTCTCCGGGTACGTCCAAACCGGGTAAGTCTTTGCAGCATCCAAGAGTTAAGTTCAGGAAGGAACGAGACCGAACGGCATGTTACAGGCTTTCATCATCACCCTGCGCGAAGGTGTCGAGGCAGCCCTGATCGTCGGCATTACCCTGGCTTACCTGACCAAGATCGGGCGCGCGGAGCTGCGCAAGACCGTCTATGCCGCCCTGGGCGCGGCTTTCCTGGGCAGCATCGCCGTCGCCGTCGTCATCTCCCGCGCACATCTCAACGAAGACGTCTTTGAAGGATGGGTGGAGCTCGTCGCCGCCTTCTTCGTCGTGACCATGGTCGTCTTCATGATGAAGACCGGCCGCAAGATGAAGGGCCAAATCGAAGGCAAGGTCGGCCTGCTGGCGGGCAACGATGCCTGGTTCGGCCTCTTCATCTTCATCTTCTTGATGGTGCTCCGCGAAGGCGCCGAGACGGTGCTCATCCTGGCCGGCGTCAGCCTCAACTCCACCGAACTGATGAGCTTTCTCGGAACCCTGCTCGGCCTCATCGCCGCGATTGCTTTCGGAGTGATGTTCGTCAAGGGCAGTGTCCGCATCAACCTGCAGAAATTCTTCCGCGTCACCACTGCGATCATGTTCCTGGTTGCGGCACAGCTGATCATCTCCGGCTTGCACGAACTTTCCGAGGCCGGCTTCATCGCCTCCTCCAAGCGCGAGATGGCTATCATCGGCCCCATCGTCAGCAACGACTGGTTCTTCTTCATCACCATCTTTGCCATGACGGCGCTGATGGTGTTGTTTGAGGCCAAGCGTCGCGCACCCGTTCTCGATGCCTCTGCATCCCCGGCAGAGCGCCGCAAAGCCGAGTGGACGGCCCGCCGCGAACGCCTCTGGATGGGATCGGTGTACACGTTTTCTTTTGTGCTGATCGCCATGGTCACCCTGGAATTCGTCTACACCAAGAATGTGAGCGCGCTGTCTCCCGCGACAGAAGTTAGCTTCACGAACGGGGAGATCAAGATCCCGCTCTCGCAGGTCGCTGACGGCGATTTGCACCGTTACCAGGCCAAGGAGAACGGAACGCCAGTCCGCTTCTGGCTCTATCAAAAGCCCGACGGCAAGATCGCTACGGTATTCGACGCCTGCGAAATCTGCGGCGCGGTGGGTTTCTATAAGAAAGGCAACGGCGTGATCTGCAAGAACTGCGCAGCTCCGATTAATCCGCAGTCCGTAGGCACGGCCGGTGGCTGCAATCCAGTGCCTCTGAAAGCCACGCAGACCGCCGACGCCATTATCATTCAGGAGGCCGACATCGCGGGCGGAAGCCGCATGTTCGCGCAACAGTAACCGATGTTCGTCCGACTCGTATACGAATCCTTCCGGCGGCAGAAACGGCGCAAGATCCTGGCTGGAGCCGCGATTACCCTTGGCGTTACCGTAGCCACGGCCATGATCGCCGTCGCCACCGATATCGGCGACAAAATCAATCATGAACTCCGGGCCATCGGCGCCAACCTTGTCGTTACTCCGCAGGAAGACTCGCTCGATGTGGAAATCGGCGGAGTCAACTTGAAGCCGCCCACCGACGGCGCATTCCTGAGCGAAGCGGACCTTCCCAAGATCAAGGGAATTTTCTGGCACAACAACATCGTAGGATTTGCGCCCGTCCTTCCCGTCAGCGCGGTGATTCAACACGAAGGAAAACCGCAGGATGTCACGTTAACGGGAACCTACTTCTCCAAAAAAGTTTCCTACGGAAATGAAGAGTTCGTCACCGGAGCCGAGACTCTTTATCCTTGGTGGAAGGTCTCGGGCGCGTGGCCGGACGACAATTCACGCGACGTTCTGATCGGCGAACGACTGGCCGCCAAACTCAACGAGAAACCCGGCGATACGATTAACATCTCTGGCCGCCAGTCGCGCATTGATGGGATTCTCTCGACCGGCGGCGCAGAAGACGACGAAATGATCGCGCCGCTGAGCCTTGCGCAAGAAATCCTTGGCCGGCCAGGCGCAGTAAAGCGCGTCTACGTCAGCGCGCTCACCAAGCCGGAAGATGCCTTCGCCCGCCGCGATCCAAAAAGCTTGTCCGGCGCGATTTACGACCGTTGGTACTGCACGCCGTATCCGCAGGCGATCGCGTTGCAGCTCACCGAAGCGGTGTCGCACTCCCACGCCGAACAAATTCGGCAGGTAGCGCAGAACGAAGGGGCGGTGCTGACTCGCATCGAAGGTCTGATCTTCCTGATCACTCTAGCCGCGTTGTTCGCCTCAGGCCTAGCCGTTTCCGCAGCCATGGCAACTGCCATCTTCGAACGACGCGCTGAGGTCGGATTGATGAAAGCCTTGGGCGCGGGAAAATTTGCCGTGGCGTCGGTCTTCTTCGCCGAGGCTGCATTGATGGCCTTGATCGGCGGTGCCGTTGGTTTTGGCATCGGCTCCGCCTTGGCCCATCAAATCGGCCACTCCATCTTCAATTCGCAGATTTCAATTTCTCCTGTGCTCTTGCCGGTGATCCTCGCCATCGCCGTGATCGTGACCTTTGCCGGCAGCGCGATGGCCATCCGTCGCGCTGTCAGCCTCGATCCGGTGTTCGCACTACGAGGTGAACTGTGAGCGCCCCCATGTCCCATCAGGCGCACGATCTGGCGGCCACTCGGGCTCATGCACCGCACACCTCGATGTTCCTGCGCATGCTGGTGCGCGCGGCGGTCCTCCGGCGCGGCCGAGCTGCCTCAGCGTTGTTCGCCATGGTGGTCGCGGCTGCGGTAGCGACAGCCATGCTCAATCTCTATGTTGACGTGCAGGCCAAGCTGCAACGCGAATTTCGCAATTATGGCGCAAACATCATTCTGGTCGGGAAAGATGGCACTTCCCTTCCCGCCGGAAGTCTCTCGCAAGTCGATTCCGCGCTCGCCGGCCGCGGCATCGCAGCGCCCTCCGGATTAATCGTAGCCCGAACGACGGACGGGCAGCCGATCGTGGTCGCCGGTATAGACTTTGATCGCGTCAAGCAGTTGGATCGCTGGTGGTCGGTAAGCGCGTGGCCTGTAACCGCAAATCAGGCTCTGGTTGGCGTGCGAGCGCTTCCCTTGGTCTCGCCGAAGAACCAACCATTCGATCTCACCTTTCAGGGACGCGCTCTGCACGTCACGCCCGCAGGTACGGTGCAAACTGGCGCGGCCGAAGATAGCCGCATTTACGTTTCGCTCGCGGAATTTGTGTCCTGGACCGGCGTCCAACCATCCACCGTTGAAGTCGCCGCCAGCGGTTCTGCGCCGGAAGTCGCGACAGTCATGAATCAGTTGGCGCAAGTCATTCCTGCCGCCGACGTCCGTCCAGTTCGACAGATCATGGAAGGCGAAGCGCGTGTGCTCGGCAAGACACGCGCGACTCTGCTGGCAGCCGCCGCGCTGATCATTCTCACGGCTGCGCTCTGCGTGCTTTCCACGCTCATAGGATGGGTCTTCGATCGCCGACGCGACTTTGCCATCATGAAAGCCTTGGGCGCATCTGAACGCCTGCTCAATGGATTCTTCGCGGCTGAAGCCGCCGCTCTGGGCGCGACCGGTGCGATGATTGGGTTTCTTGTCGGCATCGGCATCGCCGCCTGGATTGGCCGTGCAAACTTCCACGCTCCGGTCGTGCCTCGCCTCGGCGTGCTACCGATCGTACTGGCAGGTAGCATGGCAGTAACCCTGATTTCGTCGATTCTTCCGATCTCTCTGTTGCGACGCGTGCAGCCTGCGGTCATACTGAGGGGCGAGTGAAATGATTCAGATCAAGGACGTCACCAAACTCTACCCCGCCAAAGAGTCGGGCAACGGCACAGGCAAGGACAACAGCGCCAGCTCGATCCACGCGCTCGACCACATCTCTCTGCACGTCGCTCAGGGCGAATGGCTCTCGATCATGGGACCGTCAGGCTCCGGCAAATCGACCCTGGTCAACCTGATCGGATGTCTCGATCGACCTTCCTCGGGAGAGATCTGGCTCGACGGCCAGAACGTAGCCGGAATTTCCGCAGCCGAATTGAATCGTGTGCGCTGCGAAAAGATCGGATTCATCTTCCAGCAGTTTCACCTGATCCCCTTCCTCACCGCCGTCGAAAACGTAATGCTGGCGCAATACTTCCACAGCATGACTGACCAGAAGGAAGCCGCCGAAGCTCTGACGCGAGTCGGCCTCGGCGACCGGGCGCATCATTTGCCTTCCCAGCTCTCCGGTGGCGAGCAACAGCGCGTCTGCATCGCGCGAGCGCTGATCAACGATCCCAGGATCATCCTCGCCGACGAGCCGACCGGCAATCTCGACGCGCAGAACGAAGAAATCGTTCTCCGCCTGCTGCGCGAGTTCCATCAACAAGGCCGCACGATTGTCATGGTCACTCACGACCCGGTCGTTGCCCGGCTCGCCGACCGCCGCATTGAGCTGCATCATGGAAAGATCGCCTCGCAAGAAATTTTCTCAATGGCGGATGAAGAGCAACTAGACGAGGTTCTAGAAGAGCTCTGGGTGCTGGCCGAAAACGGGGAAATCGCTGAGGTCGAGCGTATGGAAGTACACGGCGCCCTTCCCGTGAGTCTGGCGATCGAGAAGATGATTGAAATGGGTTTCGTCGTTTCTGCTCCTCATCCGCCGCAGGCGCACGATCACAAGCCGTTTGTGAATCCCTGCCACGAGGCGTTAAAACCGGTCGCAGCATCATCCGGAGACGGTACCCTGATCGTTGAACTGACTCCGCGCGGACGCGAGCGCGCCGGCAGCATCATCCGCCGTCACCGGCTCGCCGAGCGCCTCTTCACCGACAGTCTCGCCATGGACAGCGAGACCGAGATCGAGCAGCAGGCCTGCAAGTTCGAGCACATCCTCTCCCCCGAGGCAACCGACAAGATCTGCACCTTCCTCGGCCATCCCCGCACCTGCCCTCACGGCGCACCAATCCCACCCGGCCCCTGCTGCGGAATATCCAGCGCATCGGGCGCAAGACTCATCGAAGCCATGCGATCAAAATAGCCTCTGTGCCTTCCTTCGTGGACCTTCGTGTCCTTCGTGGTTCCCGCCTTTGAGTTCTATAACCACAAAGGACACGAAGTAACGCGAAGGAAATGCAGTAGTAAATTCACAACCGCAGGCGCTGCGAAGTGGCGCGCCGATCCGATGCCGTATGATGGAAACCCATGAGTCCTCGTCGTCCCATAATCGGTGTATTCGATTCCGGTTTTGGCGGCCTCACCGTACTTAAAGCTCTACTTGAACTCGTTCCTGACGCCGAATATGCGTATTTCGGCGATACTGCCCGCCTTCCCTACGGCTCTAAATCAGTCGAGACCGTTGCGCGCTACGCGGTCGAGGCCTCGCACTTTCTCGAATCTGAAGGCGCAAAGATGCTCGTCATCGCCTGCAACACAGCGACCGCTCTGGCGCTCGACAGAATCTGCGCCGCAGCGCATGTCCCGGTGGTCGGAGTCGTCAACCCCGGAGCCGAGGCCGCATCCTCCGCCACCAGGAATGGCAAAGTTGTCGTCATCGGAACCGAGGCCACCGTCAGCAGCCACGCTTATCGCAAAGCGCTTGAGGAACGGGGACTGCAGGCGCGCGAGAAAGCCTGCCCCTTGCTGGTCCCGCTTGTTGAAGAGGGATGGGTCGAGCACACAGTGACCGAACAGGTGGCGCGCATCTATCTGACCGAAGCCTTTGCCGACGGTTTTCACGACGCCGACACGATGGTGCTCGGCTGCACGCATTATCCATTGTTGAAGCCTCTACTGCGCCGCGTGGCGCCCGATCACGTCAGCATTGTGGATTCCGCCGAATCGACCGCTCGGGCAGTTTCCGCCCATTTTGAGGAACTCTTGCCGGATTCCAGTTCTGCCGTGGAAGAGCGCCGTTCCGCGCCGCGCCTGAAGTTCTTCGCCACCGACTCCACCGAAAAGTTCCGCCGCCTCGGACAACGATTCCTGGGCCTCCCCATCGAAAACGTCGAGCACGTCGACCTGAAGGAATAGTCGAGAATTAGTTTGTGTAGGGGCGGACGCCTCGTCCGCCCCGCGACCCTGAGCGTAGCGAAGGGAGCGTGCCTGCCGCGTGAAGAATTTGTCCGCAAGATTCGGATAGTATCCCTCCGCCCAGCGCATTTAGTGTGTCCTTCGGGCCCTGAGCCCAATCAAAGGGAAGTACACGAAATGCACCCACTCGAAAACGTCATCTGGCAGGCGTTGACCACGCGGCAGGCTCAGTTCGCGGAGTCGTACGATAAGGCCCGGAGATTCGTTCAGGAAGTAACTTCCCTCTGTGCCTTCGATCAGCCCAACGATGAAGGCTATGCATCTCTGGCCAGACTGACTGGTTCCAGCGGAACCGCCGCCGTGTTCCTCGATCAACCCTACGAACCGCGAGACGGCTGGGATTACATCGCCGGCGCCCCTCTGCTGCAGATGGTCTGCGAGAATGGCCATGCCAGCCCGAATTCCTCCGCACCGGAAATGGTCGAACTCGGCGACAAAGACTCCCCCGAAATGCTGGACCTCACAGCTATGACGAAGCCCGGCCCCTTCGGCACACGCACTCACGAACTGGGTTATTACGTCGGAATTCGCGACGCCGGGAAACTGGTCGCGATGGCCGGAGAACGCATGAAGGTCCCCGGCTACACCGAGGTCAGCGCCGTGTGTACCCATCCCGACCACTTAGGCAAAGGGTACGCCGCTGCGCTTATGACAGAGGTTATGCGCTCGATCCGCGCCCGCGGCGAGAAGCCTTTCTTGCACGTCAGAAGTGACAACTCACGCGCGATCGCGATCTACGAGCGACTGGGTTTCCGAAAAAGATCAGAAGGGCACTACGCCGTCCTGCGCAGAAACGATTCCTGATTCCAAGTGAGCCCCCATTCCGGGATCTGATCTGAGGAATTTTGTGGAGACAGCCGCCATCGGCTGTCCGGCCGCGCGAGCCGGCGTCTTTGCCTCTTGCACTCGAAATTCAGTCCTGAGATGAGCGACATATCGAGTAGGGAGGAACTGCTTTCGTAGCAGCCACGAAGGCAAAAAATAGTCGCTCTTTGGGCCACGGACAGCCGAAGGCGGCTGTCCCCACATAATCCAGCGATCAGCTATTTCCCAAGTGGTTTGGGTACGAATGCTGGGCACGAATGGTTTTTGGGTAGGGCACCGCTTCAGCCGTGCCCCTCAGGTGATTATTTGATGTGGGCTTCAGCCCCTGAGGGATCAGGGACCGACCCTCTCAGTACAGGTGGAAGTCCACCTCAACCGCAATCGCAACCGGCACCGGATGACCGTCTTTCATCGCCGGCTCAAACTTCCAATTCTTCACGGCCTCAATCGCTTTTTCATCGAGGCCCATGCCCAGGCTGGACTGAACACGGATCTGGCTGGGCCGTCCATCGACGCCCACGACCAACGCCAGCGTGCAGATGCCCTGGAACTTTGCCTTGCGGGCTTCTTCCGAGAATTCCGGCTCAGGCTGATAAATCACTCTCGGCGGGGAGACTCCAGCTCCGACGCGAAAGATGCCTCCGCCGGTGCCGCCGCCTTCTCCCGGACCAAATCCAGGCCCTTTGCCTTTCCCTATGCCGCCGCCCTCACCCTCTCCGATGCCGCTGCCCGATCCCGTTCCATTCGAGGGCAGCACCGCATGCGACATTGGATCGCCCAGGTTCGGCAGATTGTTCGACGCCAGTTGCACCTGGGGTGGAACAACGATCGTGGGTTCGACCGCCAGCTTCGGATTCTGAATCCGAATCACCGCTGCTGGAGGTGTGATCTGCTCCATCGATAACTTTGGAAGCCTGCCTTTGCTCGCCTGCAATACGTCGCGATCGCCGCCGCCACCACCGCCGCCAACCTGTGTCTTCGCCGGCTTGAGCGCGGGCAATTCGTCCGGAGCAATCAGCGTCACGGTAACTTGCGGCCTCGTGCCGGCCACCACAACGTGGCGACCAATCAGCGTTCCTCCCACAATGATTCCCGCCAGCAGGATGTGAACTCCAGTAGAACCGAGTACGCCATTCCTTTTGTAATTGTAGAAACCCCAAATGTCTTTAACCGGCGCAGGCTTACACTCGAGCTTCAGTGGCGGCAGTTTCTTTGGGAAGAAGAATTCATCGAGCTCGCGAAACAGAGAGCGGTACAGAGGCTCTTCGAACTGCTTGTCCGTGATCAGCAGGTGAAGCTCCGGCTCAGGTCCGGCGCCATTCGGATTCAGTTGTTCGGATCCCATATTCCCAGTTCGGAGTTCCTTGCTGCCTGTGTGGAAAAATCTTACTAAACTACCCTAAAACCTACTCCTTACAACAGATGAGCGAGGCCTGTCACAAGTTGCTTCCAATCCGACCGGATTTTAGAAGCTAGGACCTCCGCGAACATTTTCGGTCGGAGTTCGTTCTTGCTCATCCGATTGTAACTCTACTCGGCCCGTTCTTACAGTGCATTTCCTTGTGCAGTTTCGCTGCCGAATAGACATGTACTTCCTGCGTAGTTTCAAAGTTGGGTTACGCCTGTGCCGGCCGCGTGGACGTTCCCCGCCGCGCTCCCTATAATGAAAAGATTCAATCATTTGGGAGATGTTACTGAGTGCCACTCGATCTCAAGAAGACGATTAATCTGCCGAAAACTGCCTTCCCCATGAAAGCCAACCTGCCCCAGAATGAGCCAAAAACGCTGGAACGCTGGGAGCAGATGCGGATCTATGACCGCATCCGGCAGGCGCGCCAAGGTGCGACCCAATTTATCCTCCACGACGGCCCGCCCTATACCAGCGGACCCATCCACATGGGCACGGCGATGAATAAATGCCTGAAGGATTTCATCGTCAAGTCGAAAACTATGGCTGGATTCGATGCTCCCTACGTGCCGGGTTGGGATTGCCACGGCCTGCCCATCGAAATCAAGGTCGACAAGGAACTCGGTGGAAAGAAACTCCAGATGGCGGCCACGGCTGTGCGTGCCGAGTGCCGCAAGTACGCGCAGAAATATCTGGATCTGCAGCGCATCCAATTCAAACGCATCGGCGTGTTCGGAAGATTCGACCGGCCTTACGCCACCATGAATCCGCAGTACGAGTCGGTCGTGCTCTCGACATTCTTTTCGTTTTACGAAAACGGATTCGTGTACAAAGGACTGCGTGCGGTCTATTGGTGCATGCACGACGAGACCGCGCTGGCCGAAGCCGAAGTCGAATACCACAACCACACTAGCAGCACGGTCTGGGTGAAGTATCGCCTGCTCGACGATCCCGGCGCGATCGACGCTGCGCTCGCGGGAAAGAACGTTTCAACCATCATCTGGACCACGACTCCATGGACGTTGCCCGCTTCCATGGCCGTCGCGTTTCATCCCGACGAAGAGTATGTCGCGCTCGAATCCGCAGGAGAGGTCTATATTGTCGCCTCGAAGCTGGCGAATGAAGTCGCTACCACGTGCAACCTTACCGATCCGAAAGCGCTGGCCCACTTTGCTGGACGCAAACTCGAGCGCCTGAATTTTCAGCATCCGTTTCTAGATCGCAAAGTTCTCGGCGTGCTGGCCGACTACGTCACCATGGACACCGGAACCGGCGTCGTTCACACCGCACCCTCGCACGGCGCGGAGGACTTCATCACCGGCATGAAGTACGGATTGGATGCGACCAGCAATGTGGACGAAAAAGGCATCCTGCGCAACGGCCTGCCGGAATACACCGGCAAACGCGTATGGGACGCGAACCAGCCCATCATCGATCTGGTGAAGTCGCGGGGCGCGCTGCTGCACACCGAAAAGACCGAGCACTCCTATCCGCACTGCTGGCGCTGCCACAATCCCGTGATCTTCCGCGCCACCGAGCAGTGGTTCATCTCGATGGAGACGCCTATGCCGGGCGGCGCAGGCAAGAACGACACGCTGCGTACGCACACGCTCGAAGAAATCAAGAAAGTGAAGTGGGATCCAGCGTGGGGCGAAGAGCGCCTATCGAACATGATCCAGACGCGCCCCGACTGGTGCATCTCGCGGCAACGCGTCTGGGGCGTGCCCATCGCCGTCTTTCTCTGCGAAAGTTGCGGCAAGCCGCTCAACGATAAGGCAGTCAACCAGAAGGTTGTCGAACTGTTCCGCAAGTCCGGCGCCGACGCATGGTTCACGCCAGAATCCGACACGATTCTTCCTGCAGGAACGAAGTGTCCGCACTGCGGTGGAACGAAGTTTGAGAAAGAAACCGACATCTTCGATGTGTGGCTCGAGTCGGGCGCGAGCTATCTCGCGCTGATGGACGACGAACCCAGCTATCCCTGGCCTTCCGATCTGTACCTCGAAGGCGGCGACCAGTATCGCGGATGGTTCCAGTCTTCCCTACTCTGCGGCATGGGCGCGCGCCAGACGCCTCCGTACAAGGGCGTAGTCACGCCTGGATGGACGCTCGACGAAAAAGGCCAGGCCATGTCGAAGTCGCGCGGCAATGACGTGGACCCGGTCGACATCTCAGACCGCCTCGGCGGCGAAGTCGTGCGGCTATGGGTCGCATCTGTCGATTTCCGTGAAGACGTGGTCGGCTCCGAAGCATTGATGCAGCGCGTGGGCGAGAACTACAAGAAGATCCGCAACACGTTCCGGTACATTCTGGGGAACCTGGGAGATTTCGATCCCGCCAACGACGAAGTTCCCTACGACCAGATGGAAGCCCTTGACCAGTACATGTTGCGGCAGACGGCCGCGTTCGCGTCCGATGTGCGGAATGCCTACGAAGAATTCGCCTTCCACAAGATCTACCACCGGCTGAATCACTTCTGCATCGTGGACCTGAGCGCGTTTTACTTTGACGTGTTGAAGGATCGCCTCTACATCTCTGCGCCGAAGTCTAAAGCCCGACGCAGCGCCCAGACCGCGATCTGGCGCATCGGTGAAGCGCTCACGCGATTACTTGCCCCCGTCATGACTTTCTCCTGCGAAGAAGTCTGGCAGTATCTGCCAAAAGTCGCGTCGCGGGAAGAAAGCGTACACCTGGCACAGTTCACTCGTGACGAAGATGTCGTTGGTGTCCTCTCTACTGATCGAGAGTCGAACCTTCGTGCGGACGCGCAGAAGCGGGACTGGAATGAACTTCGTAGTGTTCGCGATACGGTCCTGAGGGCTCTGGAAGAAGCCCGGAACAACAAACTGATCGGCACCGGACTCGAGGCACAAGTAATAATCGCAACATCCGATCCCTTGTATTCGCTGCTGCAGCGCTACGCCGATCAGCTTCGCTACCTGTTTATCGTCTCGCAGGTGCACCTATCACAAGGTTCGGGAAACGGCACCAGTGGCCTGCATGTGGAAGTGAAGAAGGCCGACGGCGCCAAGTGCGAACGCTGCTGGAATTACTCCACGCACGTCGGCGAGGACAAGGACTATCTCACAGTCTGCGAGCGCTGCAGCGCGGTGCTGAAAGAACTGGAAGGCGGCGCCTGAGCATTTCGCCGCGTCCTCTGCGATCGGTCTCAGCGAACTCAGCGGTTCAGGCTTTTTCCAGCTCCCCGCAGAAAACTTGAACCGCAGAGAACGCGGAGAACTTCCGCCGAGATCGCTGAGAAAGACTGAATTTCTGAAATACTGAGAACGAAAACTCATCGATGACCAACTCCTCCGCGCGCGCCACCCATTTTCTTCTGGCACTCTTCGTCGTGCTTCTCGACCGCTGGACGAAGCGACTCGTCGCAGCGCGTATAGCCATGTACACCCACATTCAGGTCATCCCGGGCTTCTTCCGCATTACGCATACCGAAAACACCGGAGCCGCCTTTAGCCTGTTCGCCGACTCGCCTTCGCACTGGAAGACGGCGATGCTGATCAGCTTCTCGGTGGTAGCCATGATCGTGGTCTCAGTGCTGCTGTGGAAGCAGTCGCGCGCTCTGACCATGACCGGAGTCGCGCTCTCACTCATCCTCGGCGGCGCCGTCGGGAACCTGTGGGACCGCGTGGCCAGCGGCCGCGTCGTCGACTTCCTGCTGTTCTACGTGAAGACTTATCAGTGGCCGGTGTTCAATCTCGCCGATAGCGCGATTGTTGTCGGCGCGAGCCTGCTGGTACTGGAGATCATTTTCGGCCAGCCGAAGTCCAGCGCGAATTAGTTGCGTAGCCCCGGACGCCTTCGTCCGGGGTTGCGCGAAGCGCAATGAGGCGGCTGTCGATAAGAACAGCGATCGGGTTGCCCCAGGCGCCCGGCGCGCTCCCTTCGCTTCGCTCAGGTTCGCGGAGACGGACGAAGGCGTCCTCCCCCATACAACCTAGCGAAGGTCAACCTGGCCCGCTCCCACGTGGGCATGCAGCCGGTATTTCCCCGGCCCTCGCTGATCGAATGAGCGGAACAGCCCTCCCTTGGAAACGGCAAAGGCCGAGGCTTCGAGTTGGCCGCTGTTCACCGACGCATCCACGTGCGCGTACTGCTCGGTCTTTCCGACATCGAGATCGAGCTGGCCGAAGCTGAGTTCAACATCCTTGTCCCCCGTAACATCCCGCACGTCAAGTTGCCCGGCAAGCATGCGTACGTACAGGGCGGAAGATTTCGGGATTTCGATGCGCGCCTGGAAGTTGTTATGTGGACATCCGGTCAGCGTGAGGTCGGCGTGATTGCCGGAAATTTGCAGGCGCACTCGCACGCTATCGCGCTCCGGATGGTACGACACCCGCACCGCGGAGTTGTCTGTACCCACGATCTCAATCCCGCTCGAGCAAAGATCCATGCGAATCCGGCCGCCGGAGACAAACTTGGCCTCGACCGGGCTCTGTCCAAGTTCGTTGATTTTCGTGTCCTGGGCGGATACGAAAGCGGTGCTGAGCAGCAGCAAGGCGAACAGGCTTCTCATGAGCACACCTTCCTCAGAGGGAGATACGCCGAGGAGCTGGAGTTCGTTCCATCGGAAGGCAGAAAATTAATGCGCGAAGAAGATCTGCCCATCGCCCGGAAATGCCCCTGCGACGCATACGGACCCGCCATTGGAACGACCAGCGGTCAAGCCAACGTCCAGGTTATCCGCCATCCGGGGGCTCTCTGCGGGCAAGTTAAATCGGTTTAACTGTTAAATATATATCGCTGATTACACGGCACTTATCGTCTTTATTTTGCACAGTCTCTGAGGCTGCAAGCACCGCGCAATCAGCGGCTTCTGGAGAATGCACCAGAAACGGTGCACAGCCTTTTGGAAGGGCTCTTGACTTGTCCTTCAAGAGGTCCCCACCCTTTTCTCTGCGTTCTCTGCGGTGTTTCTCAGCGTCCTCGGCGTAGGAGCTTTTACCGCAGAGTTCGCAGAGAACTGCCGCAGAGAGCGCAGAGTAAGAAACGCAACCTCGCGCACGCAGTTTCCGTCTGACTGCAGTTGCTCGCTCAACGAGTAGACGCGTTATCGATGCGACCTGTCTTAAATCGGAAAAGATCAGAAAAAATCCGCGTGAATCCGCGTAATCCGTGGCAAAGAAGTTCGTACGAGGAAGTTAAGGCGTCCCGTAAAGCTGCCGGTACACGCTGGCGTTCCGCATGATGGCCTGCACGTATTCGCGCGTCTCGGTGAATGGAATCGATTCGACGAACTCCGCCGCGTCACGGTATTTGCCCTGCCCCATCCACTCCTCGACGCGATCGGACCCCGCGTTGTAGGCGGCCAGCGCCTGCTCAAACGATCCACCGAACTTGTCGACCATGCCGCGGAAGTAGCGTGTGCCGAGTTCCAGATTCACGGGCGCGGTATAGAGCTGGCTCGGGTTATAACGCTTCATTGCTACCTGGTGCGCGACCAGCTTGCCCGTCCGGGGAAGCAGCTGCATGAGCCCCACAGCGTTCGCGCGCGACACTGCAATCGGATTGAATTCCGATTCCTGCCGAATCAGCGACGCCACCAAGTACGGATCGAGTCCGTTGGCGACGGAGAATCTCTTTAAATCCGACCAAAACGGACGCGGAAACAGTGCGTCCCAGTACTCGCGCGGCAGCGTTGGGATGTCCACAGCAAAATAGCTCGGCACCGAGTGCTTCATCACTTCGATGGCGCGATCGTAGTGGCCGGTGTCGGTATAGAGCTGCGCAGTCTCCGCCGGGGCCCAGCTTTTGTCCTGGTCATCGCTGGAGGCTTTATCGAGTTCGCGCACGGCCAGGTCGATCAGGCCTCCGTTGCCGAGAAGCTTGGCCTTCTGGTAATGCAGGT
>DATMOO010000272.1:0-3093 GCA_035568275.1 Candidatus Sulfotelmatobacter sp.
GAGCGGCAGGGAAGGTCTCAGCAGACCAGTTGCTCAGCGCATATAAGGGAACTTTGTGAGAATTTAGCTTCGTGAGGACGTCAACAGTTCCAGAGATCGGCCCGGCTAGCATCTCGTCATACCGTCGGACCCAGGCATCAATCAACGGCGCCTTATGCGGATGAACTAGCTTCAGTGAAGAGCAGGCATCGGCAAACGGGCGACCAGCGTCCTGTTGTTCGTTCCAGGATTGCGTACACACCGTGGCGAGAAACTCCTCCATCGCTTCCGTGTCGCCATCAAAAAGCTTGCGATACAAATACCGTGGGTTCCAATCAATTAGAACGCCGCCGAGATCGAACACGACGATGGAGCATTCAGCCATGAGGAGAAAAATTCTAACTGAGAGAACGACTCCGGTCGAGGTGTTCAGTATTCAGCGAGCCTGCCTTTCAGATCACGGGTAAAGCCCAAGGGGGAGGCCGGGGTGACACAAATCGTTCTCACAAAGTCGAGTTTTACCGTAGCGTGCCCGTGTCCGGCGTAGTAGTCGCTGGCATATTCATCCCGTACCCTGGTCGGGAGCGCAGTGATGCCAATCGGGGTCCTGGAAGTGAATCCTGCAATACCACATGCCGCACTGAGTACAACGCCGCTGAGCGGGAGCTTCGCAAGCTACTTGTTGCTGCGAAACTCCCTTGCAGAGCCGCTTTTTCGGCTGCTTCGCAAGCTTTTTCATGGCGAACTCCCTCAAATCGGAAGTCCTGGCTTTATGGGGCTGATGATACCGCAGGCTGGGGACACATTTGAATTATTCGGAAGGCTACGGCACTTGTGCGGTTGAGCTGGCAGAGTTTACCAGGACAAGGCTGCTTGGGTTACCAAGGCGAGCATTCGGCAACCTGTCAAAACTTGGCGCTACAAGTTAATCCTTAGAGAGAAGTCGGAATCGTGCACTGTCGATATCCGAATAATCCTGAAATACGCGTGTATTCATGATGTCATAAAGTTCTTGTTTCTGAGGAAGTGGAAGTCTCCCATCGAACGTTCCCACAACGAACGTATTGTTCGGCAACTCCTTTCGTATCGAGGAGAAGAGCTTTTCACGTGCGTCATAGGAGGCCTGATTCTTATATTCCGTGAGCAAAACGATCTCCCTGTCGCCCTCCTGGCTGCCTTTTTCTGCGATGCGGCGATAGCTCAAGACGGCACCCTGACGCTTGGCTTCTTCGCGTACGCGTATCCAGTTGTCGTCCAAATAGCCTAGCGTAATGCCGAACATTCCGGGTTTCACTTTCATGGATTCCATCGTCCACACCGGTTTTTCGCTTTCCGAGGAGCTTTGCGCCCCTCCAACGGTCACGATGAGGAGAGAGGCAAGAATAAGGCTTGGGAATATCCGTCTGTCCATGGAAACACCTCCTTTTCTGCTTAGATGCTCAATAGCGGTGGAGGTGGTAACGTCCAAGTGATTTTTCCCTCGCGCACAACTCCCAGTCGCGTAACAGGACATTCGGATCGCGCAGATTTCAGTTGGACGGTAACGGCGTTTATCAGGAGATCGTCGACGCCGTCGGAATCCAGTAGTAGAATCGCTGCGAATCACGCGAACGGAATCTTCGGAGAGCGTCGAACACGTTTGTCGGCCCAGATGAATCGCTTCGCGGAGTTGAGAGGGAGGAGGGATAAATCATGGCTACTGGCGGAAGTGGAGCGGCTGTGGGGGCAGAGGCCGACATACGTGACCAGATCATCGCTTTCAAGCGCAGGCTCGCGCCGCGTCGCGAGGCATTGAAACACGCCTACGAAGAGGCGAGGGACTACGTCAAGCGGGCTGTCGACATCGTCCTCAGAGAGACCGCCGCAGGGCGTGCCGTGGTGCCCGAACTAAATTACGCCGACATAAGTAACAACACGGTACCGGAAGCAGTCCGTCAGTCGAGCCGAAAAACTGGCTGTGCGGTTGTTCGTGGAGTGTTCCCCGCTAGTGTCGCGCGCGACTGGTTCGCGGAAGTCGGCGAGTATCTCGAAACAAACCACTACGAGGAACTGGAAGTCGAGAAACGGAGTCTCGACAAGTACTTCTCGGCTCTCAAAGCCGGGAAGCCACAAGTCTTCAACGTCTACTGGTCTAGGCCGCAGGTCATGGCGCGTCAGGATGCGAGGCTTGCCGAGACGCGTGCCTTCCTCGATCGCCTGTGGAAATACCAAGGCGTCTTCAACCCCGACCGGCAGTGCACGTACGCTGACCGCGTGCGGCGGCGGCAGCCCGGGGACAAGACGCTTGGACTCTCCCCACACATGGATGCGGGCACTGTCGAGCGCTGGATCGACCCCGGCTACCAGCAGGTGTACGAGAACATCTTTGCCGGTGACTGGCGCGGTTACGACCCGTTTGACGCCATGCATCGATTGAAGACCCGAGAGATTCCGTCGCCAGCGGTGTGCAGTATGTTCCGCACCTATCAGGGCTGGACGGCACTGACGTGCCAAGGGCCAAAAGACGGCACTCTGCGCCTCATTCCGATCGCGGAGGGCATAGCCTACGTGCTGCTTCGCGCTCTTCAGGACGACGTGGACGAGGGCGATCTTTGCGGCGCGGCCCCGGGCCGTGCGCTCGGGGTCAGCCCCGAATGGCACCCCGATCTCATCGCTGGCCTGGTCTCGATCCCGGAGGTCATGCCCGGTGACACAGTGTTCTGGCACACGGACATCTGCCACGCCGTCGGCGATGAGCACGCAGGTAGCGAGTACGCCAGTGTCATCTACATCGGCTCTGCGCCCGACTGCCCGAAGAATCGCGCATATCTTCCGAAACAAAGGCAAGCCTTTCTCCAAGGGCGTTCGGCCCCCGACTTCGCTGCTATGGACTTCGAAGTCGATTTCAAGGGTCGTGCCACCGAGGCTGACCTGACGGATCTGGGGCGCGCTCAAATGGGCTTCTGAGCCATCACCACCACTCGTTACCACTCGTCAGTAACCGTTTCTTCGACGCGGTCGAAGATTGAGCCTAGGAGCAAAGGCCTGTGTAGTCGCGTAAGCGGACATGTTCCGATTGCGGGCTAGAAACTGCCTTGCGTGAAACATCGCTAAATTCGGTTGCGCTCTGACGGC
>DATMOO010000273.1:0-9475 GCA_035568275.1 Candidatus Sulfotelmatobacter sp.
GCCAACAACGGTGGCGGCCATTGCGAGCGCGGTGGGCAGGCGGAGTCGATCTGTCCATGATGCCCGCAGCGGGATGCGGCTCACCCGATGTATTGCGTCGTTTTCCTCAAACGTTAAAACGCACCGTCACGCCTGGTACAATGTGGGCCGCCAAGCGTGACTGCTGCGTTCAAGGCGTTACGACAAGTCGCGAGAAGATAGACTGTCGCGTGAAGCATCATCGACCACAGTCACTCGTCCAGACGCGCCCGTGGGCTGCCGTTCGCGCCATCGGTTGTGAGTTGATGAAGGTGGCTGCCGTCAGGCCTCATAACAAAAATCTGGTTTTGACCTAAAGTGCTTGGCCGAACAGACATGAACAAAATGCGTTCTCCCTCACTTGACCACGCCGGGGCGCGACTGCACCAAGTTTGGTGAGCCGGGTCAGGATTCGGCGTGAGCTCGATCTGGTTGTTGCCGTCCGCGTCCATCCGAAAAACTGAACAGTAACCGTTACGGAAGCTCATGAACGCGATGTAATTGCCATTTGGGGACCAGGATGCCATCTGGGCAAAGCTGGTTGAGGCTTCCTGGGTTCGTGGTATTGGAGTGCCACCTTCGGCATTTACCACGGCGACGTCAATTCCATGGCGCAAAACGATGTATCTGCCGTCGGGTGACCAACTCGGAAACCTGCTAGGCGTGGGCGGATAAGTGACTTGCCGGGGCAAACCCTGCGGGTACTTGAGATCCATTACATAGATCTCGTAAACACCACCATCGCGATCACTCTCGAAGGCAATGTGCCGACCGTCGGGAGACCACCTCGCCCATCCGTTATTTGAGGTGCTATTTGTCAGATTTCGAACCGCGCCATGCTGGTCGCGCAGGAAGATATTGGTGTTGATCGTCGGCGTCGGTCTCACGGTGAAGACGATCTGGTTGCCAGTCGGGGAGATGTCCGGGTCGGTGTCGTTGGCAGTGTCGTTTGTAAGGCGCATCTGACGACTACCGTCCGAGTTCATGGTGTAAATCTGCGAGTTAGCCGCACCGTCGCGCGTGCTGTAGAAAACAAGGTTGAACCCGGACTCCTGCGCATAGAAAAGACTGGAACTGAATAGGACCCCAAAAAGCGCGAGTGCGTACAACGAGCGTTTTGTAACTGGGTTTGTCATGGCACATACCTCCAAGAACTGTTGGGAGTTAGTGGCAACGCCTGGGCCGCTGAATTTTGGCGGCCTCAAACATTGCGCTCAATTCCATTAACGAGAAATCCGGTGAAAAGGGCTCAACGGGATCGGAATAAAAGTCTCGAGCCCGGAAAAGGCCGCCGAGAAAGCTGAAAAGAAGCCTTGTTTCCAATCACTTGTTGTCTTTGACCCTCAGCGGAAGCTGGGATACCATGCCATGCAATCGGAGGGCTGGGCTTCCGGCCAGCGATTCTTGTGGGGCGTTCGTCCACCTACAGCGTTACGGAACTGCTGACACGCTGGCGCGAGGGAGACGCGGCGGCGAGAGACGCTCTGGTTCCACTCGTCTATCAGGAGTTGCGCCGCCTGGCTCGCAAATGCCTAGCTGGTCAGCCCAGCGATCACACCCTGCAGCCCACAGCCTTGGTCCATGAGGCCTACCTTCGTCTGGCCGAGCGCGAAAAAATGCACTTTGAAAACCGCGCCCATTTCCTGGCGGTACTGACGAGAATCATGCGGCAGATATTGATTGATCATGCGCGCGGCCGGAATGCGGCCAAACGGGATGCGAGAATCAAGGTGGCTTTGGACGATGCGATGCTAGCGAATCCGGTGCCAGAGATTAGCGTGATCGTTCTGGACGAAGCAGTACGCAAACTTTCGCGTTTGGATGCACGCCAAGCCCAAATCATGGAGTTGCGTTTCTTGGGTGGGTTGTCGGTGGAGGAAACCGCTCTGGTTCTCGACATCTCTCCGGCGACCGTAAAGCGCGAGTGGATGACGGCGCGGCTGTGGCTGCAAAAGCAACTCGCTCGGAGATCGCAGTCGTGACGATGACTCCAGCGCGTTGGCAACAAATCAAGGTCTTGCTGCAGGACGCGTTGGAACTGCCGGCTCAAGAGCGATCCGCATTCCTAGCCGAGGCATGTTCGGATAACCCAGATTTACGCAAGGAAGTGGAGTCATTCCTTACACTGGACGATGAGAGACTTTTAAGGGATTTCGTCGAATCATCAACAAACCGCGTTACCCTGCCGCCGGGAACCAAGCTCGGTGACTATGAGGTGCAGTCACTGCTCGGTATGGGCGGAATGGGGGAAGTGTACCGGGCGTGCGATCCTCGGCTCGGCCGCGATGTAGCCATCAAAGTTTTGCGCTCGCCCGTATCGAATGATCCCGACCGATTTCGGCGGTTCGAGCGGGAAGCGCGGGCGGCAGCGGCACAGAACCATCCCAATATCCTTGCCATTTTTCAGATGGGAACGTATGAAGGTGTGCCTTACTTGGTTTCCGAGTTGTTGGACGGCGGAACCTTGCGCGAAGAACTCTTACGCGGTCCCATCCCGGTTTGCAAGGCGATTGACTACTCCGAGCAGATCGCGCGCGGGCTGGCTGCAGCGCATGAAAAGGGAGTTGTGCATCGGGATCTGAAACCTGAAAACATCTTCGTTACGAACGATGGACGAGTCAAGATTCTCGATTTTGGACTAGCGAAGTTCACTCACCGCCACTGGTTGTTGGACAGCGGTCTTGCCACTGCAACATTGGGAACCAAGCCTGGCGTCGTGATGGGCACGGTCGGTTACATGTCCCCGGAACAGGTACGGGGCGCAGAGTTGGACGCTCGCACAGACATTTTTTCATTCGGTGTTGTGCTATACGAAATGGCCACGGGGGAACAGCCCTTCCGCGGCCGTACAGCAGCATCAACGTTCGACGCGATCCTGCACAGTGACCCTGTACATATAACAAGCAGAAATCCAGCGCTGCCTCCGGAACTGAATCGAATTATTTTTCGCGCGCTCGAGAAAAATCGAGACAGGCGCTATCAGAGCATAAACGAGCCGCTCGCCGCGTTGAAAACGCTGCGACAGGACGCAAATGGGGCGATTCCACTCGCCCGTATAGTTCGCAAGCCGAGGGTCGCGATTCCGGCACTGGCTCTGCTTGCCGCTTTGGGAATGCTTGTGGGGTGGTACGTTCGGCGAAGTGGACAGATACGCTGGGCACACGATACCGCGATCCCGGAAATCGCGCGTCTCTCTGAGAAGGGAGAAGACGGTGCGGCGTTCGCTTTAGCTAAGAAAGTCGAGGCGATGGTCCCAGGCGACCAAGCGCTGCAAAAATTATGGCCGGAAGTATCACTGGAAATTTCTGTGCACTCGGAACCGCAAGGAGCGGAGGTGTACATGAAGCCATATCGCGCGGCCGATACCGCGTGGGAGCACATGGGGCGGTCGCCCATCTCACACGTGCGAGTGCCGTTCGGGTTATTGCGATGGCGCGCGGAGAAACAAGGATTTCAAACCGCAGAAGTACTCTCCTCCTCTTTGCATAAGGGCGGACTACAGGACTTTCTTGGAGGAGCCACTGTGAACCTGTCTCTTACAGTCTCCGAGACGGTTCCAGAAGGAATGGTCCGCGTTCCGGGAGGAGAGCTCTCCCTTCAACTCCCGGCAGCCAACGCAGCAAATGTCAATCTTCCAGACTATTGGATGGACCGCTACGAGGTGACGAACAACCAGTTCAAAAAGTTCGTGGATGCCGGAGGCTACCGCAAACCAGAGTATTGGAAGCAGCCATTCATGGATAGCGGGAAAATACTTTCTTGGGAGGAAGCCATGTCACGATTTCGGGACAAGGCAGGCAGGCCAGGACCGGCAACTTGGGAACTCGGGAACTATCCCGAGCGGCAAGGCAACTATCCGGTTACAGGAGTCAGTTGGTACGAAGCAGCCGCCTACGCGGAATTTGCGGGGAAGAGTTTGCCGACAGTGCACCAATGGCAGCATGCCGCGTGGCCGTGGCTCGGCATTGCTTCTCTCATTGCGCCTATCAGCAATTTCGAGGGCAGAGGGCTCGCACCCGTCGCTAGCCATCAGGGCATGAGCCCGTACGGCACGTATGACATGGCTGGAAACGCGAAGGAATGGTGTTGGAATGCCACGGAGAACAAGCGCTTCATTCTAGGCGGGGCATGGGATGAGCCACTCTATATGTTCTTGGATCGGGATGCGCAGTCTCCCTTCCGGCGCCTGCCTACCTATGGATTTCGTTGTGTAAAAGCAATTCCAGGCACGTCCCTGCCGAAAAGCGCACTAGAACCTATTTCCTTTACGTTCCGCGACTTCGCAAGAGAAAAGCCAGTTACCGATCAAGTGTTTGCGGCACTGAAGAATCTGTACCGCTACGATACTGGGCCGCTGGATCCTATCGCAGATCCGGTAGATGAAAGCAGTGAACACTGGACCCGACAGAAAATAACATTCAACGCAGCTTACGGAAACGAGCGGATGAGTGCGTATGTCTACTTGCCGCGAAATTCCAAGCCGCCGTTCCAAACCGTTGTTTTCTTTCCTGGCTCTTATGCCGTCGTGGCCCGCTCGAGTAAAGATCTGGAGTCGTTCGCCTGTGACTTCGTCATTAAAAGTGGACGTGCCCTCGTATTTCCGATTTACAAGAGTCATTATGAGCGCGCCGATGATCTGGCCTACGATGATCCCGATGAAACCGCACGTTACCGAGACCACGTGATTTACTGGAGAAAAGATTTGGGGAGAACAATTGACTACCTGGAGACCCGGAAGGACTTGAACCTCGAAAAGCTGGCGTACTACGGTCTAAGCACGGGAGCCTATCTTGGGAATATTTTTCCCGCAGTAGAGAGCCGAATCAAAGTGGCTGTACTTTTGGGGGGAGGGTTCGTATTTGCCAAGAAGATGCCAGAAGTAGAGGAGTTAAACTTTGCACCAAGAGTCAGAGTGCCGACGTTATTAGTCGATGGTCGATATGACGAGTTCTATCCGTTGGAAACACAGAATGTGATGTTTCGTTTCCTGGGCACACCCGAGAAAGACAAGCGTCACGCGGTCTTGGAAGGAGGACACATTCCTCCCTATGACCAGATGGTGAAGGAAATCCTTGATTGGCTGGACCGGTATCAAGGACCGGTGAAATGAGTTTGTGAATCCCGCTCTGAGAAGGAATTCGGGACGAACATTCGTGTTAGCTTTCGGATAGATATCCATTTCCTCCTGTACGGCCGTGTAAGTGATTCCCACGAATGCCATCCCACTCCCAGTCCAAATCCGATTTCACAAGGGGGGCGCTCTGAGACCATGTCTTTCCCTTCTCCCCTCAACGGTTTGACGGGGAGAGATATACAGGGCGTGAAAATTCCTACACCCCGACCTTCCGCCACGGAACAGGTTTTGACTGGGGGCCGGGGCCCGCCCGCGCGTGGGGCAGGGCGCACTTGTGCGTTCGCGCGAGCGTGCGCGAGGGATGCTCGACGACTCTCTTGGTAAAACGAAAAGATATGGACTCAGGCGAAAGAAGTCGAGAGTGCAAACGCTGCTTACAACAATCGAAGGATCGCGGGCCAAAATCATAGGGATTGCCGGACTGGATTACGTCAAGCGACTGGGAATAATCATCTCTCTTTGCCCATCACGTTGGCGGATTGTAATTCTTGCGCCCGCACAGATTGGTTCGCTTCTTAAAGTCGGCTCGATCGCTTGGAATAGTATCTCTGCGTCAGAGGCGTAGAAGATCATCGTGGTGCTTTCGGGTATGGTCAAGTGACCAGCGTACCAACCTACATTCTTGGCTTTGAGAACTTCCGTTAACCGCCGCTCCAATTTCAGGTCTTCGCGCTTCCCATCAAGACCGCGTTTCGGAATGGCAACGTTGAGTTCGACAAAGACCGCGCATTGCGCTGGTCCGTCGAGAGCGCTCAAGTCACGATTGACCTGGGGAATAGCTCTTATGGCGGTATGCACCGAGGCCAACTTTGCCTCAGCTTCCTTCAATTCGTCCGCTCTGCCGAGCCGTTGAAGCGCAGCAATCTCCCGGTTTAGGTCTTCTGCGATGGTATCGAGGTTCGGGCTTGGCAACGTCTGGTGATGCTCATAAGCCCTTCTAAGCCATTCAACTGCTTCCGAATCGCGTCCCTGGTCCAGAAAAATCAAGCCGCGCGTTCCATAGGCTGACGCCAGTTCCGCTCCTCCTTTGTCCTGCAGAAGGTCGATTGCCCGAGTCACAGCCGTGAACGCTTCCGCGAACTTCCGCATTCGGCGATAGCAGCTAGCGATGTTATTCAGCGGAACCGCAATCGCAGTAACGGGAACGCCGGAAGACTGTTCCCGTATTCTCTGGACTTTTTCAAAGTGCTCCAGCGCTTCAACGAAGCGACCTTGCTCGGAGCAGAGAATTCCGATATTTCCCCAGGCGGGGGTTGCAGACAAGAACTGACCCTTCGCGACATGCCAATCGGCTGCCTCTCGGTAGCATGATTCGGCCTCGGCAGGAGCGCTCTTCCGTAAGGCATTCCCTAGAGTTACCAGGATGGCGGGTAGGCGCGGATCCTCGGGAAATTTGCGAAGGGTCTTCAGGGCGGCCCGCAACGGAATTGTAGCGTGGTCTTTGAGGCCGGTTCGGCTATAGCATTCCCCGACCCTCGACAGCATGTGCGCCACGTCCATTGGGTCCTTACCTTCGTCTGATTGAATCGCCTGCTCCCAGAACGGGATCGCTCGTCGATACTCGCCAAACTCCATCAGCACGTTCGCCATTGAAAAATGAAAGAAGGCATTCGGTAAGTTTGGTGGGATCTCTTCGAGTTGCGCGATGGCCTGTTCCCGCAATTGCCGAGCATCATCCTCACGATTCTGCCCTTTGCGGAGCCTACTCATATTCAAAAGTGTTAGTGGCATTAGGTCGCGTCCCTGCTCGGGAGGTAACGCTTTCGCTCCGGCGAGAGCGACGCGAAAGGCGCCCTCGGCCATCGTAAAGTTTCCGTCCTGCAATGCATCCACACCGTGCGCGATGAATGCTAGGACCTTGTCGACTGGACTAGTATTGCTGCACGTACCCATGTGGGGATTCTAAACGTTAAATGATAGTTGACATAAAATCGCCATTCCGCTCAAAACCCCTCGATGAGCGCAAACACCTATGCCTGTATCACCATTCCCAGCTTCATCTTCTCGATTTCGACGTAATCCGCGAACGAAGAGAGATTACGCAAGGTTAATCCCTGCGCTCCTAGTTCTGCCGTCCTTTGCGTGTGCGCGAGCCACGCCTGCTCTGTGGTTGGGCAGTCAGGGTTCTTGATGATTCGAGAGTGAGGGCTGGGAACGAGGGGGCTACGGTAGTTGGAAGAAACCAGCAAAGTTCCATCCAAGAAGACTGAGTAGAATTTGATCCCCAACGCGGTAATTGATGCAATTGAACTTGGGTTGGAATTGGTCAGCAGAATATTGGCAACTCCGAAACGCGCAGGTTTGGGAAAGACCAGCACTTCTTTACGAAACATCATCAGAACGAGTGGGAACTTCAAGATTGCGGAGTATGGTGGGAGCAACTCTAGACAAAACGCGAAATGCTGAAAGCCCAAAGCTTGCAGGGACTCTATTTTCGATGCGTGGAGAGTGCGAACCCTTGATTGAACGTCGGGATCTGTAATCTCGCTGTATTCCTCGCCTAGCCTGCCACGTAAGGCAGGCGGCGAAGACTCCAACCGCGATAGTATTTGCGCTTGCTGTAGGCCCGTCCAGCAGTTCACTACCATGTAGAAGGAAATGAGTCCAATCCAGAATGAATGGAGGAAAAACGCGACGCCAATCAGTGCAACTGCGCCCAACAAACCGATCACCGCCACGACCTTCAAGCTACGAGCACGCCCGAGCACAAACCATAGCAGTGAACGAAGAATCTGCCCGCCGTCCAAGGGATAAATCGGCAGCAGATTGAAAGCCAGCAGGACGAGGTTCATTGCCACCAAAGCCCACAGAAACCTATAAACGTGAGGCGCACTCAGCCTCCATCCGTTGTGCCCAGACCAGAATGTCAGCGCATAGGAAAGGCCAAGCAGGACGACGTTAACGAGTGGGCCTGCGGCTATGCTCCACAGTGTGGCCGCTGGACGGGGAGGCGGCTCTACGTATGCCACGCCTCCAAGGGGCCACAACACTATCTTGTTGGCTGTTCCGCCAACCTGACGGCAGGCAAGCGCGTGCCCGAACTCATGAAGTGTGACGACGAGGAACAGCGTCAGATACTCGGCCACGTTCCAAACGATAGACGGGTAGCGCCGTCCGCGCGCACTGATTTCAAACGCGGCCACAACAAACCAAGACCAGTGCACAAAGACATCAATTCCGGCTAAACGAAATAACTGGAAAGAACCTTGACGGATGCTCGGCATGACGCAGGCTTATACCATGGAAAACATCGTTTCGCTAGGACTGGTGTCACTCACGGCTGCCGAAATGACCCTCTCCTCCAAGGACTACCCATCTTTAGCTGGCGTACCCCCCAAAACACTAATCATCCGCGTTTAGGTGCTTACGACCTGGTCGGTAGAGGTTCTAACCCGCATTATTCGTGAATGAGAAGAGATGTGAAGACAAAAGAAGCCTCCTCTGTTACAAACATGTTGTCTAGACAGTGTTTGCGCAACAAAAGAGGCTTCCTTGATGTCTGAAGATAGCACAACAGAGTGTCTGTTGTTTCCAGGAATTTTCCGTAAGCCAATCGTTGCCCAGTTTGATCAGCGCGAGGGCAGTTCCGACGGCGGAGCTCTGCTGCTGAAGGCCGCTGATCGGCACTATGATTTGGTGGCTGGACTGAGTTCCTGCCTTCGAGATGATCGGCAATCGGGCAAGGTGGATCATTCGTTGCGCGAGTTGGTGGGGCAGCGAGTGTTCTCGATTGCCTGCGGCTACCCGGACGGAAACGATTCAGCCCGCCTGTCCGGGGATCCGATTCACAAACTGCTTCTGGACCGCGATCCGATCGAAGGTCGCGAGCTGGCTTCGCAGCCGACGTTGTCGCGTTTTGAGAACGGAGTTGGGGTCAAGGAACTCTATCGTGGGGGCGAGTTCCTGGCGGAGAGCGTGATCCGGCGTCACGCTAAGCGGCTGCGTCATCGCACCTATCGGATCACCATCGATCTGGATCCGACCGACGATCCCACGCACGGCGCACAGCAGTTGTCGTTCTTCAACGGACACTATGACACCTGGTGCTACCTGCCGGTGATGGGTTTTGTCAGCTTCAACGACGAAGCCGAACAGTATCTCTGCACCGCCGTGTTACGGCCCGGCAACGTGGGAGCAGCGGCGGGAGCAGTTGCCATCCTGCGGCGTTTGGTGAGGATGATTCGTCACCATCTTCCGGCAGTACAGATTCGGGTACGCCTGGATGGCGGTTTCGCGCATCCTGCAGTGCTCGAGTTTCTGGACGCCCAGCCGAGACTGGAATATGTGGTCGCGATGGCCAAGAATGCGGTGTTGAAGCGGGTC
>DATMOO010000274.1:0-4582 GCA_035568275.1 Candidatus Sulfotelmatobacter sp.
ATCACGACATTGCTATCCGGCCCCAGCGTTTTGTGGTCGGCTGGTCCATCTGCTCTGTATACCGTCTTCGACTTCGGGAGGCGGCGTGCCGCTTCTGACCAAGCCGTCGCTGGTTACAATCAAGCGGTCGCCAACTATCGCCAAACCGTGCTGACGGGCTTCCAACAGGTCGAGGACAACGTGGCGGCATTGCGCATCCTCGAGCACGAAGCTCAGGTTCAGGACAAAGCCGTCACCGCAGCTCAGAAATACCTGGAACTTGCCGTCACGCGCTATAAGGGCGGCGTCACGAGCTACCTCGAAGTGACTACCGCTCAGAGTGCGGCGCTTTCGGACGAGGTCACCGCTGTAAATATTCTCGGCCGTCGCATGGTGGACGCCGTGACGCTCGTCCAAGCCCTAGGCGGCGGCTGGGATCGCTCTGAATTGCCCGAACGCCCTGAATGTTGCGGCAAACTGACCACCAGCTCAAAGTGATTTTCTCCTGCTTTCGGCAGTGATGAGATCAATCAAGTCTCCTTCGCAGGAACAGCCACCTCTCGGGGCCTCTTCGATTCCTCCGTCTGCTCAGAATTCACTTTGACGCGCCATGCTCGCCCTGGATCACAATTCGGGCAAAGAATCGAATACTGCCCAACCCAGAGCCACGGCCAGTGCCAGCTTTGGTGCCCACACAGCGCCCGATTCCCACGAGCTACTACCCTCGCGAGCTATCACCTACAAATTCCATGTTTAGTTTAGTTCAGGGCTCATCGCGGCCTCCAATGAAGTCTTATTGGAGGTCTTATTGTTTGTATTCGTGATGTTTAGGAGGGAAGCGATGAGGCGATGGGACCGGCTATTGGATTCGTACATGGAGGAGTATCGGGCGAGGGGAGTTAGTCCGCAGACGATAGCGTACACGGAAGCTCGGCTGAACAAGTGGGGGCGGTGGCTCAAGGGCCAGCGCCCCAGCATTTGATGGATCGCGGCGTCGATCTTGCCGTCATTGCCTCCTTGATGGGACATCGCAGTCCACAGGAGACCGGCGTCTATCTCCATGTCTTACCCGGACGGCCACAAGCCGCTGTGCGTACTCTGCCGATAGGAGGTCGCTCATGAAATGGTCATTCTGGATCGAGCTCTACATCCGCACCCATTGCGTCGCGCGAGGATTACGCCCGCTCACACTGTCGGCATATGAAGATGCCCTGAAGCAATTCCATGAATGGGTGCGCGTCCTGCGCGATGACCTTGCTCCGGATCAGATTAAATCACGGGATGTACTCGCCTATGTACAGCATTTGCGCGAAGTGCGCGGCAACGGCGATTCATCCGTGAATCGTGCCGTGGTTATCCTTCGGCGTTTCTATGGTGCGATGGTAGCCATGGGACACCTCGACCATACGGCCAACCCCTTGGTCGGATTTCCATCGATCAGGGCTGTACCACGAAAGCTGCCGGTCGCGCTTTCCTCCGAACAGGTCAGTCGACTGTTGACCGAACCTGAGGAAGATACCGTGATCGGCCTGCGGGATCGCGCTCTGCTGGCGTTGCTCTACGGCACAGGCATCCGTGCATCCGAATGTTCTTCACTCTGCAACGGACAGGTCGATCTCAGTCAACTCACCATCAGGGTACGAGGCAAGGGTGGTCATGAACGCGTGATTCCGTTGAACCCGCAACTCGCCGAAGTGCTACGAACCTACGTACAGGCTCGCGGGCCAGCCCTTCCGACCACGCCTTTTTTTCGCTCACGTTTCGGGCGTTCCCTGTGCCGCGGCAGTATCTATGAGCGCGTACGCACCTGGGGACAACGCAGTCGTGTCGGCATCACTCTCTCACCCCATCGCATGAGGCACACCTTTGCCACTCACTTGGTGCGCGCCGGCGTTGGCCTCGTGACCATTCGCGATCTTCTTGGCCATCGGTTGATTACCAGCACCCAGATTTATTTGCATGTCACCGCGGACGATCTCCGCGCCGCAGCCGCACGTCACCCTATCAGCAAATTGCTCGATACCGTGAAGCACCTGATTGCCGTCGGACCATTGCCGTTTCAAAGGCCACGGCCGATTTTTGGCGCCGGATAGCTAGCTATCCGCTGTCCTCCTAACCTCCTACAACGGATGTTCTAAGCAGACTGAATATTCGGTGAAGGATTTCTCTGCCAGGACGAGCCCTTCAACACAACAAACAACCTTGGTACTTGGCACCTTGGTGATCGAAGAGTACTATCTGGGCCAATGCTAGCCTTGTGCGGACTACCAAAACCGCTCGTCGGAATAGTCCATCGACCGAGGCTGACACCGTGACTGAGCCCCGGACTCGAACTAAATATGTCTACGACCGCTTCGGCAACCGCTGGCAGCAGAACGGTCCTTACACTTTCACCGCCAGCTTCACCGGCAACAACACCGCCAACAACAACCGCATGGACGGCTACTCTTATGACGCCGCCGGCAACTTGCTCTACGATACTTCGCACTACTATTTCTACGACGCGGAAAATCAACTCATCCAGGTCGACGGCACGCTCGGCTACTGCACCGCGGGCACCGGCACCGCCGCCACGGCTTGCTACGTCTACGACGCCGAAGGCCACCGCGTCCATCGCACCGGCGTCATTACCGATACCTGCGACGGCACCGGGAAGCGCGACTATGTCTTCGATTTAGCGGGAAACTGGGTCGGCGAATACAGCTCCAACGGCAACGGCTGCAAGAGCGAAATCTACGCGGACAGTCGCCACCTCGTCACCTACGCCGGCGGTACCCCTCTTTTCATTCATTCCGATTGGCTCGGCACCGTCCGCCTTCGCAACAACGCCACCTATCCCACTTACAACTTCCAGACCTGCACCAGCCTCCCGTTCGGCGACGCCCTCACCTGTGCGGGCGCGAGCCAAAGCACCCTCCACTTCACCGGCAAAGAACGCGATAGCGAGTCGGGCCTTGATAACTTCGGGGCGAGGTACGACAGCTCCTCAATGGGTCGTTTCATGACGCCTGACTGGAGCGCGAGTCCCAGCCCAGTTCCTTATGCGAGCCTTCCGTATCCGCAATCACTCAACCTGTACAGCTACGTCCAGAACAACCCTTTGAAATCCACGGATCCGACCGGTCATTGCACTATTGATGGAGAAACGCATGGCTGGGTATGGTGCGCGGCACACAGCCTCGGCTTCACTGAGACGAAGAAAGAAACGGCAGCAAGAGAAAAGGCCGATGCCGAGTGGGCAGCGTTCGTCGCAAAGCATCCCGAATATCGAATGGACAATATGATTCGAGGCCCTCTCACCGTCGCCTTAACAATGGGTGCCATGGTGCAGGCTGATCCTCCGGGTGGAGGAGGGGACAGCACCGTAACACCAGAGGAAAGTGCAGCAATCGACGCTGGAGCTGCTGCCGGAGCCGAAGCCGGGACCTCTCGCACGATGGTCAACGGAGTCCCTCAGCCAGCCGCAGAGGGCGAAATAGTCGTTGGCCCCAATGGAACAGCTGTCAAGATTCCGGCGGGTTACGTGGCTGAACCGGCGCAATCCGGCGGCGGTATCGTTTACAGACCAGCAGGGTCTACCGGCGATGCGAACACGATTAGAGTCATGGGGCCAAACGCCACACAAGGCGCGCGAGTGATCATCTACAATGCGAAAGGGCAGCCCATCATCCCCGGTACAATAAAGACCGGTACGGCGGCCCAAACCCATACGCCACTCGACTAAGGAGCATGCATGTACGGATTATCAAAAGACATCGATTTAACCTTTCTAAGGGACCGAGAGGTCGAGCAAATCGCTATCGGCGTTTACCAAATTCAATTTGGGTTCGACGAAGACATAAGAATCTCTGTTTACTTTACGTTTAGCTATTTTGACGGGCAGACAGAATCAACTTGGAAGCCTGAGCACGGGTTTGCGCAGATTGCCGCGCGGACAGTCGCTCTACTAGGTGCCACAATAGAAACCTTCGAGGCTCAGGAAAACGGCACCTTAACTCTCAGGTTTTCGAACGGACACCGCTTGACCATCCCGGATTCGAGCAAGGAGTATGAGTCATACGACATCACGCGGCCCGGTGCGACTATAGTGGTCTAGCCCCTTCCCCGTTAGCCAGGTAGGGAGGTTTCGGGGAGTTGGGGGAAGAGCGGTGCCTTTGGCACCGGGATGGCCTATGACACGTCACCCCAGAATGGGTGCTGCACAGCAACTTTGGTTGCTGTATAGGAACCATCAAGAAATCAGAGACTTACAAAATCTCCGGGCGGGCGGCCCTGAGATAGTTTCCCGTCATTTTCTGCTCGCATTAGAAAAACGCGGAGGGTGCCCCGGGTTCGTTGTTTGAACCTGGGTCTTGGGGTTGCTCTCACTCCTAGCTTCTCTACGTTCAGCACTTAGACTTTTCCATATCTTTCCACAGCCATATCAAATCAGTTAGCCCCCGCCCAACCCGTTAGAATCCCCCAACTTCCGCCAGCTCCGTTCGAATGCCGACTCAGTAATTCACAAAACTATTGACAATCGGTAACTATCGTGCTATCACCTCTTATGATCGTCGCCGGCAACTTGCTCTACGATGGTTCGCACTACTATTTCTACGACGCG
>DATMOO010000275.1:0-22007 GCA_035568275.1 Candidatus Sulfotelmatobacter sp.
AAAGTCACAAGTGGGCGAGTAGGAGGCCCCGACGGGGCGGCGGCACGCATGAACATCAAACGAACGACGCTGATCTCGCGCATGAAGAAGCTGGGCATCGACCGGCGCAGAATATCGTGACCCTCCATCAAGCAGGCCTTATCGAATAACCATTGAGTCAAAGATCGCGAACAATCGGCATGAAAGGCACCGATTCAAGGTGCACTCCTCGAACCCAGCATCCGCCTAGGACCTCGTTCGGCTCCCGCATTCAACACAACCTCCCCCCTCTTGAGTCACTTCTGCGGGAGAACTGACTAGAGCCCTTGCATTTTTCTGAAGCCTCAGGATTTCTGAAGGCTCGGCAATTTCCTGCAGTGTAAAGCTGCGCCGATTCAACGAATTGCGTTGGCATACCAGTTGCAATAACCCACGATGACTGGCGCTTCAATCGAGGCGAGTGGACGCAATGCGTGAGACGCTGACAATTAAACTGATCCTTTGTCCCATTGATTTCTCAGAGTTCTCGGTAAGCGCGTATCAACATGCGCTATCGGTGGCCGAGCACTATCAAGCCCAGTTAGTGGCGCAGCACATTGTAGAGCTGTGGCGACATCCTTCCGCCGACTTTGCTGCCTCTGCGGGACTCTATGAGGAGTACAGCCAGGCGCTTCGCGAGAGCGGCAAGAAGCAACTGCAGGAGTTCGTCGAGAACCACACCCACGATGAAATTCAGCCGGAGCTCGTGGTGCAAATAGGGGTAGCCGCAGACTCTATTGTGTCGTTTGCGCAATTGCAGAAAGCGGACGTGATCGTCATGGGAACGCATGGCCGGCGAGGATTGGACCGCCTGATGCTGGGGTCGGTGACCGATCGGGTGATGCGCATGGCTCCCTGCCCGGTGCTGGCAGCAAGCAAGCCGCCGCACGGCTCTCTGGCCGCAGGCAAAGAGCGGGGGCACCTCCACCACTTGAGTCGAATTCTTTTCTGTGCCGATTTCTCCGAGAATTCACAGCGGGCTTTGAGATATGCAATCTCTGCGACAGCAGAGTACGACGCCGAGCTCACCCTGCTGCACGTGTTGGAGGGGGTCCCAAGTCCGGCCAAGACGGAAGAGGCCACGGCGGCAGCGGCGGAACGACTGGATAAGCTGATTCCACCGGAGGGACGCAAGAGCCTCAAAATTAGGACGGCGCTGCGCATCGGAAAACCATACGCGCAAATCATTCAACTCGCCACGGAAGCGCAAATCGACCTGGTGATTATGGGAGTGCGTGGCCGTGGCGCCTTGGATGTAGCGGTGTTTGGTTCGACAACCTATCGGGTGATGCAGTTGGGATCCTGCCCCGTTCTCGCCGTCCGTTCATAAGGAGAACACAGGTGGTGAAATCGGGAAACGTAGTTACCAAACGCGGAGAGGACGAAGGACGGTAAGGTTCTTACGCTGCCTCCCGCTTCTTCGACGCCTGCTCATAGAACAGCTCTCTCAGGCTAGCCCTTTCGTTTCGAACGCGCCGAATGAATCTATCTTGCCTTCAATGCGACCGATCGGTCTCCTCCGTCACCTTATCGGGCTAAGAGGCAGGTTAAGGTCGGCTCCGGTTGTTGCGGTTTGCGCGCGAAGGCTTGCGACAGCCATCACAACAAATACGACAACCGCTGGCGTGCACGAATAAGGAGTCGACCATTTCTTCTGGTCGGCGGGATTGGTCCACATTATTATTGCTCGACTCGACATTGCATATTCTCCCAATGGAAATTGGCTGGTGTAGAACAACTCAATCGAAGCCGGCTGGGCGACTCCAACTGATGCAAGAGCAACCGGGATGCCAGAGCAAGGCACCGGAGTATGTTGCTAACTGACTGCAATGGAAAGGCGATTGGGGCTAGCGTTCAGGAGCTGGTGTCGAAAGTCGAAATTGTCGATTTCGCCCAACACCAAGAAAAATACAATCCTCAACAAACAGGTTTCGAGGATGCGGTCGAGTACCCGAAAGCGATAAACTCGTGGCTGGAGAATCCATGACAGACAACGAGAAAAACCAACCGACGAACGACGTCCATCCCGGAGACATCACACGGCGCGACTTTGCAGCCCTCTTGGTGGGTGCGAGCCTGGCTGCGACGGTACAGTCGGCAGCGGCCGGGGGCCTTGAGGTGGCCGAGACTGACGTCGAAATCAAAACTCCGGATGGAACGTGCGACGCCGCATTCATTCGTCCGAAAACGGGTTCCCATCCGGGAGTATTGATCTGGCCTGACGCATTCGGCTTGCGGCCCTCTATGCGCGCCATTGCGAGGCGTATCGCCTCTGAGGGTGACGGATACTCCGTTCTCGTGCCCAATCCCTTTTACCGTGTGTCCAAAGCTCCTTTCACGGATGCCTCCACCTTCAACTTTCAGAATGCCGATGATATGGCGAAGCTCCGGCCGCTGATGGCGTCGGTGAACGCGGCCGGCAATGCCGAAAAAGATGCCACCGCCTACGTTGCCTTCCTGGATGCGCAAAAAGAAGTGAACAAGGCAAAGAAGATCGGAACCCAGGGTTATTGCATGGGCGGGGCCCTGGTTGTGAGGACCGCCGCGTCCTTGCCCGATCGCATTGGTGCGGGCGCATCATTCCACGGCGGAGGCCTGGTGACCGATAAGCCCGATAGCCCGCATCTGCTGGCGCCGAAGATCAAGGCACGAATGTATTTCGGGATCGCGTCGAACGACGACGAGCGTCAGCCGGATGCCAAAGACAAGCTGAAGGAGGCCTTTGCTGCCGCCAAGGTTTCCGCCGAAATCGAAGTATATTCAGCGCAGCATGGCTGGTGTGTGTCGGATATGCCTATGCGCGACGGCGCGCCCATCTATAACAAGGCCGAAGCCGAGCGTGCCTGGGCGAAACTCGTCGCCTTATATAAAGTGGCTCTGGCTTAGCCGATACCCGATTCAGCTACGGGCAACTAAGGCATAAAGCCTCAATCAATCCTGCAACGGGACGTATTGCTCATAGCCCTCGGCTGCAAAGCACAAAGCGCGATCGAAGAATTGGTCCAATAGGCGCAGCAATTCCATCTCGCCATAAATTTCGATCGGACTGCCCATGACGCCCTGGCGCTGCAGGAATTCCCAGAGATGCCCCTTGATGAGAGCAATTGCCCAACAGAAGTCGGAAAGCGCGACCCCTTGGGAGGCACGCCGCTCACCGAGCTCAAAATAACGCTTCTGGATTTCGTGGCCCGTCTTGGTAATCAGCCAATCTCCCAAGTGCCGCAAGATGTCCTGGAGTCCTCGCCGCAATTCCTCGATCGGTACTTTCCGCAGATCGGCGGTGCGCGAAGAAGTTTCCAGTTTCGCGATCAACTCGGCGGCCAGTTCATCGGAATGCCGCTCAATCACACGTACCAGTCCTAATGCAATCATGCAACGGCCCTTCACTTCATTCGATGCGGATTCTGTATGAGCCGACGCACGTCAAGGCTGCGGCTACGCCAGAAATTTTGTAATGAAATGTAACTTACTTTTTGTCGTTAGCCTGCCGTTCCACTCCTTGGAGGTCGGCCGAGCGTGTGGGGCGTTTGTTGCGTCATCTCCTTCCCGGTCGCGAAGACGCAATCAGGCAGGCATCCAAACATCTTTGCGTTGCTCCTCGACGAAGACTTACGTGACACTGGAAAAAAGGGCGGGTGCTGTAAGCCTTAACGGCAGGTACGGCACCCGCTGAAAGAACGATTGGACAGCAGTTTCAATTCACCTCGTGTCGAGCTGCGTCCGCAGCTTCCGCGAGATCACGCATAAACCCGAAAAATGCGGCCGATTGCCCGATGAAGAGTCCGTCGGCTGTGAGACTCGCTAAGGCTCCCATTGCGGCTCCCTGCGTTGCGGTTGGACGAATGATGGAGCATGCCGGCAGCTCTCTGCTGATGAATGCGGTTGGCTCAGGCATAATCAGATTGGTTTGAAAGTTCTCTCCGCCAAACGGAGGAGAGTTCAGGTCCGGAAAGGTCACCTTTACCCCGGTCACCGGATCAACAACATCAGTCAAGTGTGGTGCATTGCCGGCCTTGTCGTGCCAGGTCTGGAAGTGGGCAATCTCTACCCCGCCGATGCTGAGGAGGATGCGTAGAACTTCCACATTGCTGACTCGCTGTGCCAGTTGAGGGTAGAGGCTGCTCCCTCCTTGCTCGATGAAGGCAAAATGAAACCCGGCGGTATTTACGATCGCTTGAAAGAAATTGGCGTCGTTTGCGTCATTATCAGTCCGTGGAATTGCCGGGTGTTGCCCAGCGCCTAATGACGGAACGGGTTGTGGAACTGTGTCGCCGAAATCCAGATTCTTGTTGCGGCTGCGGTACCGTGTCCACCAGGAAGTATCGACAGTGAGTTGCATCAAATTCGTGAGTCGCCCGAATTGGTTTGCACCGGTCGCCTTGCGGCTTGGTAATGTTCGGAATTGGTCAAGATCGACCGTCGGAGCACCCTTTGAGCTGAGGTAGCTGTTGATAAACACCTCGTGCGTCAATTCATCTTCGGTGTTGTCGTGAATGTATTGCGACATATCGCTGTCAAGCGGCAAGAGGTCCTGCATGTACAACGCGTTTCCACCCGTTGCCCGTGCAGGGTAGCCGGGAATCAGTTTGCTGGCCAGCTGAGCGACCTCGTCATCCTGTACTCCTCCGAGTTCCTGGTACTGCAGCAGAGATCACTCTCGATGATCTCAGCCGCAGCCAGGAACCGCAGGTTGGCAACATCGCCTTTTGTTAGTGAACCACTACGAGTCTGACCGAAGGCATTTGGTACCTTCGACAAGACCCCCGCACCCGCCGTTGCCAAGGCTCCAGCTACCAAACTCTTCTTTAAGAATGAGCGCCGGTTTGCTACGCCGTGTGCTGGCGAGTCTTGTTCGAATTCAGTTGTCAGAGGATCCATGCTGCTTGGGTTGACGTCGATTGCCGCTTTCGGATTCATGCTAACGCCTCCATTTCTCTTTTTTGTGTTCAATTCGCATTTCAATGGTTTGATCGGGTGATCTCGACCACCCGACGCGGATTCTGGATTATCGATCGTCGCCGGTGGCTTCCGGAGCGCTCTGGTCCGCAGGAGTAAAGAAGCCGAACAGGCCGTGCGCCTCATCGCTGATGCCGGAAGTGAAGTACAGCCAATTACTGGGTCCAGCTGCCTGATCATTGCCGAAGCGCAGCGCCCACAAGCGATCGTTTTGGATCGCATGTCCGTTGGCGTCGCGGAGCAGACCATCGAAGCGCCCGCTATTGGCGTCGTAGACAGCGATTTGCCCGCTCCCGGCGTTGCCGATCAGCAGGTGGTTGCTAAAGAAGCCAAAGTTTGCCGGTGCCAGTGCGACACCCCAAGGTGCATTCAGCCATGGACCGTTCTCCAGCCGCTGCAACAGTTTGCCTGTCGGTGAGAATTTATCCACGAATCCGAAGCCGGGGAAATCGAAGTCGTCATGCTTCGTGGCATTCTGCTTGGCATACGTCACATACAGATTCCCGTTGACGTCCTGCACGTTGAAGGGAGCAAATCCCTCGGGGATTGCGCGATCCAGAAACGCGTCGCCAGCATCTTTGTCGCCACCAAGATTGGCGGGCTTGAAGTTTGTGTCGTAAACCTCGATGCGCCCAGAACGAATATTCGCGACATAGAGGAAGAATGGTCCCCCTGCCGTCATCTGTGCGATGGCCGCGCCCTTATAAACGGCGCCCGTGGCGGCGGTGGGGTTCGCAGAGTTGTCCACTACCACGAATGCGTCATTGGGGAGGCCGGGACTAATTCCCGGGCCCCAGGCTACTATGGTTCCATCTTCTGTTACGAAGGTGAAAACTGAAGTCGTCGCGATGCCCCTCGCCTGAAAGGTAAATCCAGAGGCTCCAGAGAAGACTATTCCCGTTGGCGCCGCTTGAAGCGATACCAAGGCGCCTATTCCCGCTGCGTCGATTGCGGTCACGCCGCTGAGGTCCACAATGATGTCGCGCCTGTGGTGAGGAACGGCCGCGCAAAGCAGAGCGGATTCTCGCCCGTAAACGAGTCCGCCATAGCAGCGCACAGTCACCCTCGTTCCGCGCATTTTCAATCGTTAAGTTCAATAAAGGGCTTCTCCTCGTTACGAACGATCACCGATTTCTCAGTGCGCGGAATCGACTCTGATTCAATCGCAGGCAAGGCTTCAATGGTAACTTGGCCTCGCGATTCTTTCCATGATTCGAGGCTATCTCACAACGAGAGACCGCGCCGACAGGATATGTCGAACCTTTGTATGGATTTGTAAGGAGCAAGCATTCTGACTGGTGAGTGCTGTCAAATTGCTGTATACCCTTATCGAGAGAAGCGATCCGACGGTACCGAGTCCTCGATGATTCCATCCTCTATCAGTGGTCCGAGCGCCAGAATGCCCATCGGACGATTATTTATCAAGGTCTTCCTCTGGTTTTGGTTGACCCTCCTAGCGCTGTTCGTGATCTTTATGGCCAGCCGAATGCTCGGCACTCGATTGGTTCCATCTACAGACATCGTGGCGTCGTTCGCGCCCAAAGTAGCCGACGAGGCAGCACACGCTTATGAATTGGGAGGTCCACAAGAATTCGAGCAGTTCGAGCGAGGGCTCGTAGGGAAATCCGGGGTTGAGCTCTATCTGATCGATGGGTACGGTAAGGACGTTTTGTCCCGACCTATTCCCTCCGACGGTCTGTCCATCGTACGCCGCGCGCGAAGTAACGGACGCGTTCTTTCCCGCTTTGGGCTCCGCTCGCACAGCTCATCCTATAAATTCACTTCGCCTTCGGGGCGTCCCTACGTTCTTCTGGTCCGTGCCCCCTTGCAACTGGGAAAATTCCTGGACGCTACGGCCGGAGGTGGGCTGCCGTTTTTCGCCGTGGTCTTGATCATGGTAACGCTCTTCTGTTTCTGGCTTACGCACCACATTGTTGCACCCATCCAGGGGATTCAATCTGCCGCGAGAATGGTGGCGGCGGGCGATTTGAGCGTCAGAGCGCCGGTTGAGATATCTGAGCGACACGACGAACTGGCCGCTCTGGCGGCAGATTTTGATGTCATGGTGGAAAGGATGAGCGCTTTTGTACGTTCCCACAAGGATCTGTTGAGTACCGTCTCGCACGAGCTTCGCTCGCCACTCACGCGATTGATCATGTCTTTAACTCTTTTGCGAAAGCAATCGCCGCCCGAGTCCGAAGAGTTATTACAGCGGATGGAGCGCGATGTCGAGCGGGTTGATACGCTCATGGGACAGCTCTTGACACTCGCGCGTTTGGAGACGGGTTTATCGTCCGAGGCGAAACACAGTGTGGACTTCTCTCAACTGGTTCAGGAAATAGTGGCTGACGGCGATTTCGAGGCTCGCTCTTGTGGCAAGTCGGTGAGGCTTCATGCCGAAGGAGGTATAGTCATCGAGAAGGCCGATCAGCAGGCCTTGCGCAGCGCATGTGAGAATATCGTTCGCAACGCGATTAGGTTTACTGCGCCAGGGAGTGAAGTGGACGTTATTTTGAAAACCGAGAGAATGAACCCCTCTTCCCAGGCCGTTCTTTCAGTCCGCGATTATGGTCCGGGTGTCCCCGAAAACTTACTGCAACAAATCTTCCAGCCGTTCTTTCGGGTAAAGGAACCAAGTGGCGATCCAAGAGCAATCAAGGGCACGGGCCTTGGACTGGCGATCGCGCTTGAGGCGATTCGTCAGCACCACGGCACGATCGTCGCATCCAACGCCAAACCGATCGGCCTAGACGTTAAGATCATGCTGCCGACTTCCTACACCTGAGGTCATTCGCCGCAATCGTAAACGGCTCCGACGAAGGACATCGCATTAGAGCGGCCAGGCATACAAATAGCCAACCCCCCGAACGCTGCGGATTCTTTCCGCCCCGTTTGTTTGTGGTCCCAGTTTTTGACGAAGGTTGCTTACGTGAAGATCGATGCTCCGGTCAAAGGGCGAGAATTTCCGGCCCAGGACCCGCTCCGCCAAAGCCTCCCGAGAGAGCACCTGTCCGGGCGATTCCAAGAATGCGTGTAGCAGATCGAACTCTGCCGACGTCAAATGCAAAGGCTTTCCTGACTTGGATGCCGAATGTCCTGCCAAATCCAGTTCCAAATCACCCGACTTGATTGAGGGTGGTCGAAGGGGTCTGACCTGTTCCGACTGCCAACCCGATCTGCGGAGGATGGCCCCGATGCGCGCAATCAATTCACGCGGGCTAAAGGGCTTTGCCAAATAGTCGTCCGCCCCCATTTGGAGACCCAAGACACGGTCAAACTCGTCGCCTTTCGCTGTTAGCATCAGAACTGGCGTACGTGCGCGCGCGCGTAATTCTCGCAGCACATCAAAACCCTTCATATCGGGCAGCATCACATCAAGCACGATCAAATCGTACTTGCCGCTTGTACCCTCGTGGCTGCCTTCTGCGCCGCTATGCACGGCGGATATAACGAAACCCTCAACTTCCAAATACCGTTGCACGAGGTCACATAGATCCGGATCGTCGTCCACGATCAGCAAGCGCGCATGCTTTCGCAGCGTTTCTTCCGGTCTTCCAACTTGGACCATCTGAGCCCCGCACCCTAAAAAAGCCGGTTCCGTTACACGTATTACCCGAGAGGGTTCGGCCATCTCCCGACGCAATGATAGCTGAACCCGCAGCGTTCCTTGAAGCTGGACCGGGATTGTGACGCGCGCTACAAATCCTGACTTGAAACCAACCCTTTCGGACAGCACTCCGCGGTTTCGTCCAGCATTATGAGATCACGGTTGTTGCACAAATTTGACTTGGAGTGGAACCGATGGTCACTGATACCGACTCAAGTGGTGAAGGCGCCTCGGCGTATATCACAGCCTCATTTCTTGGACTTCCATCTCTGCGAAGCACGCTCCTGCTGGTATCGGACATTTTCCAAACCGGCGGATTTTGCGGTCTGTTGGCCTGGCTACTGAGCGTTCTCATTTCTCAAGGCTTTGCGATTCTCCGCGGACTGCGATCACCCTAATCTTGTCGATCGTCTTTGCACCAGTCCGCTCCTGTCTGCTCCTCAGCGACAACAACCAAGAACGTCCCTCTACTGTCATTTGTCGTACGTCATTCACCGCCGTCGGAGAAAAGACGTTGATCCTGGGGTGTACAAAAAGGCTTGCGTAGGCCACGAACACCCTGTGCGACACAGGATCTAGCCCGAGGGTATGGGCTCCGTAGTGTGTGCGTATCTCGTCCAGTACCCGATATGTATTGGGATCGTCTTGCTGAATTACCGTTAATCGTCCAGCTTTCCCGGCTGAATAAATTCGGTGGAAAGTCCCATCGTATGCGACGGAATCAGGACCTCCACCGATCTTCAGCGACGTGATCACCTGATGCGACTCCAGGTCAAAGACCACTAACGTTGCATTCCTCGAGCACACTGCAAAAAGCCGTCGTTGCTTGGAGTCAATGGCCATCCCAGATGGTCCCTCGCAGGGAGCGAGAGACCATTGCCCGATCACTTCCCGCTTGCTAAGATCGACAGCAACTATCGAGTTGATGTCTTCAAGGTTCTGATAAAGAACTCCAGTCTGCGAGTCCAGGGCGGGAAATTCTGGCCTTCCAGGAAGGGTCACTGTTCCGACCGTGATGCGCTTCTCAGGATCAATAAGAGTTGCAATCTTTGCATCTCCATTCGCAACATAGACAAGGTTTGCTGATGGGACATAGAGTATTGCATCCGCATCATCCGCGACAGGGATCCTTGAAAGTAGCCTAAGAGAAGTTGGATCGAAGACATCAACCGTATTCTCCTCGCTCCGTGTGAGGAAGGCTACGTCACTGTCCGTCACTACCGCCACGCCGTGAGCCGCTCCGTTCCCTGGTAGCGCGGATACCGCGCCCCCGAGAGACGGACTATTCGGATCTAGTTCGACCTTGAATAACGAGCCCGATGACTCACTTGTAACAAACAATCTACCGTTGTCTATTGTCAGGTAGTCGAGGACATTAAGCGACTCGTCCTTGGGGAGCTCGATGTAGCCCTCGAATTTCATACACTTGGATTTGCCCGGTGTGCCGGGATAAATAAGATAGGCGGCTACCACGGCGAGACACGAGACGATCACTGTTGCGAACGCCGCTCCCATTTTCAGGTTGCTCGTAGCGAATCTTTCCATTTTGATCCTTAATCAGGACTTTGTAGCCAACCAGGGTCTGCCTTCGTGGGTACTGCCGCTCATCTTGCTCCCATCGACGGTCCCCGCAAAAGAAGCATGATGCCAGTAGACTTTAACGCTGAGCACAATCTGGTTTCCTCGCACGTTCCCAGTGAGTCGAAAGGTTCCGCTTCTTGGACCGCCTTGCAAGTCTGCCGTGCCGCTGAGGACTTCCCCTTTCTGTTGAATGTGGAGCGTGGCGTGCATGGTGTCTCCTTTATCGTTTGTCCAGGTCATTAGCCAAACGCCAGATGCAGGTACGGTCGCGTTGCCGTCTTGTGGGCCGCTTTTCTGCGTAGCCACCTGCGCCGTATTCGAGGAAGGTAGAGCGGGCGCCCCGGCTGTCGGAGTCGGTGCGCTGTTGACTTGCGCAGCGATGGTAGCCGTGGCCCATACCGCGGTCAGAACTACGCATGATAACTTCACACAGTTCTCCAATTCCCGGTGTCCATAATGAGAATCTAGCTTCAAAGTGCTGTGGGCGATGTCAGTGTTCTCGAACCCACCAACCCGGGAGGATTTTGGGAATGCGAAGTTTTTTGGCCCAAGGTCCCCATTGGGGTTCGAACTCAGTGAGGACATTTCCAATACCAATCTGCAAGAACTCGCTCGCCATGTGTTGCTCCGCGTGTGTAACGTCGTTATAGCCGTCCGGCAGGATTCCCATCCCAACAAACCCACCAGCAGCTGCCGAAGCGAAATTGCTTGCAGCGAAGGTGGTTCTTCCGGAATCCGTCTTGTCAAAAATAGTGAACGCAAGAGCGTGTACGGTCCGGACGAACGGATTGGAACTGGTCGAACGCAGGTAGCGGGGATCTTCGTGTAGGAGGGCACCTGTCAGAAATTGGGCAGTGTTTCTGGACGTATGATCCGCCACTCGGTATCCGTAGTTCCTGCCGAATGCAACAGCGCCATCTTTCCATTCTTTGGGATATTTGCTCGCTGGATTGAGCATTCCCAAGCCCGCCCCAAAGCCAGGCAGGATGACGGCTGGTGGGCCGAAGGTTTTATGCGCGTATATAAGAAATTTATTTTGAATTGTAAGAGGAGCTCTGGTCAACCGCGGAGACAAGATTGGGAATGGATTCAGGTGTGTTCCAGAGTCTGCCGGCGACGGTGCAGACTGGTGCTCGGCCTGCTCCTGCGGCATCGGGGCACCGGGAAGAGTAGCGACTACTGCACCATCCGCCAACTGCGTCTGGTCTTTGTCGCGGCCGGGCACAGAGGAAGGATCTTCCTGTGCACGCTGGGTAGATGAGAATCGGCTTTCCAAATCTTGCGAAAAAACGGCGAGGGGATGCGCGGACAATATGGCAGCCGCAACCAACAGGATGCCGGACAAATGTCCACGGTTTACGCGATTGTTCGTCATGGTTCTCCAGCCAGGAAAGGTATTCCTGCTTGCAAAGTATCGGCATCATGACGAGTGTGCCGTCAGGAAGCGTGAGGCTTTTGTAGACATTTGTAGGGTTTCGGATCGAGGACCGTTGAGAGGTTTACTGTGTTGCACAGAGGATCCTCTTCTCAAAAGCAGGTGCCGCGAATCTGATTACGGTTGCTCGCTGTCGCTCGATAGTCGTCAACTTTCCGATTCTTCGATTTGACCTCCGTTCATCCTCTTTTCGTCGTGTCCCCACGTTCTTTTCTACAAATCCTTACGCTTACCTGACTGTTTCTAACGGCGTTACGTCGTTGTCATCGACACAATAGGAGATGAGCCGTGCAGTCAGCGGTGGCTGATCAATCAATACGGCCAGAGTGCTGTCACTGCAAACAGCGCGTGCTGAATCAATCGCTGAAATGAATTTGAGGGTCGAGGAAAGATGCCAGTGAGAAACCGTTTCGCAGAGAGCGAAGAAGAGATTGCCGACTTCAGTGGTTCAGAGGAACGGGATGTTATCGTAGCCACAACTCCGGGGTCCCGCACGAGACTAGTGCTCACTCTGACGGCCATCCTCGCTCTTAGTCTCGTTGTTCCGTTGCGTTTGTCGAGGCACAGGAACCCTTCGGCAACTGCGAGCAACGCAAGCCAGCCTCTGACGATTATTCATACTGCGCAATCGCGAAAAGGCGACATGGGTGCCTATATCGATGCGCTCGGTACAGTCACGCCGGTTTCAACCGTAAACATCTTCAGCCAGGTCACAGGTCAGGTCATTGCCGTGCATTATCGCGAGGGCCAACTGGTTCAGAAAGGCGACCCATTGATTGACATCGACCCTCGACCCTTCCGAGCCCAACTGCAACAGGCTGAGGGGTTGCTCGATCATGATCGGGGCGTCTTGAAGCAGGCCGAGATTGATCTTGCTCGATATAGAGAAGCCTTTGCAGAGCATGCCGTTGCTCAGCAAATCCTCGATGACCAGGAGCAAGCCGTAGTTCAGGATCAAGGAACTGTCAAGTTCGACGAGGGTCAGGTGCAAAGCGCGACCGTGCAGTTGAGCTATTGTCACATTACTTCCCCCAGCGCAGGAAGGGTTGGACTGCGTCTCATTGACGTTGGTAACACTGCGTTTGCCGGCGGCTCGAATTCCCTCGTTGTAATTACGGAGCTTCAGCCGATCACGGTTGTGTTTAATGTGGCGGAAGATCACCTCGGAGAAGTTCAGACGCAGCTACACCAACACGCTCCTCTTCTTCTGGATGCCTTCGACAGAAACGCTGAAAAACGAATTGCGCGCGGTACCTTGTTGACGCTCGACAACCAGATTGACACCTCGACCGGTACGGTTCGGCTTCGGGGAGAATTCAATAATCGCGACCTCGCCCTCTTTCCAAATCAGTTCGTCAACGTGCGGCTGCTGGTTCGAACATTAAAGGATACGGTGCTCATACCAAGCGCTGCAGTCCAGCGTAATGGAACGCGGGCCTTTGTGTTCGTCGTCAACAAGAACACAGTCTCAGTCCGGAACATCACTGAGCAGAGTTTTGACGGGAATACAACCGCAGTGGCGGGTCTGCAGGCGGGGGAGTGGGTAGCAGTCTCTGGCTTCGACAAACTTCAAGACGGAACACAAGTCACTGTCGAACAGGAGCGCGGACCGGCAGTAGAAACAACCGGAGCAACATTGTGAGTCCGTCACGCGCGTTTATCCTTCGGCCGGTAGCGACTGCTCTGCTCATGGTAGCCATCGTAGTCGTAGGAGCAGCAGCTTTTTTCAAGCTTCCCATTTCGGCGTTGCCTGAGGTGGAGTACCCGACCATTCAAGTGCGAACGTTTTATCCCGGAGCGAGTCCCGAAGTAGTGTCGTCTGCTATCACAGCGCCTCTAGAAAGACAGTTCGGCGAGATACCAGGCCTGACACAAATGACTTCGACAAGTTCGGATGGCAGTTCCTCCATCGTCCTGCAGTTTTCACTGAGTTTGAATATCGATGTGGCAGAACAGGAAGTCCAAGCCGCTATTAACGCAGCCCAGAGCTACTTGCCATCAGATCTTCCGGTTCCTCCGGTGTACAGCAAGTCGAACCCAGCAGACGCTCCGATCCTGACCCTCGCACTGACTTCCAATGTTCTTCCTCTGTCAAAAGTAGAGGACTTTGCGGAGTCAAGACTTTCTCCAAAGATTTCGCAACTTACTGGTGTGGGCCTGGTCACAATCAGCGGGGGGCAGAAGCCCGCCGTGCGCATTCAGGCAAACCCGGCTGCATTGTCGGCCTTTGGCGTAGGGCTGGAAGATTTGCGAGCTGTGCTCGCGACCACAAGCGTCAACACACCGAAAGGCACGTTTGACGGAGACACCCAGAATTATCAAATCAATTCCAATGATCAGCTGTTGTCAAGCAACGATTATCGCGATCTCGTGGTCGCCTATAAGAATGGAGCGCCAGTAACCCTTTCAGACGTTGCGAGGATAAGCGACGGCGTTGAGAACACGAGGCTTGCAGGGTGGATGGATCAGACACCCGCGGTGATTGTGAATATACAACGCCAGCCGGGAGCCAACACGATTGCCGTGGTCAACCAAGTCGAGGAGCTGCTGCCCCGATTGCGGGCCAGCCTTCCGGCAGCCGTGAGTCTTATGGTTTTAACCGACCGTACAACCACAATCAAAGCATCGGTCAAGGATGTCGAATTCGAACTGATGCTTACAGTTGGCCTCGTTGTCATGGTCATCTTCGTATTTCTGCGGAATCTCGCCGCAACCGTTGTTCCCGCCGTTGCCATCCCCATCTCTCTAGTCGGAACGATGGCCGCGATGTATCTATCGGGCTATAGCCTCAACAATCTCACCCTCATGTCGCTGACGATCTCGACTGGATTCGTCGTGGACGACGCGATCGTCATGATTGAGAACATATCGCGCTATCTGGAAGAAGGACTCAGTCCTCTCGAAGCTGCACTCCGGGGAGCAGCGCAGATTGGCTTCACGATTATCTCGCTGACCATATCGCTCATAGCGGTCTTGATCCCATTGCTGCTGATGGGAGACATCGTAGGCAGGTTATTCCGTGAATTCGCGGTCACCCTTGCGGTCACAATTCTCATCTCCGCCGTAGTCTCACTGACGTTGACTCCCATGATGAGTGCCAGAATACTGAGTCATAAGCCGGAAGCTGAGCAGGGCCGCTTTTACTCTTGGTCCGAGCGAATGTTTAAGGCTCTGATCGAGCACTATGGACGGGCTCTGCGGCGGGTCCTTCGGCATGAACGATCGACACTTCTAGTTGCAGCAGGGACCCTAGCGCTCGCGGTCTACCTATATGTTGTCATTCCAAAAGGGCTATTTCCAACACAGGATGTCGGCATCATCCAAGGTATATCGCAGGCGCCTGAATCCACCTCGTTCCAGGCCATGTCGCGCAAGCAACAGGAATTAGCAAAAGCTATTCTTCAGGACCCCGCGGTTGCCGATCTATCATCTTTTATTGGCGTGGACGGCACGAATGCGACGCTCAATAGTGGACGCATTCAGATCAACCTGAAGCCATTCTCCCAGCGAGGTATCGACGCAACTGCGGTGATCGATCGCCTGCAGTCCCACCTCCAAAAGGTGGAGGGCATTCACCTCTACATGCAGCCTGTTCAGGATCTGACAGTTGATGACCGTGCCAGCGGCAGTCAGTTTCAATACACGCTTGAGGATGCCGATCAGGCAGAACTCGACGTGTGGACGGCAAGAATGGTCGCAGAGCTGCGAAAACACCCGGAGGTACGAGACATTTCCACCGATCAACAATCACACGGATTGGCTGAAAGGCTAGTGATTGATCGTGCGACCGCCTCTCGGATGAATATTAGCGCGGATCAGATCGATTCAACCCTGTATGACGCTTTCGGACAGCGTCAGGTCAGCACCCTTTACACCCAGTCCAACCAATACCATGTCATCCTTGAGGCTTCTCCCGAATTCCAGAAGAGTCCTCAGAGTTTGGAGAACATCTACCTAAAAAGTCCTTCATCTCAAAGTGCTTCCAACTCGAGTTCTGCGCCATCGGGACGCACCGCTTCTAACAGTGCGACGACTTCTGTGTCTACCTTGGCGGCCTCGTCAATGAGCGGAGTAACAGCACAGCAATCGAACCTGTCGCGTTCCACACACGCTCCTGTGCTCGGACCCAACAGTTCCAGTGCGCTTTTGTCGACAACTAATTTCACAGGCACAGCACTATCGAGTCAACCTGCCTCCGGATCCAGCGGCAGCTCAAATACCACATCAACATCGTCCGCAATACCGCTCTCTGCTTTCACGCATGTCGAAAGAACGTCTGCTCCTCTCACCATCTCACATCAGGGCCAGTTTCCGGTTGTGACCATCTCCTTCAATCTGGGATCAAACAGCTCTCTGAGTCAAGCCATTGCCCTAATTGACAAGGTCCAGCGACAGCTGAATATGCCAGCGAGCGTCCAGGCGAGCTTTGAAGGGACAGCTCAAGCCTACAAGGCAATAGGCTTCAACGAGGTACTCCTGATTCTGGCCGCTCTGGTGGCTGTCTATATTGTGCTCGGAGTGCTCTATGAAAGCTTCATTCACCCCGTCACTATTCTTTCGACGCTGCCCTCGGCCGGCGTCGGAGCATTGCTGGCGCTCATGGTCTTCAAGCAGGATTTGGGCATCGTGGCCATCATCGGCATCATCCTGCTGATCGGCATCGTAAAAAAGAACGGCATCATGATTGTTGACTTCGCGCTCGAGGCCGAAAGAAGCAGGGGACTCTCCTCTCCCGAAGCAATTTACGAAGCTTCTCTGCTGAGATTCCGCCCGATTTTGATGACCACCCTGGCGGCGCTCTTCGCCGGCATACCGCTCGCCTTCGGTTCCGGCATCGGCTCCGAACTCCGCCGACCTCTGGGCATTGCAATGGTTGGAGGCTTGCTTCTCAGCCAACTTCTGACGCTCTTCACGACCCCTGTCATTTACATATTTTTCGACAGGTTGGCGCGACGCTTTGGACCTAAACGCGTGCTTTCGGCAGCATTGGACACGGCGGAGCAGCCGTGAACATTTCCTCCGTGTTCATAAAAAGACCCGTTGCTACCACTTTGCTCACTGCGGGGCTCACGCTCGCCGGCATGATCGCGTTTGCGGTTCTTCCGGTAGCTTCTTTGCCGCCGGTCGATTTATCCGCAGTCACCGTGAGTGCCGCCTTGCCGGGAGCAAGTCCCGAAAATATGGCGTCATCTGTCGCAACTCCCCTGGAAAAGCAGTTCAGTCATATTGCCGGGATCACAGCGATGAACTCGACAAGCACCCTGGGCGTGGTGTCAATTAAGTTGACCTTTGACACCAGCAGAGATGTAGATGGTGCGGCGCGCGATGTGGAGGCCGCAATCAATGCTGCCCGCAGCTATTTGCCCTCCAATCTTCCCCTCAATCCGATATATCGAAAGCTCGACTCGGCAAGGGCGCCTGTGCTCGTTCTTAACCTCGCATCCAAGACAGCCGATTCCAGCGCACTCTATGACACCGCATCTTCCATCATCCAGCAAAAGGTTTCCCAAATTAGAGGCGTGGGGCAAGTCTCCATTCTTGGGGGTTCCCTGCCTGCCGTCCGGGTCGAACTCAATCCGCAGCAGCTAAGCCACTACGGTCTTGGCCTGCAGGACGTGGCTGGTTTGATCAACGCGCAAAATGCCAACCGGCCTAAGGGGCAGATCTCCGACGAGAACACCATCGCCGACATCACAGCGAACGACCAGATATCGAAGGCTCGCGATTATGCCCCTCTCGTCCTTGCCTCGAGAGATGGGGGTGTCGTGCGCCTCCAGGACATTGCGTCCATCAAGGATTCGGTCGAGAACATCCGCTCCGTGGCGTATGTCAACGGCAAAGAGTCCGTAAGCCTTCTCGTATATTGCGCCCCAGGAGCGAACATTATCAGCACTGTCGATGAGATCAAGCGGGAGCTGCCTGCAATTCGCGCTTCGATCCCTGCAAATCAGCAACTGCTGGTTACGGGTGATCTCACAACGACGATCCGGGCCTCCGTCAGAGATGTTGAGTGGACACTGGTCCTGTCCATTGGGTTGGTTGTTTTAGTGGTCTTCCTTTTCCTTCGCAACGTAAGAGCCACGCTGATTCCAGGAGTTGCAGTTGCGGTTTCGATAATAGCCACATTTGTCGTGATGTATCTCTGCGGCTACACGCTAGACAACTTATCGTTGATGGCGCTCGCAATTTCTACCGGCTTTGTCGTCGATGATGCCATCGTGGTCATGGAAAATTGCGTGCGTCTTATGGAAATAGGGGTCCCGCGCCTCGAAGCGGCACATACGGGCTCTGAAGAGACGGGACCCACAGTGTTGTCCATGAGCCTTTCCCTTATCGCTGTGTTCATCCCCATTTTGTTTATGGGAGGGATTCCGGGGCGGTTATTTCATGAGTTCGCTGTGACCATGGCAATCTCGATCGCGATCTCGATGGTGGTGTCACTTACGCTCACACCGATGATGTGTGCGCACTTGCTTCAATCGGAACATGACGCCGTACATGGGCGATTTTATCGATTCAGCGAGCGTGTCTTAAGCCGCACGCTGAGTGGCTACAAGAATAGCCTGGCCTGGGCGTTGGAGCACCCAACTCTCGTCTTGCTCATCTTTGTGACAACGCTTGCTCTCAATCTCGTGCTGCTGGGGCGGGTCCAAAAAGGAATGTTTCCCATACAGGACACGGGTTCTCTGTTAGGTGGAATTCAAGGCCCACAAGATGCTTCCTTTCATGCTATGCAGAGCGCTTTGAGAAAAATAGAGAAAGTCGTCCAAGCCGATCCCGCTGTAGATGTGGTTACAGGATTTACGGGAAGCAGTTCAGGGCCTGGTAGTGATAACGGGAGTAACTCTGGATTTCTGTTTGTCACGCTGAAACCGCTAAAAGAAAGGAAAGTAAGTGCAGCCGGTGTGCTGGATCGCTTGCGTCCAAAATTGGACGGAATATCGGAAGCGACCACGCATCTCAAGCCATTCCAGGATATCCCGTCGGTAGGCAAGACCAGCAATGCCAATTATCAATATGAATTATCCTCCGACAATGTGAGCGACCTGAACAAGTGGGGGCCGGTGGTTTATCGGGAGATGCAAAAGCTCCCTCTCATCAAGGATGTCGACATTGATCAACAAAATCGAGGTCTAACCGCCTTTGTGAACTATGACCGCCCAACGTCCGCTCGCTTTGGCATTACACCGCAGCTCATCGACCAGTCCCTTTACAGCGCATTCGGGCAGGCACAAGTGTCCACAATCTACACCTCACTCAACCAGTATCACGTTGTCATGGAATCTGCATCGGAATACACGCAAAGCCCGCTCGGCTTGAAATCCATTTATATTCATCCGGTAAACGGGACCTCTGTTCCTCTGGATGCGTTCGTGCGAAGCACAAGGTCCACTTCGCCTCTGGCCGTCAATCACGACGGTCTGTTTCCTGCCGTGACCATCTCGTTCAACCTGGCTCCGGGTGTTTCGCTCGGACAGGCCACCGTAGCCATCGAACACCTGCAGGAGAGGCTTGCAATACCTACTACAGTGCGCGGCGACTTTGTAGGCACTGCCGGAGATTTCAAGAAGTCAGTCGTCGATCAGATCGTGTTGATCGTGATGGCATTGTTCGGGGTCTACATTGTGCTGGGAGTTCTATACGAGAGTCTAGTTCATCCCGTCACGATTCTTTCCACTCTGCCGCCCGCCAGCGTAGGAGCCGTGCTTGCCCTGATTCTCTTCAGGAGCGAACTAGACGTGATCTCCCTCATTGGCATTGTCTTGCTCATTGGCATCGTCAAGAAGAATGCAATTATGATGATCGATTTCGCTCTCTTGGCAGAGCGGACAGGCGGAAAGAACTCAAAAGACGCCATATTCGAAGCGTGTCTGCTTCGGTTCCGACCGATCATGATGACCACGCTAACAGCCCTTCTTGGGGCGCTTCCGCTAGCCCTTGGTCACGGCACAGGATCGGAGCTTAGGCGCCCCTTGGGAATTGCGGTTGCCGGTGGTCTGATCCTCAGCCAGATACTGACACTCTACACAACCCCCGTGATCTATCTATTCCTCGGCCGACTCCGGCTCCGGGTGCAGCGTCGCCGCGGTACAACGGTAATGGTCGCTCATGGAGGCACGGTTTGATGAATAATCCTAAGCAGAATCCCGCCCCGCGCTCGGAAACAGTCTCACACGAACGAAACCGACCGCTCCAAGCGTCGCTATTCCTCCTTGTCATTTGCGTGATCTGCGGCCTTCTGGGGTGCAATGTTGGCCCCAGATATGTGCGTCCAGCCGTCCCGTCCCCTCCCGCATTCAAGGAGTCAGGACCTCAACAGGCTCCGGATGGCAGTACGTGGAAACCTGCACAGCCGCAAGATGGGGCGCTTCGCGGGAAATGGTGGGAGATATATGAAGAACCTGAGTTGAATGCTCTCGAAGAGCAATTGAATATCTCTAACCAGAGCATCGCCCGGTCTTTTGAAAATTTCATGGCCGCACGGGCCCAGGTCCGGCAGGCACGTTCCTTCTATTATCCGACACTTGGCGTCGGCCCCTCCTACTCGCGCAACCGGTCTCCCCAAACCCAAACCGGTGTGGCGAGTCTCTCGAACAGCAATCCAAACAGCAACCTGTTCAACCTTCCTTTTGATGTTAGTTGGGAGCCCGATCTCTGGGGACGCGTTCGTAACACTGTGCATCAGTTCTCCTACGCGGCGCAGGTAAGCGCGGCCGACCTCGAGAATGAGAAACTGACGGAACAAGCCAACCTGGCGGTCTTCTATTTTGAACTACGCGGACAGGACGCACTCGAAGAGCTTTTCCGGAAGACCGCAGAGGTGGACCGACAGTCTCTTGAACTGACCCGCGTCCGCTACAGATTGGGTCTCGACAATGACGAAGCGGTGGCCCAGGCTGAAATCGCTCTTGAGGGCTCCGAAGCAGCCGTAACGAACACGGGCATTGCTCGGGCGCAATTTGAGCATGCGATCGCGACGCTGGTAGGAGAGCCGGCTTCTACATTCTCCGTGCCAGCAAGGTCGTTAACAACCAAGGCGCCTCACATCCCAGCCGGTATCCCCTCCGACCTTTTGGAAAGGCGACCCGACATCGCGTCTGCTGAACGAACCATGGCAGAAGCAAATGCACTGATTGGAGTTGGAAGGGCCGCCTACTATCCCACGCTTAGCATCAGCGGCACGATCGGATTTGAAGCGACGAAATTCTCGAAATGGCTGACTTCTCCAAGCCGCTACTGGTCAGTTGGACCGACAGCCTCCGAAACAATATTTGACGGTGGTCTCAGAAAGTCGACAGTGGCGCAATACATAGCCGTTTACAACGCTGACGTTGCCGCCTACAAAGAGACGGTCCTGGACGCACTACAACAGACCGAGGATAATCTTGCGTCGTTGCGACTGCTTACCCAAGAGATCGAGCAGGAGCAAGAGACTGTCGCGTCTGCACAACGGAACCTGGATGTTGCATCTGCGCGCTACAAGACCGGACTTGATCCATATTTGAACGTATTCACGGCGCAAACGATCTTACTCACAAATCAGCAAGCGGTAATAACGCTTCGAGTGCAGCAGATGACCAGTAGCGTCCAGTTGATCGAAGCCTTGGGAGGCGGCTGGAATGTTGCCCAGCTTCCATCGGAGAGTGCGGTTTCTTCGAACAATCAGCCATAGAGCTTGGCGTACGTGAAGGCGAGAAGGGGACCCATGCGGGCTGACTTCAGCAGTCAATGGCTGAGTCTGTGAGCAACGGGGTATATTTGGAACAGGAAAACCAAGTGCGGCTGCACATCACTCGGCGAGCAAGTCCTGCGGGAGTCGGCCCACCAGTTGCCCCGCGAACAGATCCTAAGAGTGCGTTTCAAAACTCCCTCTTTAGGAAGCGCCAGGTGATGAGGGCGAAGCCGACCGTGAGGAAGGCTTCGTGGACGTCCGCGCGGCGTTCGTAGCGCAGCGCGAGGCGGCGGAAGCGATGCAGCCGGGCCAGGGTGCGCTCGACAACCCAGCGGAAGACGCCGAGGCCGCTGCCATGAGGACTGCCGGGCTTGGTCACCACCGCCACGATGCCTTGCGCGGCCAATCGCGCGTGGCGGGCGCGAGACCAGTAGCGCGCGATCACCTTGCACGGCCGCCATGGACGCCGAGAACGCGCCCACCGCGCCTTGGAAATCGCTGCGCGATTTCCACAAGCGCCCACCGCCCTCTCTTCTGGTGATGACTTTAAGAACGGACAAAAGACGCCGTGCTTGCGCACGGTTAGGACTTACGCCATACTCACAGCCCCTGCCGCTGGCTGGTTTTCAAACGTTCAGCGACACACTTCGTTCGGGAAGACGACGAATCCATGAAACCACCATCGAACGTCAAGACGCCAGCGCAATACATCGCCTCACTCCCCGCCGATCGTGCGA
>DATMOO010000276.1:0-7872 GCA_035568275.1 Candidatus Sulfotelmatobacter sp.
AACAGACACTCTGTTGTGCTATCTTCAGACATCAAGGAAGCCTCTTTTGTTGCGCAAACACTGTCTAGACAACATGTTTGTAACAGAGGAGGCTTCTTTTGTCTTCACATCTCTTCTCATTCACGAATAATGCGGGTTAGGGTGACGACGCTTACGTAACCGTCCGCCTCTGACCGTCTGGACAAGCGTGTAATCGCAAGTCAAGCTCGCGATGTGGACAGCAACGATAGTGTCCACGTGGAGCGATGATGGACACTTACAAGCAACCCGTTCCAACTAAGAGACAGTATCGAACGCTGGAAGAGAAGCAGCGGATTGTGGGAGAGGCATTGGCCGAGGGGGCATCGGTGGCGCGGGTGCACGGGCGCACGGAGTCAACGCCAATCTGGTCTTCAACTGGTGCAGGCTGTATCGGGCAGGGCGACTGAGACGGCGGAGCGAGGCCAAACTGTTGCCGGTGCGAGTCGCTGAGGAGAATAGGACCTAGGTTAGCGTCCGGTGTGTACCCGCGTTGAGGATTGACAGCGAAGTTATTGTGCCCTTCAGGCTAGGCTGCTGGTTCGACGGCGTGCGCCAAGAGTGGCGGCGATGTTCCAAGGGAGGAGTTCCTCGATGCGGTTGATGGGATGATCGGCGATGCGAGTCAGCACCTCGCCGAGTGCGTTCCTGTGGCCCAGAGACTGACGACGCCTGGCTCTTTGACCTAGGACAACGACAACGCTTCATGCCACTCCCATACTTTGAGCGCGATTGCCCTCACCCACAGACCTACCTGACCGAGGGCCTCCCCGCGCGTGGGTGATGCTTCTGGGGCAGCGTCATCCGCGCTCGTTTCTTTCGCAAAAGGTCCTATCCATTGCTGAAGGGGCCAACAGATCGACAATGGGGAGGATGTCGCACTACTGCATAGTGGCGAAGCAAACGCAAGAGAAAGGCCGCGAACCACGCACTGCGTGAGATGTTGGAACGCTGCGAGCAAGACCCTGAGTTGAAGGCAAAGATGGACCACGTGAAGGCCATTAAGGAAGAGTTGGCGAGCCTGTGATGTCGCAGTGTTTGGTGACTAACTAACATCCACTCCCCCATCACCCGACACTTGCTGCATACTTGACAGCATCTTCGGCAATTCGACGCATCCACACTTTAACATCTTCTTCGTTATCCCACTTAATCTTGTGTTCTCTCATATACTCACGCAACACAAGCTTCGGTTGTTCTCTGCCATAGGAAGCAATCACCCGCAAAGCATTCAACATGTATTGCTCACGTTCGTTCATTGTGCTCCTCGATTACCCCACTTTTTAACAAGGCAGCACCCGAGGTTCAGGGGCCTCACCTGGCTCAGAACCTCGTTGGAAGTGGCTGCAAGCGCAAAGGCGGTAGCCCCTAATCAGTCACGACGATGAGTGATTAGATCAAAGATCGTGTAGATCGCGATAAAGACCGCGATGACGATTCCAACGACCTTTAAAACACCCCACATGGGTGGGAAGAATAGTTTAACCAACCTGAAAGTTGTCTGAAGAGCAGACAAGCGTTACGCTCAGGGCCGAGGCAATGGGCATGACTCTTTGTCCAAGAGCAAAGACAACGAGTCATCCTGAGCACATACTTCGCCTCGGTTCGACATTTGCCACCCACCAGCTACCGGGGGGCCGCGTCAGGCGCGGTGATCCGCTGGGGGAGGCCGTCATCCGCGCCTGACGCATTGAGTAAGCCTACCTTCGGACTCTGGCACCGGTTCTCATCATCTGAGGCCGATTTCCGGCCTCACAAAATCAACCATTTGCAGGCCCGAGAAGTGAAGAACATCACGCACTGCGGGGCTTCTGTGCAATGACTGTGCGATTTCTACCTTTTTCTGCGCTGATTTCGTTTTGATCTTCTTTTGCACTTTCTTGGAGTTGAGGACCGCCAGACCGCCCACTCTATGCCGCAACCAAAGACGGCAACACTCTCCTCAATGGGGACCGTTTATGAAAAGGAGGCGTTTCCTGAAATATTCAGTCTGTCGGAATTCATCCGCCTCGCCCCCTCGTCCGATCCTGCTGGTATCGTTTCGGGTGCTGAGTTGATCTGATCTGATCTGAGCTGAGCTAGAGCTGATCTGTGCTTGCGTTTTGGGGACGGTGAACGCTCGCGCGCTGGTTTACTCATTCTTAAGGATGTTTGCCTGGAAGGTACTGTGGGACACTTTTTCACTTCAAGTAGCTAACCCCGTCAAATGGCGGGGGGAGAAGGGAAAGACATGGTCCCAGAGCCCCCCTCTCTGAAATCGTGTTGGACTGGGACTCACATCAAATCATCTCTGCCTCAGCCTCAGATCAACTCATCGCAACTGAGCTCATTCCTGTCTGGATCGTGCGTCCATTTGTTGTCGAGTGCGGGGGGACGTTGAGTGGAGACGTGTGGATTTTGAGGTGGGGCGGAGTGCGGTCGCTTGGTTTTGTAAATCATCCAGACGAGCAGGTCTCGTTCTCGCCTGGTCCTGCAAGGCAATCGGCGTATCCAATTGGCGGATCCAAAGGGAGCTCTTTTTGCTGGAACGTGTCCTCTGAATCAGCATAATCATAAGTCTTCCCACAGGCCGGACACCCAATCATTAACGGATACGACATCCAACGCTCGACACTTGCCGGAGTCTTTCCTTTTCGCCCAGATAGGTGAGCACGTGAGCCGTCGCACAATTCTTTGTCTTGCAACCGGCAACAATATAGAGATGCATATTCCTTTAAGGCTTCGCACTCGAGCTATTTGCCACGTCGAAACCGTACCGCTTCAAAGTGTCGGCAACCGCAGCCGTCTTGATGTATGACAAAAACTGCTTTGCGGTGTCTTTATCCTTCGACGAGCTGAGAATGACGCACGCTTGCTCGATGGGTGGGTACTCAGTAGTAGGAATTTCTCTGTAACGTCCTTTGTTTTTCATGTTGGGAGACAAAGCAAGGGACAGTGCGACCACGCCCACGTCGGCCGCACCGGACACCACAAACGATGCTGTTTGGGATATATTTTCGCCAAGGACGAACTTGTCCTTCACTTTCTCGTAGACCCCCTCGTTCTTCATCGCTGCGACGGCTGCCTGCCCGTAAGGGGCGTGCTGTGGGTTAGCAACGGCGATCTTCTTCACGGATGGGTCAAGTAGAGATTTCAGCCCCCAGTCGATGTTGATCTTCGAATCGTTGGCGACCCAAACCACGATCTTGCCCCTCGCGTATTGGTAGTAGCTTCCAGAAGCTGTCAGTCCAGACGATTCCAACTTCTTCGGGTAGTCCAGATTCGCGGAAAAGAATATGTCAAACGGGGCACCATTCTGAATCTGCTGGAAGAAGCTGCCTGATGAACCGTAGATCAGCTTTATTTCTTTCCCCGTTTCCTTTTGGAATCCGGCTGCGACATCTTGCATCGCAAATTGAAGGTCGGCTGCGGCAGCCACGGTGATCGCTTGGGCTGCACAAAATTGACCGACAAACATGATCCCCAGAAGCGTTATCAGGTCCCATGTCCGCTTGCTCATACACCCTCTCCTATAAAGTCTATAATTAATGAATGCCAATCTCAGCCAGAAACAAGTTGCGTGGAACGATCGAAGAAGTCCAATTGGGTGATGTCATGGCGCACGTGGTCGTGCGCGTAGGCGACAATCTGATCGAGAGCGCTATCACCCGCCGCAGTGCTGACGAGTTGAAACTCAAGAAGGGTGACACTGTATTCGCCGTCGTTAAAGCCACTGAGGTAATGATTCAGAAGGACTGAATCCTACTGCACATCCACAATCTTGAGTATGGTGACCTGTCGCACCCAACGAGCCATCCTCTTTTCCTCAGGAATGACGATTCGGTATGGCCCCGCTTTGTCGTCCAGCGGCTTCCCGTCCTCCAAATACGCAAGGATAACCTCCTTGTTTGTGAAATCGGGATCAAGCTCAGGAAGCGCGATCACGGCACGGTAGCCATCTGCAGCTTCTACCAGCAGGCAGGAAGCCAAACGCTTCCCTCGCATGGAATGACCAAACTCGACGCCTGCCTTTTCGAGAACAGCGCTCAGCGCTACTCCTTCGAATGTTGCAGAGGTCTCGGAGCCGTGACTAGTGACCTTGACGTGTGGCAGGGACTCAACGTCTGACCTTGTCAAGACGGTCTGTTTTCCGTTCTCTGTTTGAATCGTGAGTTGCTGACATTGCGCCAGTGCGGCGCTCAGCAGCAGGCTGATCAATGTAAAGAGAAGGAGGCATTTCTTCATGGATCATACTCGCAAGATCATTACTTCTGTAGCCTTTATAAGCGCCGCGGCAGTCTGTCCCCGCTTTAGCTGCATTTCTCTGGCAGAGTGTGCCGTGATGATCGACGTGACTTGCTGACCACCGATTGAAAGCTTGACCTCAGCCAACAGACCGCTAATCTGCACGGATTCAATTCGTCCCACAAGCTGATTACGCCCACTGACGCGCCGCATTTCGTCTTTGCGTTGCGGCTCGGTCTTGCCACGTGTCCTGAAAAGCAATCTGTCCACTTCGCTCTGCGGGATACGATGATGTCCTCCCGTAGTGCGATTGCTTCGAATCTTCTTCTTGTAAATCCACTGCTTAATCGTGGGAAAGCTGATTCCCAGTTGCAAAGCTGCATCTGGCAGCCGCAGCAGTTCCTCAATACTCCCTTCGAATTTGCCGTTCTTCCGCATCGGGACGCAATCGTAACGGCAACGAAATTCCCGGTCAACTTCATCTCATCCGCACAAGTTTAGCTCATGCGCTCGTTGCAACAAGATTATATCGTACACTTCTGGACAATAGAATCGTATCCAATGTACACTTGCGACTTCTGTCCCAAACCAAGAGAGTTTTTCGAGGTCGAAATGCGCAAGGCCTTCCTGTTTATCGCAGCGGTTGTTTTTTTGTTTTCGTCATCCTTGACCTTTGCTCAGCAGAGTACGCCCGATCCCTGCACGAGCGGCCACGAGTTCGCCACCACCGATTGCACGCTGACCTGGCACGGCATCACGCTGTACGGTGCGTATGACATTGGCGTCGGCTGGGTCAGTCACGGCTTACCGGAAAACGGCTATAACTATGAAGGCGCATCTCTGGTGAACCGAAACGGCTTTCAACATCGATTCCTCATCGCTCCGAACAACCTGCAGCAGACGGGTCTGGGCATCAGGGGCAAGGAAGAGTTTCGGCCTGGCTGGTCGGTTGTGTTCAACGCTTCCACTGGTATCAATCCGCAGTCCGGCCTGCTCGCCAACGCATCAAAGACCGACATCATCAACAACGGCCTTCCCCGGAGCAGCTATTCGTACGCCATCGACGGCGCGCGCGCGGGCCAACCCTTCAATGACGAAATCTATGCCGGCGTATCGTCGTCGCATTTTGGCACATTGACCTTCGGTCGTCAGCGCGCTCTCGGCACCGATGCGATGCTCCTTTACGATCCGGCCGGCGGCAGCTATGCCTTTTCGTTCATCGGATATAACGGCACGATGGCAGGCGGCGGCGACACCGAGAACAGCCGTTGGGATGACGCCTTGAAGTATCGCCTCACCGTTGGCCCGGTTCATTTCGGTGCGATGTATAAATTCGCCGACGGTTCTGCCGGCTGCTACTCGGCCTCTTCAACCTGGAGTGCGACCACCTGTACTCCTGAATCGGCGCATAACAACGCCTATGGATTCGACCTCGGCGTAAACTACGGCAAGTTCTCCGCCGACATCGTTCCCCAACATTACAACCAGGCGATCAGCGTGTTGAACCCTTTGCTGGGGCCTCAGAGTCCGACGCAGCCCTATCAGTCGACCACCGACAGTATCAATACCAACCCCATCACGGGAACCAATCTGATCGACCCGAACGACACCGTCTATGGCATCGTGACCGACAACTACGGAATTATGGTCGCTGCCAAGTATGCGTGGGATCCGTTCAAGTTTTTTGCCGGCTACGAATACATCTGGCAGAACAACCCAAAGAACCCGTTGGGAGTTGGCGCCTCGGACCAGGGCGGTTATTTCATGAGTGGGGTCGAAGACCACAATCTTGACTCTGAAAAGTTGGTCAATCTCTGGTGGACGGGCGTGAAGTACACCTACCGCAGCAAAACCGACTTCACTTTCTCCTGGTATCAACAGCGGCAGAACACCTTCCGTGTTCCGCCCACCTGCGTACCCGGAAATTTCCGCAGTTCCTGCGCGGGCACCCTCAACGAGGGGTCACTGTATGCGGATCATCACTTCACCAAGCGTTTTGACGGTTTTGCCGGAATTGCGTATTCCTGGGTGAGCGGCGGTCTGGCCATCGCCATTCCGCATGGCCCCGGCGTCCCCTATTTCAGCAACAACAACTTTGCTCCGACAGTCGGTGGTCGTTTCACGTTCTGATCGCCTCCCCTTTATTGCGTCTCGGGAAACGAGTTCAAAATGATGAGAGTTGTAGAAAATGGCCGTCAGATTTGTGAGAATTGCGGGCCCATTGAATCCCCCTCTGACCAAGCTTTTTGGTGACCATGTCAGAAATGTCTCGCCGCGCGGTTTTCGCCGAGAGTGCAGAACATGCGGTTGAGAGGCGTGTAAGTTCAGTTCACTAACCGTGGCCGTCTCTAATTCGTTTCATCTTCAATTTCTGAAAATAGCACTCTTCGTGCACTGATTGATCTTCCGAGTAGGTTTTAGCGCTCTCAATCGGGACAGGCTTGTTGCAGATTACACCAAGCAATCGCGGCTTCCTTGATTTGAATATCCGAGAGAATAGAGAATCGCGATGGACTGCCATTGATCGGCCGAATGAAGCTCCGATTCTACGCCTTGGCGTCCTACTTGAAGATGCTGTCCGACTCAACGGTCCTGCAAAGAGGCGGGGCGACGGGGAGGACACTTCCTCGCCGGTTCCTCCGGGGGGCAACATGGGGGATTTCAGACGCGACAGAGCCCAATGTGGCCAACGAACTCGGTCAGGTCAGACGCTTCTTCCTTGTTCTGCGATCTTGACCTGCGCTGTTCGGGCGGACCGGATTTAACGGGAATGAGCTTTAGCACAGCACGATCACCGAACAACCGAGGCGTGCGGGGTTTTCATGAGACTGCAACGTCGCCCATTCACTCAATCATTCGCTTAGTGTGAGCTGCGTAAGGGCGTCGAGGTCAAGAACCAAAACGGCCTCGCGGCCGATACTGACGATTCCTAACTTTTGCCACCGGCAGAGCAGGCGGCTCACTGTGAAAAGAGTCGTGCCCGTTAGTTGGGCTAGCTCCGACCGGGAAAGGCTGATCTCCAGACACCCCCCATTGACGGTGCGTCCCAGGCGGTTGGACAGACGCAGCAGTTCGCTGCTGAGGCGGGAGCCTACCTTCTCGGTGGAAACTTCTCGAAAGCGTTGCTCCATCTCCTGCAGCCGCTCCTCCAGCGAGCGAAACGTGTTGCGGCGAAAGGCGGGGAAACGCTCAAGTAGCCTCTCGAAGGTGGCCGAGTCCCAGACGACTGCTGTAGACGGTTGAATAGCCTGCGCCGTTGAGCAATGGTGGTGATTTATGGATAGCCGAAAAGCCCCCACGATCTCACCTACACCGTTGATTCTGAGGATGACTTCGTCGCCGTTCGAACCCACCTGTATGATCTTGACGAAGCCGGAGAGCAGAAACACCACTTGCCGGACAGGATCACCCTCCGAAAAGATCGTTTGCTTGCGCCGGTAGTGCTTTTCGCGGCCAGCGGAAATAATGCTGGCGCAGTCGCTCGGGGAAACGTCTGAGAACAGCGGGAACCCCGGTACTAGAGTCTTCTTTTGATTCAGCAATGCTAAGGCTTCCAAACCACTGCTCCTCCTGTAAAGGAAATGGGGCCGTGGACAGTGAGCCCAAGGACCTCCGACCGGAGAAGGGGGA
>DATMOO010000277.1:0-5660 GCA_035568275.1 Candidatus Sulfotelmatobacter sp.
GTGGTAACATGCTGGTGTGCCAAGGCTTTCCTTTTCAACGAAACTCGGCAGTCGGCATAGCTCGGGCGATGAAATTGCGAAACGGCCATTGAAAACCCATACTATATGTTTATAGCCCTCCGCATCCGCCGCAAACGCCAGAGGCTTCCTCCAAATCCTCCTATCGCAAGTTCGCCGGCGGGCAACACTCTGCTCCACCGCAATGCTCCGCGCCGGCGCACTTGTCGATAGGACACTAAGATTTTTCGACAGCTACGGTGTCTAATCATTCAGTAGATGAAAACGCGAACATGCCTGCGTACCATCGTTGGATTCTTCCGCTCATGTGTGACCAGCCGTCTGGCTTGGCTCTTCGCGTGCCTTCACGCTGCTTGGTTCTTTCTTGCAGTAGCAAACATGTCACCGCCATCTCCTTCGTTCGCTGATTCTCTCGACAGCGGTGGATCGTCAACGGCGGTACTCCTTGCTGGTAGACCGTTTCATTACCACTACGAGTCGGCGTTTCTGCAACTCTTGGTTTTGGCGGACTTGCCGTCCATGTTGGTGGAAGCTCTCCTTGCGCTGTTGTCGCTGCCTTTGCTAATGAACATCCACGTCGGTCATATGTAGGATCGTATTTTGGGGCGGGACTCTTGCTTCTGATCGCCACGTTTCAGTGGTTGGCGGTAGGCAAATTAATTGAGACTTGGCTTTCATCAAGATCGGCGGGGGCGGCGTTCCTTCGGACACTCGCTCGTTGTTTCGCGGTCGCCGTCATCTTCATCTTATTGGTCACCGCCGTGTCCGTTCCGATGGTCAACAAGCGAAGCCAACGGCTGGGTTTTCGCCACTCAGCGATTTCATTCCAAACGAAATAACTAAACGAACCACTTCCAACTGTTGTAAGCAAGCCTTAGCACTTAAATTTCGGATTCTTTCAATTCAGTTCACATCCGAGCGTTTGAGGATGGCCGATGTCGAGGTCGATTACACGCGAAGCCCCGACACTTGAGAAGAAGCGTGCTCGAGGCCCGACGCGCGGTTGCGTCGGCTCGACGCGTCACATATCAATTTCGCGCATGGCCCTTAGGCTGGGTACGGAGCATCTACAGCGACCGCAACGAACGCCAAGCGCTGGTAGTACGCTCGGCGTTGTCCGCCCACATTTCGGCTTACTTTGGTAACTCGAAGCCGCACGCCCGCGGCGATATCCTAACGCTACTCGGTTCTCGGTTGTTCGCCGCCACAAGTATTGCTGCGCGAGAGAAAAACAGCGCGCGTGACGGCTTGGAGCAAGAAGCAATGTCAACGAAAATCGGCCACTTCGAAATCCTCAGTGAGTTGGCGAAATCGCCGACTGGCACGGTGTATAAGGCCAACGATCCTGAGAGCAATCAGACCATCGCGCTGAAGGCGATTCAGTTAAGTGCCTTTGGAGATCACGCCGACGCGCTCGAGCACGCGCTCCTGGCCGAGGCCGAGAGCACCAATGTTCTCAGCAGTCCCAACATCAGCAAGATCTTCGGCGCCGGCGAAATGGAAGGCCAGTTCTGCGCCGCCATGGAATATGTCCAGGGCAACAGCATCGCCACCATGCTGGCTCGCAAAGAAGGATTCTCCATCTGGGATTTGCTCGACATCGGACGCCAGCTGACCAGCGGCCTCGATCACTCGACCTCGCTTAAGTTGGTGCACTACAGCCTCGAGCCTTCCAAGATCATGTGCGGATGGGACGGCACGGTCAAAATTCTGAGCTTCGGCGTCTCCAGCGTAGGTAAGTTCGCACAGCACCTCAGCCAGGGACTGCCCTCATTCCTCCATTACATGTCGCCCGAACAAGTGCGCGGCGAGGATACCGATGGCCGCTCCAATCTCTACAGCCTGGGCGCCATGTTCTACGAGATGGTGACGGAACGTAAAGCGTTCGATCGGGAAGATATTGAATCGCTCCGCCAAAGCATCCTGGAGAGCATTCCAGCCGCACCGCTCCACGTGAATTCCAAAATCCACCCGCTGCTCAGCAATCTCATCATGAAGGCGCTGGAAAAAGATCCAGCCAAGCGCTACCAGAGCGGACGGGAAATGCTGGATGACCTCGAGAAGTGCAAGGAGTCGAAACCGGCAGCGGCCAAGAAAGCCGAAGCTCCAAAGGGAATCGCCGTTCCGGACAAAGCGAAGACCGCCGCACAATCGAAATTTGTGAACGCCGGGCAGCCCAAGCCTCCAGCACCGGTCGCGCCCCCGAAACCAGCGTCCGCACCCTCGGGGCTGGCGCGTCCTTCTGCACCGCCTGCACCTCGGCCTTCAGCTTTAGCCAAGCCTTCAAAGCTGGCCATGCCGAAAGCCGCAGCTGCCGCCGCGGGCGTTGGATCCAGCGATTCTGTCGCGCTCCCCGAAATGAACGCTGCTCCCGCAGAGATTCAGGAACTGGATCTCTCGGATCAGTACGTCGCTAGCGCGCCTCAGATCGACGTGGAGCCCGAGCCTTCGTCCTATATGTCGGCCGCGGTCGCGGATGAGCCCGAAGTGGAAACGTTCGAGCCTCAATCCGACCACGCCACGCCGAAAATCGCCGTCGACCCCATGATGGCAGAGGGCCGCCCCGCCGGCGGAGGAGGCGGCACCAGCTTCTCCGAAATTTCCGAGCTCCCTCCCCTCAAGGAAGTCTACGTCGCGCCTCCGCCTCCGCCGCCGGTAGAGACAGCTCCGGTGCAATCGGAAATGGCAGCTGTCGCACCCTTTCGAGGCGGACGCAAAGCCGATGAGAAACCCAAAGTCCAGCCGCGCGTGGTGGCGCAGAAGGCGATCAAAGAAATCAAAGGCGTTCCGCCCAAGCTCTATCTCTATGCGTTGGGTGGCGCAGGCCTCCTCATTCTGCTCATTGCAGTCGGCGTGACGTATTACATCCACGGCCAGGGCGACGATGATGCGGGAGCGCCACGTTCCACTGCGGTCTCCGAATCTCCAGCACAGCCCGCGCCGGCAGTTCCGGCTCCGAAGACTGAAGCTGCGCCTGCCCCGGCTCAGCCCGAAGAAGTCCAGGAACCCGATACCCCGGTAGCGCAAACCGCTACCCCATCGAGATCACGAGGCGCCAAAAAAAAGGCCACCACAGCGCCCGTCGTCATTCCCGGACAACTCGTCCTTGATTCCACGCCGCAGGGCGCTCAAGTGCAGATTGACGGCGCCACCGATCCGAGCTGGTTCACGCCCTTCACCCTGACCAATATTCAACCCGGACAGCACACCATCACCGTCAGCAAGTCGGGTTACGCCACCGATACGCGAACCGTGAGTATCACCTCAGCGAACCGTGCGACCACGCAAATTCATCTCGCGCAGTTGGTGGCAACGCTGGTGGTTAAGAGCACTCCGCCTGGAGCCAGTGTCTACGTCGACGGTCACAACATGAACGCAAAGACGCCGGCACAGGTCAGCGTCGATAAGGGTCAACACCTGGTGCTGGTCCGCATGTCCGGCTATCTCGACGAAACCATGAACGGCCAGTTCACGCTCGGCCAGAGCCTGAACTTCTCTCCGACCCTGCAACCTCTGGGCAATGTCGACAGCATCAAGACCGTCGGCAGTAAGATGTCGCGTCTGTTCGGCGGCAAAGGCCAGCCCGGCCAGGCAACGATTTCCATACACACCCAGCCCAAGGGCGCTGAGGTAGCCGTTAACCAGCGCATGCTGGATAAGCCCGCTCCCGTCGACGTGATGGTTGATCCCGGCAACTACGTCATCGACATCACGCTCAGCGGATACGCCCCCATACACAAAGTCATCACCGCTACCAAGAGTGGTAAGGTAGTAATCGACGAAGCCCTTCAGCCGCAGTAAGGAAGTCGATGCGTTACGCCATTAGTGGGATTTTCGTGCTAGTCAGTATCGTTGCTCGCCTGTCACCAATCGCAATGGATGCCCGTCATTGGTTCCCGAGCAAGCGTCGCGCACAGCCACCACGCCAGATGCACTAGAGCGGTTTTCGAAGAGAAGCATCCTCTCGTCTCCCGCTTTTCGTTTTCCGATTTGAAGGGCGCGCTTTAGCGGCGCCGTATGAATGCGACCCAAGCCGCGCCTTTAGCGCTGAGGGATACCGCATGGATACCTTTTCTTCCTACCTTCGATTACCCAAGGTCCCTTTTCTCGTCCGCCGCACGCAAAAATACAGTCTGCCCGACCGCCACTAGACCAACCCGAATGACTGTCCCGTAGACTCCCGCCTTATTCTGGTTCGCCCGAACCACCGCCTTCAGAACTTCTGGTGCCGGACTCGCTGAGTCTGGATCAAGATTCACCATCGAGCACCGGACGTCGCGCATCGTCACGCCGATTGCGGGGCCGTCGTCCCCCTCGCCGAATGAGAGCACGCCCCCCACCCACTCGTCCTCCTGAAATGCCCCCGGCCGCAATAAACGAACCACAATATTCGGTCGAAATCGTCGCACATCCAGGCTCCGTCCCGCGAGTTGTCCAATCTCGTCCACCGTTTCGGAAGCGATCACAGAGATGCTCGCCTCATCGAAGATGCCATGCTTCAACTGCATCATCTGCACCGGAGCTCCGTACCGCCGTCCGACTTCCGTCGCCAGTTCCTCGCCGAAGACGGGTATCTCCTTGCCATCCGGCGTTCGAATGTGTGTAGGAAGGTCGTCCGGATCATCGTCACGCCGGAGCGGAGCATACCGCACCAGGTCAGGAAGCTTGCTCGCGCTGAGCCACGGGAACCCGCTGCGGTCTTCCATCCGCCGGAACGCCAGGCGTCTGTCACCATCGATCCCGTGCCAGCCCAGGTCCGCGACCGCGAGTCGCTCCCCACCCATGGACTTCACCGGATACCGGTAAATCGCCTCAACACGCCCAATTTCTGTCAGCATGCCAATTCGAATCCGCCCATCAGCGTATCACTGGAACATCAACAGGTCAGCATTCGAGAAAACTGATATTGGGAGAAGAGCGTGGGCAGAGTCAACTAGAAGTCTTGAAGTCGAAAAGTTGATGTAAATGAGTCAAGTTCTAGGCGGCTAATTTTGCGTGTTGGATCCAAGATGTGACCTCCTGATCAAGTTTATCGAAGCTGCGCCGGAGCGAGGAGTTGGGTGGGGAGAGCTCGGGGAGTAAGGCTCCCAGACCGGGACGGAGAATGCGGCTGTAGGTTCGAGTGCAGAACCATGCCGTTCGTAAGCCGAGGTCGGTAATGCGGTAGCGGTGAGTTTGAGGAATAGGTTCGACGATGCCGTGGAAACGCAGGCGGCGGAGGTGATAGGTCATTTGACCTTGCGTGAGACTGTCCGGTGGTTGCCCGAGCAAAGATGCAAAGTGTTGGCGGAGATGGCGGTTGGAAAAGCCGGTGGGCAGGAGTTGGAACAGTAAGAGGGCACGCCAGAGAGCTTGCACCTTAGGATCGGCGAAGCGCAATGCGGAGGCGCGTTGCGACGTGACCTGCACGGGTCGATTGATTTTTTTGAAAGGCTTCTTCCGCGAGGATGCAATCGTGGCTGATGCGCTGTACTTGGAGCAATCGTCGATTGGCTTGAAAGCCGATGCGCCGTAGCGCGGGCAAGTTGCGCAGGTTCTTGCCGATATAAAAGTCATAGGTGTTGTTGATGGTAGTTTCTGTGCGTAAGGCCTGCCCTGCCTTGTGGTACTGCTTGATGCGTGTTCCTTTGTAGTCGATGTGC
>DATMOO010000278.1:0-2302 GCA_035568275.1 Candidatus Sulfotelmatobacter sp.
TGCAGGTTGAAAGACTAACTGAGTTTCATATCTCGCTCCCTGAATCGGAAGAATTTCTGAAAGCCGATCTCTCCAAAGATCCATCTGCGGAGCTTTCTTCCGCTGAAGGAATACATAAATAAGGAGGCAGCATGTCGGTGGTAATGAATGGAACGGAACTGAAAAGCGGCGCGGATGTCGTGGTACGCACGCTTGAGGAGCGGGGTGTTACGCACGTGTTTGGCGTCTCAGGCGGCAAGATCGACAAAGTCTTCGATTCACTTCTTGACTCCACGATCAAGACGGTCGTCTGCCGCCATGAGCAAAATGCTGCGTTCATTGCAGGCGGCATCGGCCGCATGACTGGCAAGGCCGGCGTTGCCCTCGCGACCTCCGGGCCTGGCTGCTCGAATCTGGTCACCGGCTTGGCGACGGCCAACTCCGAAGGCGATCCCGTCGTGGCACTGGGTGGTGCCGTTCCGGTTCCCGACAAATTAAAGCAGCTTCACCAGACGATGGATTCGGTCAGTCTGTTCAAGCCGGTGACGAAATTCAGCGCGGAAGTATCTTCGCCGGCATCGGTGTCCGAGGTGGTAACGAATGCATTTCGCGCGGCAGAATCCGGCCGACCGGGAGCGGCATTCGTAAGCCTTCCCAAAGACATCATGATGGACCCTGCGCAATGCGATGTGATCCGCGGGCCTAAGTACGCTGCCGCTGGACCCGCCGACTGTAGCGCGATTAACGAAGCAGCGCGCTTGATCAACCAGGCAAAAACACCTGTGCTTCTGCTCGGCCTACTGGCGAGCAGGCCGCAGAACGCGACGGCGATCCGGGAATTTGTCCAGAGTGTAAAGCTTCCGGTAGTCGGAACATTTCAAGCGGCGGGAGCGGTCTCACGACCTCTATTCGACTATTTCGCAGGCAGAGTTGGAATAGTAGCAAACCAGCCTGCGGACGAACTCCTTCGAGTTGCCGATCTCCTGATCACTGTTGGCTACGACCCCGTCGAATACGAACCGGCAGTATGGAATAAAGGACAAAAACGTCCTATTGTTCACATCGATGTGCTTCCAGCCGATCTCGATAACTCCTACAGTCCAACGATCGAGTTGCAAGGAGACATTTCTGCGACACTGGCAATTTTGACGCCTCTTGTCTCGCACTCCAGCCTCGCCCCAGAAATCAGTCGTCTTCTGGTGAAGATCGAAGAAGACCGCGCGGATTTGGCACTAGTTTCGGAGAATCTTCGTGGAACGCCCATTCATCCCCTGCGACTGGTTGCTGAATTACAGAAGTTCCTCACACCAGATGTGACCCTCTGTTCTGACATGGGCAGCTTTCACATTTGGATGGCGAGACACCTCTATAGCTTCCGCGCACGGCAAATTCTCATCAGCGATGGTCAGCAGACACTTGGAGTCGCACTTCCATGGGCCATTGCCGCGACTATTGTGCGACCTGCAGAGAAGGTTCTATCCATTTCGGGCGATGGCGGATTCCTCTTTTCGGCTATGGAACTGGAAACAGCCGTACGCTTGCAGTCACACCTGGTCCACATGATTTGGATCGATGGCAGTTATGACATGGTCGGTGTGCAAGAAGTCAGAAAGTATGGGCGCACATCGGGGGTACAGTTCGGCCCCGTCGATCCAGTCAAGTATGCCGAGGCCTTCGGCGCCAATGGATTCATGATTCAGTCGCCAGATCAAATTTCGCCTGTGCTCAAAAAAGCGTTTGACACTCCAGGACCGGTTCTTGTTGGCGTGCACGTCGATTATCGCGATAACCACAAACTCTTTGAGCAAGTCACTGAGGACAGCATTAACTGACAAATTATTGAATAACGAACTTCATCATTCTTGCCAGATTCTGGGCTATACGCCCGAAGATGTTCGGATCGAGGTAGGGTGGCGCCGACGCTTTCGGATATTAAATCACCCTCGGTCCCCTAGCGTCATAGCGAGCTAAAGACTCCCAAGGCTTGCGCCACCGTCCACAAATAGCGTCTGGCCAGTAATGAAAGCCGCTGGATCCCCAGCAAGGAAGGCGACCGCTGTAGCAATTTCGGTGGGTAGGGCAAACCGTCTCATCGGTATTCTCGCCAGGTAGCGGGCCTCGCCTTCACTGCCGGGTGGATTGTTGGCGCGAAACAAATCTGTTTCGGTTGGGCCCGGAGCCACAGCATTTGCGGTTATTCCGTCAGCCGCCAATTCTATCGCCATAGTTCTCGTGAGACTTTCTAACGCCGATTTGGCCGCAGCATAACTGGCACGAAATGCCAACCCACGAGTCACCAGGCTAGTGATGTTAATGATGCGGC
>DATMOO010000279.1:0-17498 GCA_035568275.1 Candidatus Sulfotelmatobacter sp.
CATCGAGGCCAAGCAGCAGGCCGAGCAGGAATCGCTGGCGATGAATTTCCGTCTGCAGAAAGAAACACAGGAAGCCCAGCGCAAGCGCATCGAAGCGGCCGGCGTGCGCGACTTCCAGCAGATCGTAGCGCAAGGCATCACGCCCTCTCTGCTGGAGTGGAAAGGCATCGAGGCGACCGAGAACCTGGCGAAGAGTCCGAATTCCAAAGTCGTGGTAATCGGCAACAACAAAAACGGCCTGCCACTAATCTTGGGACAGTAGCCGCCGGGCAGTAGTCGCAGCGAGGGTTTAGGTTTATGTGGGGACAGCCGCCCACGGCTGTCCGTCGCCCGAAAGGGCGACTGGTTTTGGCCCGCGCTGCTACCATGAAAGCCGTGCCTTCCCTGCTCGACATTCGCCATCTCAACATTGAATTCCCAGTGCAGGGAGGAAACTCGGCCGCTCGCGCGGCCGGACAGCCGTTGGCGGCTGTCTCCACAAAATCATTGCCTGCAGTCCGCGATCTGAGCTTCTCCATCGCTCCCGGCGAGGTTCTCGGACTTGTCGGCGAGTCGGGCTCCGGAAAATCAGTTACATCGCTGGCGATCATGCGTCTGCTTCCGCCGCAGGCCCGCATTTCCGGTGAAATCGTCTTCAGCTCAAATGGAGCCGGGCCGCGCGAGCTGCCGCGCCTCGACGATGAATCGATGCGCCAATTGAGGGGATCGCGCATCGCCATGATCTTTCAGGAGCCCATGACAGCGCTCAATCCTGTAATGCGCGTGGGCGATCAGATTGCCGAAGCGGTCCTGGCGCACAATGCCGTTTCAAGGAGAGAAGCACGGAAGCGCGCCGTCGACGCGATGAACGACGTTGCCATTCCTGACGCCGAACGCCGCGCCCGCGACTATCCGCACCAGCTTTCCGGGGGAATGCGCCAGCGGGTCATGATTGCGATGGCGATCGTCAACCGGCCGCCGTTGCTGATCGCCGATGAACCGACTACCGCGCTCGATGTAACGATTCAAGCTCAGATTCTTGAGCTGCTCGCGGAACTGCGCAGGAAGTTTGGCCTGACGATGCTCTTCATCTCGCACGATCTGGCCGTTGTCTCGCAGGTCGCCGATCGCGTAGCGGTGATGTACTCCGGCTGCCTGGTGGAGCTTGGTTCGAAAAGTGACATCTTTCAGTCTCCCGCGCATCCCTATACACGCGGGCTTCTTCATGCCGTGCCGGATCTGAGGACGGATCGCAATCGTCCCCTGGAGACGATCGAAGGCACCGTTCCATCTCTTCAGGCCTTGCCTCCGGGATGCGCGTTTGAACCCCGGTGCGAATACCGGATCGATGCGTGTACGGCTGATATGCCCGCGCTGGTCGAAGTGACAGCGGGACACTGGGCGCGTTGCCCGGTCGTAAATCGCTAGGGAATTCGCTCCAACTGATCGCGATTCACCCACAACAACAGTCCGAATAGCGCTAGCAGGACGAAGCCAAGATACAGTCCATAGTCGGAGTATGCTCCGAGCCACGGCTGCACAAAGTAAGTGGGCCCTCCGCGGACACGAATTCTATAGGAATGCACCGGGTCCGTTTGGATGGGCGCCCAACGCGCAATCCAGTAAGCGGTCGCGATCTGCAGGAGAATATTCAGCACGAGCACTCCTGCCAGGACTTTCGCCCACCCGGGTGTTTTGCCTTTGAATTGCCACTTCACGTCTCGGATTCTACATCGCGCGCCTCCGTCCGATACACGAAGCATGAACATCAGTCTATAATCGGCAACTTGTCCGGTGATTCGTGCGCATACTGCTGCTCAGTGACATTCACGCCAACCTGGAAGCCTTGGACGCCTCGCTGGCGGCCGCACCCTCATTCGACATCATCGTGAACCTGGGTGACATCGTAGGCTACGGCGCTAGTCCGAATGAAGTGGCGAGTCGCTCCCGCGAATTGGGCAAGGTCTTCGTGCGCGGGAATCACGACAAAGCCGCCACGGGATTGATGGATCTGGACGATTTTAATCCTATGGCCGCGGCGGCCGCGATCTGGACGCGTGAAACGCTCACTCCTGAGAACTTGCAGTGGCTGCGGGAGCTGCCACACGGGCCAGTGCCCTTGCCGGATTTTCCCGACATCCAGTTGGTTCACGGTTCGCCCAACGACGAGGACGAATATGTCGTCTCGTTGGGAGATGCGCTGGCTCCGCTGATCGCCTTGACGATGCCGCTCACTTTCTTCGGACACACGCATCTGCAAGGAGGCTTTTTTGCGAATGGATCGTCGGCCGACGGATTCCGTCCGGAATATCGCACGGTCGGACAGGCAGAATCTGTGGCGTTGCACCTGAAAACCAACGCGCGCTATCTGATCAATCCGGGATCGGTAGGACAGCCGCGCGACGGAGACTGGCGCGCCGCGTTTGCTCTGTATGACAGCGAAGCGAACGTGGTTCACTTCCACCGTACTCCTTACAACCTGAAAGCAGCGCAGGACCGCATCTTCGGAGCGAAGCTCCCCCCTCGGCTCGCCACGCGGCTCGCTGCAGGCCGTTGACCTCTTCGACCGTGCACACTTTGCGATGCATTTTTCACCACAGCGGGCACAGAGAAACACAGAAGAATTAGACTTTCATCATGCCAGCACCTCACTCCCGCAGTTTTTTCGAACCTCACGACAATCCTCCCGCGCACTATCTGGTCGCTCACAGTGATGGCGGTGCGCGCGGCAATCCGGGTCCGGCAGGCTACGGTGTGGTGATCAAGGACGAGTCCGGCCGAACGGTCGCGGCCCTTAGCGAATACCTTGGCCGTCAGACCAACAATTTCGCCGAGTATCAGGGGCTGATAGCGGCGTTGGAATATGCGCTGAAGCATGGTCCGAAGGCGCTGAAGCTAATCAGCGATTCGGAGTTGCTGGTCCGCCAGATCAAAGGCATTTACAAGGTCAAGAACGCAACCTTGCAAGACCTGCACGCGCGCGCGAAGGAACTGATTAAGCAACTCGACTGGTTTTCGATCGGGCACGCGCTACGCGAGCACAATCAGGAGGCTGACCGTCTGGCAAATGAAGCCATGGATCGCGGCACGGGGCGAAGTTCAGATCGTGTGGCCGCGGGCGATCCGCCCGCGAGGGTCTTAGCGCGGTCACTGCCCCAGGAATTTGAGGGAATCGTCCGGCAGGGGAAAGTGGAACTGGAGAATGGCAGTCTGCCCGACGGGACACGGGTGCAAGTAAGGGTGAAGAAGTAAGAATCCTACTTGTGTTTGCATACCGCGAAAATCAACGCTTCGCGGCTGGACCGCCGATGGCGGCTGTCCCCACATAAAACCTATTCCGCGGCAGACGTGTGGTCATGGATGATCTTCCATCCCTCTGGGAACTTGCGGAAGATGAGCGTGAAGCGGCCATGGGGCGTTTTGCCGTCCGGCATCGTCAGTTGCCAGACGCCGCGAACGAATGCTGCCTCAGATCCGAGAACTTCGACACGCAAATCCGAAAAATCCAGCTTCCCCATTTCGTGCCCGGGGCTGGCGTACGTCGCCCGATAGCGGTCGATCGCAGCCTGCCATCCCTTGGATTCTTTTGCACCGGAGAAGAACGTCAGATCGGGAGAATTCCAGTAGCCCGTCATGAAGGCGTCGAGGTCATGATGATTCCAGGCGTCCTGCTGGGTGAGAAGGACGTGCTCGATCGCGGATTTCATCGGCGCATCGCCTGTGTCTGGGCGTGATGGCTGTGCGAACACGGTTGCTACAAACGCCAGATCGAGGACAAAACGGAAAGACAAACCACCACGCATAGAGCCTCCAACACCCGATTCTGATCGCCCGAACCTACGGTCCCAGAAGCATCGCCGCGAGCGCATCGCCATAGGTGGTTCCATCACCCGCAGTCGGGATTATGTGACTTCCCTCCCCGAATTCATTCCAGGCTTCGATCAGAACCAGCGGCGGAGTTGGAGCAGCCTCCGGGCGGAGCTGCGGATTCGCTGCGGTCCAGGCAATGGCATCCTGAACAAACGTTGCCACGTCCTGCGGCGTTCGGCTGTACCACATCAAGTCTCCGCTAATGGGCTCAACCTCGTTCCACGGACGCGGGTCCCAGCCGCTCATCGCTGTTGGAATGTAGGGCAGCGGACTGCTGAGCGTTGCTTCGTTCCACATCCAGTGCCCGGCATCGGAAAGAGTAGAGAAAGGCAGCACGCCGTTCACCGGCGGAGGCGCGAAAGGATAGCCGTAAAACGCAATCGCATCATAACCATCGGATTGCGCAATGGAAAATCCATCTCCCAGGGAATGCTGCCCCATACTCCCATCGGGCGCCCCGAAACCTCCCACGACGTAGACGCCGGGAAGTCCCTGGCCCTGAGCAGCGGCGCGCAGTTGCCCGAGCGCGGTGATCACGGCGGCGGATGATCCCCAGACTTGCCGCATCGATCCTACGTTGATGACGAAGAATACGGGTTCGCGATTGACTTGTACATAATCCGGATCGGTCATGTAGCTCACCCACTCGTTCACAGCTGTGCTCCAATCGGCTGGCGCCACGTCAAAGGGAGGTCCGGTTACGTAGAGAATCGCGAACTGCATTCCGTGACGATTGGGAAGTTCGTGCATGATTTGGAGCGCGGAGTTGAGATTTTCACCTGGATCCGTGACCGCGACGTTGAAGTACCAGTCGAACACGAAGAAGTCGATGCCGAAGTTGTGCGCTGTTGCGAGTTGCTGCTCGACCGCGCAGGTCGAGCTATCCTGCCAGGCCGAGAAAGGCTGGCGATCCTGGTAGGGCCCAAGAGGCAATTGCTGAAAATGAAAGTTGGTGAGCGGTCCCGACCAGCCGTCGAAATAGTAGGCCCCGACGCGAGCCTTGGTTTGGCTCGCGGCCGGTGCCGGCGGAGGAATCACGCACGGCACGGCAAAGCTCAGGGAGTTCGATGTACCCCCGCCCGGAGCAGGATTCACAACAGTGATGGCGTACGGCCCCGTGCCCGCCACCGCGCTCGCGGGAATACTGGCGGTGACTAAATTGGTACTGGCTACAGTCGTCGGCATGCCGCTTCCAGCCCACTGCACGGTGGCTCCCGAAAGAAAGTTCGAGCCGACCACACTCAAGGTAAAGGCTGCGCCTCCCTGTTCACTGCTGTTCGGAGATATCGCCTGGATGGTGGGAGGATTGGGCGGGGGCGAGACGACTTTAGAGCCGCCGCCGCACCCAAGTTGAACCACTAGAGAAATCGCAAGAAGAGCCCAGAGCGAACCACTGCAGGTTGGCATATCAAGTCCCCCTTGATCGAACTCGGCGCGGGAACCGACTTAAACGGCGCTGCTTAGCAGCGAGGAGTTTATATCGTCGAGGTGGTTTGTCAAACCCGCGTTGTGCGCCAGCGAAGATGCGGGCCGAATGGAACGTGGCTCATAAATATGGTTTTGACAGGGCGCGGCTTTGCGCGCCCGTAAAAGCCAGAAAAGAGGTGGGCTTCAGTGTGTGCGCGAGATCTTACTTTGCAGATTCAGGGTGGAAACTAGGCCAGCGGTTTCTAGCCGCGAAGCGGCTAAAGAATACAGCCCAGGTCGTAAGCCGTGGGTACTAGTCGGAAATGATCCAGCCCCATCGGGGCGAAAGAGGAGTTCTCACGCACACTCTTTAGCCCCCTGAGGGAGGAGCCTAGCAACCCGATTTATGAGACCAGCAGACCAGCTCTAGTGCGATTCTTCGGTGGCTGGTGCGGTATCTGGCGTGTCGACTTTTTGGGCTGCGTGCGACGCGATCGGCGAGGGCTGGAAATCGCCGACGTCCTTGCCGTTCATCGCAACCGTCATGAAGTTCGCCCAAATTGGCAGCCCAGCATGCGCGCCGGTTTCTTTTGCCCCAAGCGATTTCTTTTCGTCGAAGCCGACCCAGACTCCACACGTCATGGTTGGCGTGAATCCCACGAACCAGGCATCGGTGAAATCGTTCGTCGTGCCCGTCTTGCCAGCGACAGGAAACGGGAGTTTCGCGGCGGCAATACCGGTGCCGTGCAGCACCACTTCGCGCAGCATAGAAGTCATGATGCGGGCGGTGCGTTCGCTGATCACATCTTTGACGTCGGGAAAATCTTCCTCCAGCACGCGCCCTTCGTAGTCGGTAACACGCGTGATGTAGCGCGGGCTGACGCGCACTCCATCATTAGGGAAAACGCTGTAGGCGGAGGCCTGCTCCAGCAGCGTGATTTCTGCCGATCCCAGCGCGACGGGCAAGTATGGAGGCAACTTCGACGTGACCCCGAAGCGTTCGGCGTAATCGATCACGCTCTTGATGCCGACCTTGTTGGCAAGTTTTAGCGCCGGAATGTTGCGCGACTGGGCCAGCGCCCGCCGTAGAGTGATGATCCCTTCGAATTTCTCATCATAGTTGTGCGGAGTGTAAGGGCCGGAAGGCGTATCAAAGCTGACCGGCTCGTCGAGGATGGTATCGTCCGGACTGGCCCCGCCGTCGATCACGGTCGTGTAGACATAAGGTTTGAACGAAGAGCCGACCTGGCGGAGAGCCTGCGTAGCGCGATCGAACTTCGACGTGTTGAAATCGCGTCCGCCGACCATGGCCTTGATCCCGCCGGTGGCGTTGTCGATGGCAATCAGCGCCGCTTGCGCGCCCGAATCTTGCTCGAGGCCGACTTTCGCCGCGCCGTTCGCACCGAGAGAAACAATTTTGACGTAGCACACGTCGCCGGACTTCAGGATGTCGGCGAGCTTGTGCTTGGTCCAGGCGACATCAGACTGCCCAAGAGCCGCGGTATAGCGGCCGAACTTCAATGTGGCGATTCCCGGACCGGCAGAGGTCACCAGCGCGTGAACGTATCCGCTGACCTCGGGTTCGTCGTCCCAATCGGGGTGGGAGTACTTCTGCAGAACTTCGCCGTCGCCCACGACATTTTCTAGATGGCCCTTCCATCCGTGACGGCGCTCGTAGGCGGCGAGGCCATCAAGCACAGCCTGGTTAGCGGCCTTCTGCATTTCTACATCGAGAGAGGTATAAACCTTCAACCCGCCTTCATGAACCTGATCGGTGCCGAACTTGCCCTCCAGGTAGCGGCGAATCTCTTCGACGAAGTACGGGGCCAGCGAGTTCGGGTCGTGTGCGAGCCGCAGCGTAAGCGGAGCGGGACGAGCGTCGTTGGCCTGCGCGGCGGTGATCTTGCCGTCCTCGAGCATGGCGTTGATCACCAGATTGCGGCGCTTCTGCGCGCGATCAGGATGGTTGATCGGCGAATAGTAGCTCGGCCCTTTGGGAAGACCCGCCAGCAGCGTAGCCTCGGGCAGCGTCAACTGCTTCGCGGGCTTGCTGAAGTAGAACTCCGATGCAGCTTCGAATCCGAACACCCCGTGTCCGAGGGCGATCTGGTTGGCGTAAAGAGTGAAAATCTGCGGCTTGGTAAAACGGCGCTCGATCTGGATGGCGAGCATGGCCTCCTGCACCTTGCGCTGCCAATGGCGATCGGGGGAAAGGAAGAGGTTGCGCGCGAGTTGCATGGTCAGCGTGGACGCGCCCTGGACTTTGCCTCCAGATTCGATGTCGCGGTAGGCGGCGCCGACGATGCGCCAGAAATTGATCCCGGAGTGACGATAGAAATCTTTGTCCTCGATCGACACCAGAGCGTCGCGGAGCAGCGGCGGGAAATCGTCGTACCCCACGACTACGCGCCGCTGCAGTGCGAATGAGCCGATGACTTTTTCGTGATCGTCGTAAAGCTCGGTAATCGAGCTGGGGCGATACGCTTCGAGCGCATCCACCTGGGGCAGGTCGGTGGTGTAGACGAGCAGCAGGCCACCGGTGGCGCCGACCAGCATCGCGATCAGGATCAGTAGGCCAAACAGGACGCGGCCCACGAGCTTGCGCCCGCCGATTTCGACCTCGGGGAGGTTTTCGTAGAGAACCTTCATGGCGCGCTGAGGTCAGGATAGCACTTGCAGGAATCGTCGACAGTGGACTTGGATGGGTGGGGCGGCGAGACGCCGCCCCGACAGCCGGCGGGACGCCGGCGCTACGGATTTGCGACTGCTTCCGGGACGACGGCCAGCTTTTCTCTCGCGGTAGCACGGCTCAGGAAAATCGCCGAGCCCAGGTACAGGATCGCGGCCAGGATCGTGAGTGACCTTAAGCCGAACCACAGCGAGGCAGATTCCAGAAGGCCGCCGATTAATGAGCCGAACAGGTTCGAGCCCAACGCGCTGCCGCGGAAGCCTGCGCGAGCAAAGCTGGAGACAAAGATGATCCCGGCGAAGAACACCGGGGTGCAGAGAGCTAACGTGGCTACTATCGCGCGCCGTGACCACGACTCGAAGAACAGCTTCTGCATAGGAACGACGTACAACACCGCGAGGACCAGGAAAAGGCCCGCATAGGCCGCGGCGAGCGGGATTCGCGGGAAGGCCCCGTACACCAGATTGGCTCCAACAATCAGGAATAGCAATCCCGAGACAACCACTGCATTCACCACCCACGTAGTGCCGAACAGAAGCGCCATCTTGCTGACGATCTGGGCTTCGAGCAGCATGAATCCCGCGCCTAGCAACATGAAGTGGAAATCGAGGCGCTCGCCCTCCCCGCTGGTTTGCCGAAGGAACCATCCGAAGACTACCAGCACGGCGATCGAAACCAGAATCACGATGATGGGGAGACCGGGCTCGTGCTGATAGAAGTAGGGCCAATCGTCCGTCGTGACGCGGGCGGATTCCATCGGCATATTGCCGTGGGAACCGAGATACGCAGCGAGCGCAGGTTCGGCCATGGCTTTAGCGAGGCGCTCGGGCGATCCAGAGAGGAAGAATCGTCCGGAACTGTCATAGCCCCCAATGTCCGTCTGAAATTGGATGGGATCCTGATTGAACGTGTCGTGCAACAGCTTGTGGAGGCGGCCGGCAATCCAGGGAGTCTCGACCTGGAACTTCACGATGAACAGACCATCGGGCTTCAGCAACTGCCGGGCGCGCTGCAGCGCCTCGCGCGTGTAGACGTAGTTATCGATACGGATGTTGGTGAAGTGCGAGGTAGTCGTGTGCGAATCGAGCAACGAAAACACAATGAGATCGAACTGATCGTGACTGTTTTCGATGTAGCTGCGAGCGTCGTCGAGAGTGACGTGCACGCGGGGCGACTGGTACGGATGCTCGAAGTGCAGTTCGCGGCCGAGTTTCAGAATCAGCGGATCGATCTCAATGGCCTCAACCCGTCCAGCGCCGTTGCGAAGAGCAGCAGCGACGTCGTTGCCCATGCCCGATCCCAGCACGAGCACTGAGGGTGGCGCAGGGTAGAAACGGTAGGGCATGTTGTAGGAGATCTGATTGAGGGGATGACTCCGGAATGTGGCGGCGTGAGACTGGACGAAATCAGGCGAGAAGTTGAGAATCTGCTGGTACCAGGCGTCGTTCGTGTTCAGCAGATAGGCAGCAATTTGCCCTCTGGCGTAAAGCGGCTGCAGAGTCAGCTTCTGGTACGGCGACCAGTACGTCTTCGCGTTGGGAGTGTCCGGAATTGCGAGAAGGTAAGCGCACGCCAGGAAAGTTGCGGCGAGTACATTCCGCACACGCGGATTTCGCCAGAACATCAGGACGCAAATTGACCCGGCCGCCAGAAACCAGACCCACGGCGGCTGATGAAGGAAGCACAGCAAAGTGAATGCTGCAATTCCGGCGAGGCTGGCGAGGACATTGACACTGTACGCAGCGACCCCTCTTGGAGAGTTTTCCAGATACCAACCCACGAATTGTCCGATGGGAATGAAAGTTGTGGCAATCAACGCGAACACGGGGACGACGAAACAGAGCGCAAGCAGCATCCCAGTCCAACTGGTGGGCAGCGCCGGCACTCCCCATACGTGAACTTCGACCGTTGCCCCCAGCAAGGCGGGAAGGGCCGAAATAGATCGGCGCAACGGGGATATCGGCGCTTTCAAAATAAGTGTCAGCAGCAGGAGCGGCGTGACCATCGCCATCAGCTGTACGCGGCGGCGGCAGAGGTAACAGCCCAGGCCGAATCCCAAGAAACACGCGACCAGGACGAAATTCTTGAAATAGGCAAAGATGCGGATCTCCGAAGAGACCCAGCGGATCATCAGCATCTCCACGAACAGGCTGAGCAAACTGATCAGGACCAGTTGGCGGTAGCTGAATCCGCCAAGCTCCTGAATATCCACTTCCAGGCGACCGGGCGTGGCCGGTGCGGTTCGAAGGCGATGAAAGAGACGGTAGACAACGAAGACCGCGAGAGCGGAAATGAGCAGAAGGAAGGTGAGCGAGCTGAACGATTGTCCGATTGTCTCCATCGAATAGGCAGCCTCGATGACGATATCAGAATTGAATCGTCGGAAAGAACGCACTGCAAATGCAACCAAGAATCAGGCTGGGATCTTACTTCGATGCTCGGAGTCTTCCGCCAACTCGGAAGAATGGGCGAGTGGAAGGACTACCGTCAGCAGCGTGCCGTGGGGATCGGAATGGATCGTCATATAGCCGTCCAATTCGCGGACTCGTTCTCGCATTCCGGCGACGCCGACGCCAGTCTTCCCGGCGCCTTCGTGCAACTGGCGCAGGGTCTCGGGCGCCATGCCGTTTCCGTAATCCTGCACTTCAAGCCGAACCTGATTTCGTGCAAGAGTCAGGCGGATATCCGCTTTCGCGCTGCCGGAGTGGCGGTGAACATTGGTCAGGGCCTCCTGCAGCGCGCGAAACAAAGCGATTTCAACATCACTGCTCAGCCGCCCGAGGTCAGGCGGCAGGCTAAGGTCGACGGCCACGCCGCTGCGCTGGGCGAAACCTTCGACGAACCAGCGGGCGGCGGAGCCGAATCCGGCTTCATCGAGCAAGGGCGGATGAAGTAGGTGAGACACGGTTCGAGTTTCGGTGATACACCGGTCGACGATCCCGGAGGCCTCTGATATCAAGGTGGATTGATCGCCCTCGGACATCGAAATAAGGCCGAGCTGCATCTTGAGAGCCGCCAGGTATTGACCGAGGCTGTCATGTAAGCCGCGCGCGATGCGGCGGCGCTCGTCGTCCTGCAAGCTGAGGATGCGTCCGCTAAGGCTTCTCGCGGCATTCTCGGCGCGCTTGCGGTCCGTGATGTCGGTGTTGATTTCCATCCATCCGGCGGGCGCGCCGGAATCGTTGCGTAACATGGTCCAGCGGCTGGCGACAATAATGCGCCTCCCGTCGCGCGTGGTGTGTAACAGCTCGCCCTCCCAGACTTCGTGACGTTCGATTTCCGCCAGCGGAATGGGATAAGAAGTGTGCAGCAGTTCCGCGGGATCCCGGCCGAGCGCCTCGCTGGCGGTCCAGCCGTACAGCCTTTCAGCTCCCTTGTTCCAATAGGAGATTGTGTCTTTTGGAGTCTTGGTCTTTATAAAAATTGCGTCATTCGCCAGATCGAGCAGCGTGGCTTTCTCGACGACTTCAGCGGTCCGTTTCTGCAGGTCGGCGGTGCGCTCGCGCACCCGCTGCTCGAGTTCCTCCTGGGCTCGAAGCAGATCTTGCTCGGCCTTCTCTCGCTTGGCGATACTGCGGCGTGTCGACTCGCCGAGAGAAATTATCACTGCCGAGAAGACTAAGAAACCGAGGAGTCCGGAAACCTCCGGTACAGCCTTGCCATTGAGTTGATGAATCGGCGGAAGAAACCAGTACCAGATTCCGGTAGCCCCAATGATGACGGTTACGATGGAAGGCCCCAGGCCGCAATACCAGGCCGAGAAAACTACAGCCAACCATGCGGTGTGATAGGGATTGCGTTCACCCAGGAATGGGCTGAGGAAATCCCTCAGCAGAAGTGAACCCACACCGGCAAGGATTCCTAGAATGTAGCGGACCACGAGGGACGCAGTCGGGGAAAGAGAGGTAAGTAGCGCGGATTTGGGTGTGGTCGCTGTCACGGTAGTGCTCCGTGTGCAATCTACGCTGGCGTCTACTTCAAAACGTGTAACTGCGGAATGGCTGGAGAAAGTAACCCCGTATGCCTTGTCAATTAGGATATACGCTCGCAGGACGAAAGTGAATCAGCTTGGTATTAAAACCCTGGGGTCGCCGTCGCTCTGTTTAGCGGGCACGGAGGAGCAGGACGGGGACGCGGATGCGGTGCTGGACGCGGGTTGCCGTGGTGCCCAGGAAGAGATCGCCCAGAAAGCGATGCCCGTGGGTGCTCATGGCGACCAGGTCGCAACCTTTGTTCTCGACCCATTTGATGATCTGGTCCGCTGGTTCTCCATAGGCGAGTTCGGCCTCAGTAGGAATGTCAGCGGCCTGCAACTCGGATTGGACTTTGCGGAGATAAGCGGTGTCGTCGACGATTTCCTGACTGACCGCGTCAGGACCATAGGTTCTGGCGGCCCATCCATCGGCGACATGGAGCAGCACCAGGCGGCTGTGGGCGAGCTTAGCCAGATTTTTTACGTGTTCAATGATGGCCCGGTCGGTCGGAGTGCCATCGAGAGTGACGAGGATTTTGTCGTACATGGTTTCCTATTCGGCTGTAATCCAGAGGGTGCTCCGTCCTTGCCGTGCATTTTGCGACAGGGCGGGGATTTTGACTTTCCCACGTATCGGCTGCAGATCGCCGTTAAACCGCACGTTCCCCCTCTTCATCGACCACCACTGACCAGCTGCCAGGCAGTTTTCAGCGAGTCCGGCAGCCCATAGATGTCCATGAAACTGATCAGGATAGCACTGGCCCATCCGGCCGCCAGCAGGAAGAATCCGTTCTTCCATTTGCCCATCCGCTTTGGGGAACTGGTGAAGTGAAGCAGCGGGAACATGGCGAAGGGAAGTTGCAGTGCGAGTACGACCTGACTCAAAGTGAGCAAATCAGTGACGCTGTTGTCGCCGCGCAGACCAATGATCAGCACTGCCGGCAGGATGGCCAGGGAGCGAGTGATGAGTCTGCGCACCCAGGGCTTGATCCGCCAGTGCATGAAACCTTCCATGACAACCTGGCCGGCAAGGGTGCCGGTGATGGTGCTGCTCTGCCCGGCGGCCAACAGGGCAACCGCGAAGAGTGTGCTGGCGGCGGTTGCGCCGAGCAGAGGGGCAAGCGTCAGGTAGGCGACGCGGATCCAGTCGCTTTCGGGGCTGAAGGCGATAAACCTGCCTCCCGGGACAGTGATTCCAGACTTGCCGAAGAAGACCGTCGCAGCGAGAACCATGATGGCCGCATTGACGAAGAAGGCCACCGTCAACGCAACGGTGGAGTCGAGGGTATTGAACTGCAGGGCGCGCCGGATAGACGAGTCGTCTTTCTGCAGGCGGCGGCTTTGGACGAGCGCGGAGTGAAGATAGAGGTTGTGGGGCATCACGGTCGCGCCAATGATCCCGATTGCGACGTAGAGCATGCCGGCCTGGCGGAGACGGGGATTCAGAAAGGCATGGCCGAGTTCGAGGAAGCCGGGTTGTGTTTGCGGCAGAACGAAGATCTCGATGAAGTAGCAGGCGCCAATCGTCGCAACCAGTAGCAACACCACCGCCTCGATGGTGCGCATGCCGAAACGCTGCAGGGCAAGAAGAAGAAGTACGTCGAGGCCGGTAATGATGACTGCCCACAGCAGAGGGATGTGGAACAGGAGATTAAGCGCGACGGCGCTGCCGAGCACTTCGGCCAGATCACAGGCGCCGATGGCGATTTCGCTCATCAGCCAGTTGGGCCAGCGCGTCCAGCGCGGGGCCCAATCGCGGCAGCATTGGGCAAGATCTTTTCCGGTAACGACGCCAAGGCGCGCAGAGATCACCTGCATGAAGATGGCCATGAGGCTGGCCAGACCGACAACCCAGAGCAAGCCGTATTTGAACTGCGCCCCGCCCTGCAGATCGGTTCCCCAGTTGCCCGGGTCCATGTATCCGACGCTGACCAGGATGGCTGGGCCGACAAAGGCTTTCCACTGCTGCCAGAAGCCGGCTTGATGATGGGGAACCGCAATGGAACTGTGGACATTTTCCAGAGAACGATGTCCGTTGGCCGTGACAGCGTCGGCTGCCGTGGTGTTTAACGGCGAAGACTCGGCGGCTCCAGTGAATCGGTCGTCGCTGCTCATGAATTTACAGGCGTTTTCCCAGATAGCAGATGTTAACGAGTATACACCAGAATTAGTTAACTACAGTTAACTATAGTAATCCGAGCAGCACGAAACATGTAGCCCCGGACGCCTCGTCCGGGGTTGCGCGAGGCGCGCAATGCAGGGTGCTGAGCCTGGCAGGTCACGCGGTGATCGACGACGCCGCTACGCCTCGCTTCGCTCCGCGGGGCGGACGAAGGCGTCCGCCCTACACAAGCGTGTTCAACGGTGCGCTGGGGCTGACTTCTGGCAAGGAAGCTCGGACTTCCCTTTCTAGATGTGAATCCAGTTCAGGAGAATCAGCGCGAGCGTGGTGCTGCCGACGATGATCCAGAGCGTCAGGCCTTGGAGCAGCGGGCGGATGCCCACCTTTTTCAACGTTTGTTGGTTGAGGCCAGTGCCGATCAGGAAGAGGGTGACGGTGAGGCCGATGCGGCCCATATGGCTAAGCGCGGAGAATGCCGGATTCATCACCGGGAGCACCGTGTTCAACAGGGCCGCGATGCAGAACAGCAGAATGAACCACGGCCACTGGACTTTCGCTTTGCTCTTGAGGGCAACAGCAGTTGCGATCGAGAGAGGGACGATCCACAGAGCGCGCGCGAGTTTGACAGTTGTGCCAATCGCGAGTGCGGCAGAACCGTAGCGCGCGGTGGCGCCGACAACAGAACTGGTGTCATGAATCGCGAGCGCGGACCACAGGCCGAATTGCGATTGGCTCATGTGCAGAGCAAAACCGATCGCGGGGAACAGGAAGAGCGCAACTGAGTTGAGAATGAAGACTGCTCCCAGCGAGACGGCCATTTCTTCCTCGTTGGCATCGGCAATGGGGCCGACGGCGGCGATGGCGCTGCCTCCGCAGATCGCGGTGCCAGCGGCGATCAGGAACGACGATTTCTTGCCCACGCGGATTAGATAGCCGAGGGCGAGGCCTAGCAGCATGACTGCAGTAATGCTGACGGCGGTGTAGAGAAATCCAGAGCGGCCGGCGTGAACTACCTCGTGCAGGTTCATGCCGAAGCCGAGCCCCACGACCGATGCCTGCAGAAGAAATTTTGCGAGGCTTTTGCTCTGGACGTTGAACGGGTGCGTCAGGACCAAGCCGCAGACGAGGCCTCCGAGCAAAGCGAACGGCGGGGAGATCAGGCCGCTGGCGGCGAGAATCAGTCCGACCAAGAACAGTCCCTTATTCACTTGCTGAGTGTGACTCGCGGGCGGCAGCCCAGTCCAAGCAGTAGTTTCAATTGGCGATAAGTTTGGCTTATCGGGCGGAGGGCCGCTGCCGACGCGGCTTTCCTGAGTTCGATTGAAGTTTGCCGCGGGTAAGCGCGAACCGGCGGAAAGCTTCCGTCAGGCCTTGCTGTGTGGGGCCGGTGCGCGTGACGAGCGAGAAGTGGCGGGCCATGGTGAGTCCGCGGACTTGCGCGACTCTGAGCGCGCCTAGTTCTAACTCCTTCGAGATCGCCCAGCGCGAGACGAAACCGACGCCGAGCCCCGCTTCGACGGCGGACTTGATGGCTTCGGTGGAGTCGAGATCCATCACGCTCTTGAACGACTTCAGCTTCAGTCCGGATTTTTCGAGCGCGGCTTCGACGACGTGGCGGGAGCCGGAACCCTGCTCGCGCATCAATAGACTCGACGCCAGAAGCTGTTGGGCGGAAAAATGGGCCGGATCGAAATTCGGGGCCACGATCAGCACGAGCTCGTCGCGCATGAAAGGCTCGGTGTGAACTCCGCGCTCGCGGGCGGGGCCTTCGATGAGTCCGATAGATACGTTGCCGTCGAGGACCAATTGAACCACCTGTTCGGTGTTTCCGCTACGCAGCCCGAGTTGCACGCGCGGATGTTCGTCGAGGAAAGCACCGATCAGCCGCGGCAAGACATATTGCGCAATGGTCGTGGAGACGCCCAGGGAGAGTTCTCCGGAGAATTGTCCGCCTTCCGCGCCGAGTTCATGTTCGGCTTGCGCCGCGAGCGCTGAAATCTTTCTGGCATACCGCAGGAGGACCGATCCCTGGGCAGTGAGGGCGACTCGATTGGCTGAGCGATCGAACAGGCGCACTCCAAGATCGTTTTCGAGCGCTTTGATCTGGAGCGTAACCGCAGGCTGTGTGAGGAATAGATGTTCGGAGGCTTTGCGGAAATTCAAATGTTCAGCGACCGAGCGGAAGACTTTGAGGCGAAAATTCTCCAGTTGCGCCACGGGGAAAGATTATCGATCAGGATTGAGTCTGTCACGCAGCAACGGCAATTAGCTTAAGGAAAGATTCTGATTTCGGAAAATATGTTCGCAAATAAATCCATTTTGTCATTCCGAGCGAAGGGAGTAATCTGCGCTCTGCCGACAGCGTTGGTGGCGCAAGCGACAGCGGATTCCTCACGGCGAAACGCCGTTCGGAATGACAAGGGTTACCAGAAAGCGACTGCGGGTCTGCAACCTGCGAACTCAGTTTTTCGCCCGGGCGGTCGTCGAGAGCCAGACTCGGTTGGACGCCGCGGGGCCCAGCGAGACGGTGCCGGCGGGAGTAGAGAGTGTAAGCGTCTGATCGTAGTTGCGCGCCAGGACCCGCAGCTTGGCGCCGGGCCGGATGCCACGGTGCTCGAGGAATTCGAGCAACCCGCGATCGCGTTCATAGATTCCGCTGACCACGTAATTCGTATCGACCTCCGCCTCGGATAGCAGGACTAATCCGCGGCGACGGCGGCTCGCGGAGCTTTCCACCTCGCTAAGATTGCCGTGCGGGCAAGCGCCGCTTGAGCCTAGCTTCGCCAGGAGCTTGGCTTCGAAATCGGGCGAGACGGCGTGCTCGAGGCGCTCGGCCTCGTCGTGAACTTTCCACCATTCCATGCCGAACATCTCTGAGAGCATCCGTTCGATCAGGTGATGGCGGAGTGTGAGCTTGCGGGCGATCTTGCGTCCCGCGGCGGTCAGACTGACTTCGCCCTTAGCGCCGACGCGGACTAGGCCGTCTTTCTTGAGGCGGCGGAGGGCCATGGTCACTGCGGGCGGCGAGACTTTGAGGAGATGAGCGAGGCGTGCGGAGATTACGGTTTCGCCTTCGGTCTCGGCTTCCAGGATGGATTTGAGATAGTCCTCCTTGGAGACAGTGATCATTCACGGGATTATACGATGGAGAGTTAATTGTGGTTAATATGTGGATCAAAACCTACGTCGCTGGCGCGCCGCGGACGGGCGAAGGCGCCCGTCTCCACACGATCAAAACCGAGAAAGCAAAAAGGACAGTCCGGAGCCCCCGAGACTGTCCTCCAAACCCTCCCGGTTAGAAGGGCAACTTGATGACACTACGGTACTGCTGAGATGTTGCAAATGGATTGCGGAATGATGAATATCTGGTGAATTCGATGCTGGGGGCGCTGCTATATTAGTCGTTTGCGTCCGAGACTTTGACATCTGTTTTCTCCGTGTCGAGAGGAATTGATGCC
>DATMOO010000280.1:0-60104 GCA_035568275.1 Candidatus Sulfotelmatobacter sp.
GCTGACCTGCTCTCGCTGCTTCCCTTGCGGGGCTGCTGCGCGCGATCTCGCTCGGGCTCCGGGCTCACCGCCAACCGGATAAATCTACCCTACGCCTCGGAACTCTATCCTGCCTTCAACATTTCTTCTCGGTTCTCCTCAACCAGCGCTTTGCTATAGACCCTTACGCGCCCTCCCTCCCAACCTTTCGGCTAAGACAGTGACTACGCTTGAGCCCCGGACGCCGCACCAACTGGAAAAACTTAAGAAGCTGTCAAAGAACGATCTTGTTGTACTCCTTCTATTTTTTCAGTCAATCAAAAATACGCCTTTGTAAGTACATGCATTTTCAATCGAGTGCACGCCGTTCACAGCCCTATGACCGGATTTGGTGCAACGACCCGGAACAATTTCGCGCACAAGCCGCATCCGGTGTCTGGTTTCGGAGAATTCTAATTAGGGATCAAAGCTAACGCATCCCGCATCGGGTTGGAGCTGCAACTGTGAAAATCGGGCAAATCCCGCGTCAGACGAGACATTTCACGCATTCCAGCGGGTGCGAATGAGCTGCCGTAAATCGATTTCGCTCATTGTGATAGCTCAAACGAGTAGAATGCTGGCGAATCCTATGCGCTCCACATACTCTCTCGCATTCCTGGCCCTGGCCCTTGTCCTCGTACCCGTTTCCAGTTCGATTCAGGGCCAACAAGATGAAACAGTCATCGCGGTTGATGCGGCCCACCCGGGGGCTGCCATCTCGCCCGCCATGTTCGGCATTTTCTTCGAAGACATCAATTTTGGCGCCGACGGCGGACTCTATCCCGAGCGGATCAAGAACCGTTCGTTCGAGTTCGACCAGCCTTTCGCAGGATGGCACGCCATCCTGCCAATCAGCCCTAAGGGCGAGCTCGATAGTACGAGAGGAGAACTCGATCTCCGCAAGGACGAACCGCTCAATGCTTCCAATCCGCACTATCTTCGCGTGCGCGCGTATGTGCCGGGTTACGGATTGTGGAACTCCGGCTATCGCGGGATCGGCGTGGAGAGCGGGGCTGAGTACCGGTTCTCGGCATATGTGCGGACCGGCGGCCCGAAAAGCGTCCGGGCAACGATCACCGACGGCAATCATGAAATCGGAAGCGGAACGCTGACGGGGTTTGACGGACAGTGGAAACGCTATGAGACCGTAATCCGCGCGAACGCAACCGTCCAGCATGCACAATTCAATCTCTACCTCGACGAGCCTGGATATGTCGATCTCGACATGATCTCGCTGTTTCCTGTCGACACCTGGAACCATCGTCCGAACGGATTGCGGAAAGACCTGGTGCAACTGCTGGCGGACATGCACCCTGGCTTCATTCGCTTTCCCGGAGGCTGCATCGTCGAAGGCAAGCGATTGGCCACACGCTATCGCTGGAAGACCACGGTTGGCGACGTCGAAAAACGACAGACGATTATCAACCGCTGGAACGATGAGTTTGACCACCGGCCGGCGCCGGACTATTTCCAGTCCTTCGGCCTTGGCTTCTACGAGTACTTCCAACTGGCGGAAGATATCGGCGCAGCGCCGCTGCCAATCTTGAACTGCGGCATGGCGTGTCAGTTCAATACCAGCGAGTTGGCGCAACTGAACGACACCAAGGAATACATTCAAGATGCGCTTGACCTCATCGAATTCGCCAACGGTCCGGCAACGTCGCCCTGGGGGAAGGTGCGCGCCCAGATGGGGCATCCTGCGCCGTTTCACCTCACGATGATCGGAGTCGGCAACGAACAGTGGGGACAGCCTTATGTCGAGCGCTACAAACTGTTCTCGGCGGCTTTGAAAACGAAATATCCCGAGATCAACCTGGTGGTCGCCGCCGGACCAGCACCTTCTGGAGACCAATTCCAATTTCTGTGGTCAAACTGGCGCCAACTCAAAGCCGACATTGTCGACGAACACTACTACATGAATCCTCAGTGGTTCCTCACGAATACGGGACGCTACGACCACTACGACCGCTCGGGACCGAAGGTGTTCGCAGGTGAGTACGCAGCGCAGACAGCGGGCGTGGCGAGGCCGGACAATCACAACAACTGGAACGGGGCCATTGCAGAAGCTGCGTTTATGACCGGTCTCGAGCGAAACGGTGACGTTGTACGCATGGCATCGTATGCGCCGTTACTCGCTCACGTCGACGCGTGGCAATGGACTCCCGACGCCATCTGGTTCGACAACCTGCGTTCTTACGGCACTCCGAATTACTACGTGCAGAGAATCTTTGCCAGCAACCCGGGGACGCGAATTGTTCCGGTAACGCCGCAAGCGCAAGACGGACTCTACACCAGCGCATCACTCGACGAGCGCTCACACGAACTGATCGTGAAAGCGGTCAACGTCGCCTCCACGACAAGGGCGGTCGAGATCGATTTGAATGGCGCAAACGCGTCGGGCACGGCGAAGGTCACAACTCTGGAAGGCGCGGATCTGGACGCCGAAAACAGTTTCGACCACCCGAAGAATGTGGCGCCGAAGGACTCCAGCCTTGAAGTGAAAGCAGGAAAGATCCCGGTGCAATTGGATCCCTACTCCATCACCGTCTACCGCATTCCGGTTCACTAAGGTCTGCCATCCGTGAAGTGCAAAAGCCCTGTCTGAATTTTCCGCTTGACAATAACTGTTTACTTATATAAGTTATTACTTATGTCAGGAACATTCAATCTAGACGCCTCCTTCGCAGCCGTAGCCGATCCGACCCGCCGGGCGATCCTTGCCCAGTTGGCCTTTGGCGAGGCGACAGTCATGGAGTTGGCCAAGCCGTTCAAGATGACCCAACCTGCAATCTCGCAGCATCTTAAGGTGCTCGAAGAAGCGGGGCTCATTGTCGGCCGAATCGACGGCACCCGACGTCCGCGCCGGCTGGCGAAGGCGGGCATCGATGCGATGGATCAATGGCTCGTCATGCTGCGAAAGGCTCTGGAGAGGAACTACGCCAGGCTCGACCAAGTTTTAGCCGCCATGGAATCGAATAAAGACAAAGAGAGGAAAACGCGATGAGTAAATTAACGCTCAAGACCGAAGGCGATACACACCTGATTGTGACCCGGCGCTTTGCCGCCCCGCCGGAAGCGGTGTACCGCGCGCACATGGAACCGAAACTGGTTCAGCAGTGGATGCTCGGGCCTGAAGGGTGGACGATGCCAGTCTGCATCAACGAAGCTCGGCCCGGAGGCAAGATCCGCTACGAATGGACCAACGGCAAAGGCGGTGGCTTCTATCTGACCGGAGAGTTCCTGGAATTGAAGCCTTACAGCAAGATTGTCCACATCGAGCGGATGCACCTGCCCGATCCCACCCCTGACAATCACGTCGAAACCACATTCGAGCCCGACGGCCCCGGCACGCTCATGACAATGCGCATGACCTTGCCCGACCCTCAAACACGGGCCGCAATGCTGGCGACAGGAATGGAGCGCGGAATGGAAGACAGTTACGTCCGCCTGGAAAAAATGATCGGCAATCTGATCCCCGCGTCCAGGTAGGCTCGTGTAGGGGCGGACGCCTTCGTCCGCCCCGCGACCCTGAGTGAAGCGAAGGGGAGCGTGCCGTCAGTGTAGGCTGCTCCAAATGCCGCCCGAGGCGATCTAAGCCCCAGTGGCTTTTCTTTTGGCCGGCAGCGGTCCGCTCTTCGGCCCGGATCCCTTGCGGGCTTTTTCAGTTATCAGATCGGCGACGGTGGTGTGCTCCAGAATCTTGGCGGCTGCATCCCGTACGGCTAGAAAGACTTCATACAGCGCCCGGTGGTCCGCATCTTTCGCGATCAGTCCACGCAGTTGCTCGGCATCGCCCATGGGCGCCAGTGGTCCATCTACCAAACGGATGATGTCGCTCAGGGGGATATCAGAAGGGGCACGGCGCAACTGATAACCGCCGCGTGCGCCGCGCACGCTGTCGACGATGCGCGCGTTTTTCAGTTCCAGCAGAATCAGTTCCAGAAACTTCTCAGGCAGGTCGCTTTCCGCTGCAATGTCGCGAATCTTGATCGCGCCCTGCTCGTACCGTCGCGCCAAGGTCATCATGGCCTGCAGCGCGTACAGTCCTTTCTGCGAAATCTTCAAATCGCAATCCTCCCTGCCAGGCATGATTGTCCCGCATTTCAGTCGCTTTGCATAGAACTACGAAAGGTGCCGATGCAGTTATACTGACAGGTCAGCCACGTCCCGAGGTATCCCGTGGAAGGCGCACTTCTAATATTTTTTTTCTTCCTGCTGCGCACGCTGTTTGCCGAAGGCAGGAATCCCGTCGCGTCCGATGCCGCCGACCTTAACCGGCAAGCGGACAACTACGCCGCCCAGGGGAACTTCACCCTCGCCGAACAAACCTTAGACCGCCTCATCCAGAGCACGCAGAAAAAAACTGGGCGCGACAGCATTGAAGTCGGCATTTATCTGCGCCGTATCGCGCACTTCAAAATGCTGCGCGACGATTTCGTTGGCGCCATTCCCCTGCTGCATCGTGTCGTCTATATCCAGGCATTGAACCTGGGACCGAATTCGGCAGATTTGCTTCAAGCGCTCGATTGGCTGGCGCAACTGTATCACGGTCAAGGAAACCCAGATGCCGCCATTGTCATGCTGCGGCGAATGCTGGAGATCCGCTCCGCAAACTATGGCGAGAAGGACCGCGGAGCAGCGGCGGTCTTCAACTCGCTGGGACTGCTGTTCCATCGGAAAGAAAACCTGGCCGGTGCTGCCGACGCGTTTCGCCGGGCCCTCGCGCTGCACGAACTGAATCCCGACCTCGACCAGGAGGAACTGGCGCTCTGCCTCACAAATCTTGGCATCACCCTGAGCCAGCAGGGTCAATTGCAGGAAGCAGAATCCCTGCTGCAACGCTCTCTTTCCATTCGAGAGAAGAAATTGGGCCCGGATAGCCCCGAATTGTGCGCCACGCTCTTGGGACTTGCGGAACTCTTGTGGAAGAAAGCGGACATCCGCGGTGCGGAGGGGCTGTATCGTCGCGCCTTGGCGATTCAGGAGACCGCTTTTGGGGCGGAAGATGCACACCTTATCCCCACCCTCAATCAAGCTGGCCGCATGCTGACGGAAAACGATGAGTATGAGGCCGCGGAACCTCTGTTGCGGCGCGCTCTGGCATTGCAGGAAAAATCTGACCCCAAGGACTCTCTGGTGACAGCAGATTGCCTGGAGGCGCTCGCGTCCTTGCTGGCTGCAAAAGGGGAGGTCGCGGATTCGCTCCGCTTGCTTCGACGGGCGCTCAAGACCAGAGAAGAACTTCTACCGGCGAACGACGCCGGCATCTCGGTCACGCTCGGCACGCTGGGTTGGAGCCTGTTCCGCAATCGCGAATACGCCGAGGCTGAGGCCTGCATCCGGCGCGCGCTTGCCATGGGAGAACGAGTGGGCGAAGACGCAGCAGTTTTTGTCTCGACCCAACTCTTCCACTTGGGCTCCGTGCTCCAGGACCGAGGCGATGTCGCGGCCGCTGAACCGCTTTTCTGGCGGGCGCTGGCATTGCGGGAAAAGGCATTTGGCGCCGGGCATTTCTCATGTGCACAGGTGCTGGAAACACTCGCCGGCTTGCGCATGGCTCAAGGGGATGCCCAGGGATCGGTCCCGCTGCTGCGCCAGGCACTCGCGATCAAAGAAAAAGTCCTCAAGCCCGGCGATCCCCAGATCGCCGTGACCCTGGTCAATCTGGCATTGACCCTTCAACAGGCCGGAACCTCCGAAGAGTGCGACTCTCTTCTGCGCCGCGCCCTGTTGTTCTACGAGCATGCTCTCGGTTCCGATAATCGCGCGGTCGGGTCGACCCTCTTTCACCTGGCTGCGCTTCTTCACAAGCGAGGACGATTCGCCGAGGCCGAACCGATCTACCGGCGGGCGCTGGTTGTCACGGAGAAAGCCTGGGGACCCGACCATGCTGAGACCGCCAGCACGATGGGTATGCTGGCCAAGCTGCTGCAAGCCACGGGAAACTTCAACGGAGCCCAGTTGCTGATGAGCAGGGCCTTCAACATTGCCGCCAAAACGCTTGGCGAAAACCATCCCACCACGATCGATATGAAGATCACGCTGAATGGCCTGATGATGAAAGGGCTTTCGGCAAATGTGAACTGATCAGGGATCGAAGAGGAAAGGCTCAGCTGCAAACGACTGGCCCAGCCGGAGGGCTGCTCATTTAACAATCAGCAAATCAATCATTGCTTTGGTGCCATCGAAGGGACTCGAACCCCCACACCGTTGCCGGTACATGGACCTGAACCATGCGCGTCTGCCAATTCCGCCACGATGGCAAGTGGACTTCAATCGTCGCGACGGCCCAAGGCCGCCGGATCAGGAAGACCTGCACGTCTATTTTACAGCCCGGTTGCTCGCTGTCAAACGATGCCACTCATGCGATGTCATCCGACGTCTGTACGCGATGTCATCCTGAAGAGGGCGGTAGCCCTCGAAGGACCTTACGAAGCGATTGAAGCGGCAATACGGTCGCCAAGATCGTGTCCGCTGAATGCACCGGGCGTTCCTAACCAACCACATCTAAACTCTCGGCTCACGTACCGTCTTCCCAGCGGCTTCGCCGCTGTTCAGGATGACCTCCCCCACAGAGCAACCGCAATCAAGCAGCCTTTACTCCAGCTTGGCGTTCATCGTGATCTTCGCGTTGAGCACCTTCGAAACCGGACATCCCTTCTCCGCCGCTTCGGCATACTTCTGAAACGTCGCGGCATCGGCACCAGGCACCTTGCCGACAACATCAATGTGACTGGAAGTAATCGTCCACCCTGAGTCCAGCTTTTCGAGCGACAGGGTCACGCTGGTCGAAATACTCTCCGGCGTAAGATTCGCCCCACCCAACTGCGCCGACAACGCCATCGAGAAGCATCCCGCATGCGCTGCCGCAATCAATTCCTCCGGATTCGTCCCCGGAGCGTTCTCAAAACGCGTCGTAAAGGAATATGGCGTATTGTTCAGCACTCCTCCTGGAGCCGAAATCGATCCCTTGCCGTCCTTCAACCCACCCTTCCAAACTGCACTTGCCTTGCGTTGCATGACGTTCTCCTCACAAATCAGAAATAAAGTCGCGGAGTCATTGTAGACGGAATCGCTTTTCTGCGTCTCGGGACCAGAATGATTGAAGGTCGAATTTTTGACTGAAAAGGTAGTGGACAATCCCATCGGAAAGACTTGTTGGGAAGGTGGTTTAGCCAACGACTAACGACAGACAACCAACGACGCTTCTAGTAGAAATCTGAGCAGCTCAGGTAAAACCCGCACTGCGGACACTTCATCTTGCAGCGGCTTTCCTGCAACTTTGACGAGCAATTCGGACAATACTGCCTCGGATCGACTGCTTTTCCTCCCGCCCCATGCCCGCTCTCGTCGGCGGGCGTTTCCTGTGTATGTTTCACCATTCTCCAGTCTATGCTGCGCGATCACTCACCGCCGGTGCCGTCCAGTTCCAGCAGTCGGCCATCAGCAGCCAGGCGCCTAGTCGGCGCCACACCCTGACGTATTTTCCTTGCTCCGGAATCATCGCCCCGTCGGCCCCTCGCACCACGAGCGAAAAACGCCCGAGTTCCATGGCCATATCGCCGGAATGATCCACGCGCGTCGTCTCCATCCGCAGATCGCCGTAGCCGGATTCACCCAACTGGCGCAGCAGACGCTCTACAAGTTTTTGTCCATAAGCCCCTTCGTATTGGGGCGCCATCAGCACGCCATCATCCGCAAACAGCCGCGCAGCGTGATCGTAATTTCCTGTATTGAATGAGGTTGCAAAATCCTGGGTCTGGTCTCGCAGCTGAGAATCAACATCCCGCAGCGGACGAAAATCCGCCTGGGTGCCGGTGAATTGCCGATACATCTACTCCTCCTGGGGGAAGGCCGTGCACGAACCCACATTGCGTCCCGCCAATGCCGGGACCAATCCGCAAAGTATCGCGATTCTAGCGCAAAACAAAGTTGTGGAAGGAAAAAAAATTTCCGACGACACGAGCAGGAAACCATTTGGTCGAAAACCAGGCAAAGAAGGTTAGCGCTCGAGAGGAACTGAGCGGATAGGCGGTCTCACCGAACCGGAGTCTGAGTTCAACCCGACAGACCGCTTTCCGGTTTCCGCCTTTACGCCCGAATTGGAGCGCTCCGCGATCTGCCGTTTCACCCGCTCCATTAAAAACACTAACTTCTTGCTTTCATGATCTCTCTCGGCCTGTTTGCACATTTTCTGAACGTCTTGCGGAGCGTAGGAGACTCGATTTGTCATAAGGGGACTAATCCTTGTAACTATGAGAAACGATAGCCTACCTGAACTCAGGCGCGTTGCCAATCCCTTCGATCATTGAGTTTTTACCCATTTTTCACCCATTCGGGCTCGGCTGGGACATAGCACAAGCTGCCTGGAATCCGCTCCTTGGGAATCCTTGAGGCACATGACCTTGGTTACGTTGAGCCGATGACCAAATTCCATGAAAATCGACCGTATGGACTGTCCTGTCTTGTGGGGGAGAGCGTGTTCTACCGCAAAGTCATAAGCACCTCATTATTCGTAGCGGTCACCGTTTCCCTGGCAGCCGCACGCGACCTTGCGGTCGTCTCCAACAAGGCCAATTCGTTTGCCGCCATCTCCCTGCCGGACCTGGTGAAGGTGTGCAAAGCCCAGACCAACCGCTGGCCCGATGGGAAACCAGTCATGCTGATCATGCGCGCTCCGGCTACTCCCGAGATGAAGCTGTTCCTGGAAAAAGTCTACGAACTGCCTGAGGCGCAAGTGAAGGATCTCATCGCGACGGCCAACCACGGGCGCAACAATCATCCTGCCATCATGATCGTGGAGTCGGATGAAGACCTGGTCAACAAGGTGGCTTCCATTCCGGGAGCGGTCGGCGTCGTCGATGTTTACGCGATCAACAGCAGCGTTTCAGTCGTAAAGCTAGCCGGGAAGCTTCCACTCGAGCCCGGTTATCTGTTGCATGGAAATTAAGGGACCGTTTGCGAAAGGCTCAGCGTCGAGCCTCACATTGCATGGCTATCGAGAAGAAAGCTCAAGCCGCGGCCGCGGGTGCCGAAAGTGGCAGCAACACGTCCAGCGGCGAGCGCACGCCTGGTAAGCCGAATTTTACCCGCCGTTTTCCCCGCTTCGTGATTGACGTCCGCTTGCAGGTCAAGATGTTTCAGGCCGGAGAATTCCGTCAATGCTGGGGCCGCTCCACGGAGATGGGCCAGGATGGCATCGGCGCCACTCTGACGGGGAGCCTTGAACCCGGCGAGATCGTGACCTTGGAAATTCCGCTCCCGCTAACTCCCTACCCCATCAAGGTCCGCGCCATCGTGCGCTACCGCCAGGGCCTGCGCTATGGCTTCGAGTTTCTCACCCTGAACGATACCCAGCGCGACACGATCAAGCGCGTCTGCCAGTACCTCGCGACAAAATCATAACTACGGGCACCACTGGCTGCGAGTCTGAGCAGCAGAGTAACGTCTCAGGTCTCAGGTCTCAGGTCTAAGGTCTGCATGGCGGCGAGTAAAGCGTTGATTCGTTTCGTCAGCCGGTCTCGTGGTGGGTGCGAATCCGATACACCAGATAGCCGACCACTGCCATATTCACGATCAGCAGCAGAATTTTTGCAGCGCTCGGATGTCGGAAAATTTCATACACCTCCACCGGTATGAGTAGCCCGGTGATCACCACTGTGGCCCACTCTCCCCAGCGGCGTTGCAGCCACAATCCCGTACCTTCAACCAGGAACAGTCCGGCATAGAGCAAGCCCACAAGTCCCAGCCTTTTCACCTGCGCTGGGCTGAGATTCGACACTCTTTCCAGAAACATTTCGATGTGCCGGTTCCCCGGGTCCAGATGCATCGCTTTGATCCAGTGCTCCAACCGGGTGCCAATATCCTGGTGCATTGTCCGGAAGACTCCGACCGACAAGGCAATTAAGGACGCTGCCTTCAGGAATTTGAGTACCGCGATGATGCGGAGCAACATGCCGTCGCGTCGGCGTGTTTGACTTGCCCCGGCTGAACTGCCGCGCTGCGGCAATGGTTGTGATCCGGACCGCGGGTCGAGTGAATGCGCTACCGGCATGGCCCACATTGTACGGCGGTCCTGGAGAAGCTTGCATGGTTTTCAGGCAACGGCGAAAACACCGCGCCGGAAAGTTTCGCCGAGCACAGGGAGAATCTCTTCTCTATTGGCGATGAGGTGGGCCCTGAGAAAGGCAACGCGGCTGGCCGTTTCACAGATCTGGGCGCGGATCTCAAAAGCGTCATCGGCCGCGCGCATCCGATCGGCTGTAAAGGCAAACGTGGCGGTAAGTCTGAGGGCTTCCTGAGAGGTCAGATGCAGCGACATGGATGAGGGAAAATCCTTCTAAACGATCGCTGTATTTTAGCTGATTTCCAGCTGCACGGGAATACCCGCAGTCGGTGATTTGCAGGCTCGTTGGCCGCACACCCGTCGACTCCGTGTGACGACTCCCGCGCACCAGGTTTAGCGGATCTCAGAACCCAGTTCTATCATTCACACATACAATGAGTTGAACGGATGCGTGCCCTTTTCCTGACCGTCGCTCTCGCCTGCACGGCTGCCGCCCAAGTCGGCTCGGCGCCCCTGATCACCGTCGTGGATGAAAACGGAGTCGCCGTTCCTTCCGCCTGGATTTCTTTAGAAGCCCCACCGCAACTTCCCATTCGATGTCAGACTGACTACACGGGACGCTGCCAGTTCCCGAATCTCGCTCCCGGACAGTACCAGCTACGAGTCGAAAAAGAGGGTTTCTACGAACTTAAACAGCCCTCCGTGGAGATGACCCGCACCTCGAACATCGAAGTGGCGATCTCACATCTGCAAGAAGTCCATGAAACTGTCGACGTACACGAATCCCCTCTGGCCATCGATCCCGCGCAGGTTGCCGCACAGGAAACCATCAGCGGACTCGACGTCATCGATATCGTCTACCCCGGCACACATGACTACCGCAACGTGCTCAACTTCATTCCCGGAGTCGTCCAGGACCAGTTTGGCCAGCCTCACATCGCCGGAGCACAAACCTATCAGACCCAGACTCTGCTCGATGGCTTCAACGTCACGCAACCGGCCAACGGACAGCTCCTCGTCCATGTCAGTGCCGACGCCTTCCGCTCCATACAGGTCGAGCCCTCACGCGAGCCTGCCGAATCCGGCAAAGGATCTGCCGGAACTCTCCATCTGAACACCGGCATCGGTGACGATCACTACCGCTTCTTCGCCACCAACTTCATTCCTTCCATCCAGAACAAGCATGGATGGCGCTTCAATCAATTCCTTCCCCGCTTCACCACTTCCGGCCCAATCCTTAAGCAGAAAATCTGGTTTTATAACGCATTCGAAGGCGAATACAACAATCTGGTCTACACCGCTCTCCCCGTCGACCAGGACAGCGATTACATCTGGCGCATTGGCAATCTGTCGAAGGTCCAGACCAACCTGACGAGCCGCAACATTCTGACCACGAGTTTCCTCATCAATTACTTGCACGATCAATACACCTATCTGTCACCGCAAAGCCCACAACAGACGAATCCGCAGGATGTTGAGACCGCTTACATTTCCAGCGTGAAAGACCAGCATTATTTCAACGGCGGCGAACTGCTCGAAACCGGAGTTGCGTTCAGTCAATACAATCTGCGTCTCACCCCCTACGGGACGGCCCCCTACCAGATCACTCCCGGCACCGCGTTCGGCAACTACTATCTGAACGAGCACACGTCCGCCACTCGCTGGCAAGGCTTGGCAAATGTATATCTTTCGCCCCACTACTGGCACGGCCGTCACGATTTCAAGGTCGGGACCGATCTCGACCGCCTCTCTTATGATGCCGAGTTCAATCGCCAACCAATTTCATTTTTGACGGCACAGGTTTCCGCCCAAGAACCGGCCGACATTTGTTTCACGGCCCCGCAAGACAAGAACTTTCCGTGCATTCGCTACTCCACCTTCACTGCCGCCCTGCCTCATGAGCAGACAAATTCCGAGGTCAGCGCCTACATCGAAGATCGCTGGAGTGTCACCGACCGCCTGCTCATTGAGCCTGGAATTCGTTTCGATTGGGACTCAATCGTCCACGAAGGAGCTTTTTCGCCACGTCTGGCCGGAACCTATGTTCTCGATAATTCCGGCGGCACCAAACTCTCGGCCGGAATCGGCCTCGTCTATGATGCAACTCCCCTATTCCTCATCGCCCGTCCGTTTGCGGGCAGTCGGCAAGACATATTCTTCGCCACCGATCCCAATTGCATGACCACCAGTTGTGTCACCACAACAGGGCCTCTTACGACAACGTTTTCGATCAACAACAACACGCTCGAGCCCCCTCGATTCCTCAACTGGAGCCTCGGTCTAGAAAAACGGCTTCCGAGGGCGATCTATCTCAAAGCGGAATTCCTGCGCCGCCATGGCACTAATGGGTTCGTCTACGACACGCGCAATTCGACAGCGACGGGCGATTTCATACTCCGCAATACTCGTGAAGATCACTATGACGCCTTTCAGATTTCGCTTCGGCACAACTTCCGGGAGACCTACACGATCATGGGTTCGTACACTCGCTCGCGGTCCCGAACTAATCAGGCTCTCGATTTCAACGTCGACAACCCAGTGCTCAGTTCGCAACAACCTGGTCCTTACCCGTGGGACACGCCGAACCGCTTTCTTTCCTGGGGATATCTTCCCTTCTTTACTCTGCCCATATTCCACAAATTCGAACTCGCCTATTCGATGGAAGCCCGTACCGGATTTCCGTTCAGCCTTTTGAACGATCAGCATGAACTCATTGGAAAACCCAGTGCGGAGCGGTACCCTGACTACTTCTCCCTGAACCTGCAACTAGAAAAGAAATTCCATCTCTTCCACAACTATTGGGCCTTGCGCGGAGGCTTCGACAACATCACCGGCCGCTGCAATCCCTATGTAGTGAACAACGTAGTCGACTCCTCCCACCCCATCCCAACCTTCACCGCGTGCCAGGGCAGAGCCTTCACCTCAAGAATCCGCCTCCTAGCCCGGAAGTAGCGCGCACGCACTCTCCGCCGAGGTTGTGTGGTGGCGGACGCATTCGTCCGGCCCGCCGAAGCGAAGCGAGGCGCGCCCGCGCCACAAACCTCGACGTTGGTTCGCGCCCCTGATCCGCGCAACCCTCCCGGAGCTATAATGACCCCAACGAACCTTGCATCGAAATCCAATCTCCCGTCATCTCAAAAGCCTGGAGGAATGAAGAAAATGGCACACGAACTACCCCCCCTACCCTATGCCTACGAGGCACTCGAACCCACGATCGACAAGCAGACCATGACTCTGCACCACGACATGCACCACGGCGCCTACGTGAAGAACCTGAACGCCGCCCTCGAGAAGCATCCCGAGCTAGCCGGCCAGTCTGCCGAAGACCTGATCCGCGACCTCAATGCCATTCCGGAAGATATCCGTGCGGCGGTCCGCAACAATGCTGGAGGCCACATCAACCACTCCATGTACTGGAAGATCATGAAACCCAAGGGTGGAGGCGATCCCAGCGGTCCCATTGCTGAGCTGATTCAGAAGACCTTCGGCAACTTCAACGATTTCAAGACGAAGTTCAATGACGCGGGCGCGAAGCAATTCGGCTCAGGATGGGCCTGGCTCGCCGGAAAGCCGAACGGCGAAGTACAGATCATCTCCACGCCGAATCAGGACAATCCCATCTCGCAAGGCCTTTATCCCATCTTCGGGAACGACGTCTGGGAGCATGCCTATTACTTGAAATACAACAACCGCCGTCCCGAATACCTCGCCGCATGGTGGAGCGTAGTGAACTGGGACGAAATCAACAAGCGCTACGCCGCCTTCAAAGCCGGCAAAGGAGTCCACGAACCAGCCCTGGCCCACCGCTAATCTTGTGTAGGGGCGGACGCCTTCGTCCGCCCCGCGACCCTGAGCGAAGCGAAGGAGCGTGACGGTCATCGGAAGCGTTCCCACTTACGAGGCGATAAAAAGGCCCTTGCCAAGGCAAGGGCCTTCGCTATTTTGCTCCGATTGTCCTAAGCCGCCGACCTCGCGTACTGCTCCGGATTCTGCTCAAACTCATTCTTGCATTGCTGCGAGCAGAATGAGTACGTCTGGCCGCCATACTGCGCCTGATGCTGCGAGTCATTGTCATCGACTCTCATTCCACAAACCGGATCAGTCGTCATTTGGTGTACTCCTTACGGATTTTGAACCTTACAGGCGATTGTCAACAGATCGGCTCTGACTTCCGCTCGGGTAATTCCTGTAGTTGACAGCCGTTCTCCGCGTCCTCTGCGTCGAGTTCTCAGCGATCTCGGCGGTTAGAGTCCTGCTGTGGCTACCGCCTTCGATAAATGATCCCGCCCTTCATCACAAAATCCACCTTCTCCATCAGCGAGACGTCGCTCAACGGATCCCCCGGGACCGCCACAATATCCGCGAACTTCCCCGCTTCAAGAGTCCCCAGCCAATCCTTCGTCCCCAATAACTCCGCGGCATTGACCGTAGCCGCGCGGATCGCCTGCGCCGGAGTCATCCCAAACTTCACCATCGACGAGAACTCCTTCGCTGGATTGATCTTCCAGTCGAACCCTCCCGCGTCGGTCCCGAAAGCGATCTTCACTCCGGCCTTCAGTGCCCGGCGGAACGTGTCCTCATGAATCTGAATCATCTTCACCCACACCGGCGCTCCCTCAGCCGCCCGCGCGGTGCGACGTACTCGCCCACATAAATGGTCGGCACATAGAAGACCCCATGCGATGCCATTGTCTTCAGATCCTCATCAGCGATGTAGTTCCCATGCTCGATCGAATCTACGCCCGCCTCGATGGAGTTGTGCACGCCGTACAAAGCCATCGCGTGCGATGCGACCTTGTGGCGCTCGCGGTGAGCCTCATCCACAATCGCCTTCAGTTCTTCGAGCGTGAACGTAGCAATGTCGTCGAGCACCCCGTCCTCGCGCACGCGATACGAGCGGTCGCTGTAGACCTTAATCCAGTCCGCACCGTGGCTGATCTGCTCTCGCACCGCCTGACGCGCGTTGTCGGCGCCATCCACCACCTGCACTCCATGCGGCACGATCACGGCAGGCGCATAACCCTGCAGCGGATAGGCTCCAGTCACATCCAGGGCACGAGTGGCGACCTGCATCCGCGGCCCGGGAATCACTCCGTTGTTAATGGCCTTCTTCACATCGGCATCTGCGTATCCCGCGCCCTCGGTCTCGAGATCGCGGATCGATGTGAACCCATACTCCAGATCCCGTCGCGCGTTCACCGTCGCAAGAATCGTCCGCTACTCCGGCGATTGCTTCAGCAATTGCTCATCGTATTCCGCGGCGGTGATGTCCCCTTGCAGCAGAATGTGCGTGTGCGTATCAATCAATCCCGGCAGACAGGTCTCACCCGAAAGATCGATCACCTCAGCCCCGGCAGGCGCACCATTTGCGAGTTCCTTGATCTTCTCGCCTTCGATGACGATCACGACGTTCTTGCGTAACGAATCCCCGCGCGAGTCGAAAAGATTCCCGCAGCGCACCGCGATCGTTTTTCACCCAGCACCCTGTCCGAAAAGCAGACTCGTCGAGCCCAACAGAATTAAAACTCCCAAAGCAACCCACTGCCCCATAGCTCCTCCAAGAACTGAGAACTGCCTTTCTGCATTTCCTGTGCAAGCCCTGTGGAGATTCCGGCTGCCCACTCTACCAGATTTCATTCGTCGCCTCTGCCACATCCAAGAAATGCCGTGATGTCGGCCTACAGCGTGACGTTTCTTATCTCCTGCTTGAGCAATATTTCCGCATCGAATCCGGGCACGGTATTTTCCTCAAATGCACCAAAAAGCGGAATTGACCTGCGTGCAATTCAACCGTACATTCACCTTCGTCCTCACAGCAGAAATTGGTTCGTCCCAGACGCATTTTCGCTTTGAGGACAATTACCAGCAGAACATCAGCGCGCCATGAAAACGATTGAATGGAAAACGTACCGCACAAGATTCCTGGTCAAAGCCAAACAACTCAATTCCAGTCTTACCTTCACCGACCACCTTGGCCGACAGCATTGTGGCCGTAAAGGGGACTACCTGGTGGAGTCCTGTGACGGGGTCCTGAGCATCGCTCCCCGCCGGATCTTCGAAGACATTTACGTTCCCATGGGGCTGACTCCCGGTCCCACTCCTCAGCGATCAACCCAAGAAGATGAACCCATCAACTTGCGCTTGGCCAGCCTTCAGATCGAGCCGCTGCGGATCGAGAAGATCAAAACCAACTTCCGCGATGATGACTTCGGAAGCGTCACCCTGGACAAGACTGCCCGCACGCAACGCAAAACTCCCCAGCCCGTTCGCGCGCCTTCCTCCAGGCTCGGCCTGATGTGATGAAAGTAAAGTTTAAGGTTTCGAGTTCCGAAGTTTCTGAGTTTCGACGAGCGCCAATCTTTCTCCGTATTCAGGCAACCCATTGTGGATGACGCTCAAACTGAAACTGAAAACTGGGTACCTGCTCTTGTGTGGAAAACCTGCCCTCAATCCCGCATCAAGCCCGTCATTGCTAGGGATACAACCTGTAGTGTTTCTCCCTTGACATGCACAACTGGCAGGAGTAACTTTGCAATCCCAAGCAATGAAATTTCACCCCACGGGAATGGGGTGGAAGTTCGAAGAGTGCAGGAACACCGGCAGTCGTCTGAGCCAGAGGTGACTCGACAACTGCAGGGCAAATAGAGGCGCAGGCGCCAGGCTTCCGGATCTGTAAAGTCAGGCGCCCAACCCTTTCATAATCATGAACTTCAGCCTTCCGGGGCTCCAAAAAGAAGTCCGGAAGCCCGGTTTTGAGAGTGCGGTGCCCGTGCCCCGATCCTCCCCCGGAGCACGCCAGTAGAACGGCGCGTGTGGCGACGGGCGCCTCGTCCGGCCCGCGAAGCAAAGCGAGCGGCGCTGAGAGATTTTTTGTCGTGGAGTAATCCGAACCCAGGAGCCCGCAATGGAAACCCTTACCCGACTAGTTTCTGAATCATTGGCACGACACGGTTTCGACCGTCCTGTGGATTATCGTCGCCTGCAATGGTCGCGCTGGTTCCGCTGCGAGTCCCACCACAGTCTCCTGGTAGTCCCCAGCAAGCCCGGTGTATTCGCCCTGGCAGAAGAAGTCGTCGACTTTGGCACGAATCACATAGCCACAGCCGGCTCGACTGCTCGTGTGGCGACGGGCGCCTCGTCCGTCCCGCGAACCCTGAGCGAAGCGAAGGGAAGCGGAGCAGTCCCAAAAGCCGGTAGCCAAGACCCCCTAGCCGATGCCCGCAACCGCATGCTGGCCGTCACCAAGTTCTTCGAAGACGACGACATGGCTTTCGTCCTCGACCGCATGCTGTCGCACCCGAATCCCATGCAGGCGCGACTGGCGTCCGGGCGCTATTTCGTTCGCTTCGTCGAGATTCACGATCAAATCCAGCGCCGCAGCATCTGCAGCGCCCTGAATCAGTGGATCGTTTCCTCGGCTGAGAAAGCGACGGGAATAGGCTCGCACTTCGCCACCTCGCTGGAACTGACACCCGAGCCCTCGAGTGCTAGCCGATCCCTTCGGCCTGACAGCGCCGATATCCTTGCCAAAACCGACTGCGCCCCTCCAGCAGTCGCAACCACACCTCGGCTCAATTCCGCCGTGGCTACTACGATTCACTGTTCTTCCTCGTTCCCTTCCGGCTTCTGACGGAAGGGACGCAGCCGCGAGCAGCGTCAGCGCAAAGCCGGCGGCGAAAGCCGTGGGCTGTTCGACGAACGAAAAAGCCCTGAAGGGCGAAAGACAAAGTTCCTTACAACCGGACTCCGTTATACCCGATTCCCCGTCCCCCACTCGGACGCCCGAATCGATCGAAGCCGCATAGAATCTAATTAGGAGAGCCCCTTGATGCCTGAAGTCAAAACCGAGACCAAATCCGCCGCCGCTCCGTCTTCTGTCGCCGCGTCCCCAGTCGCCCCCAAAAGGAAGGCCCCCGGCCTCTCTTTCCGTCGGCTTTTCACCAAAACAGGTGTCTCTCCCTACGACGAAGTCGAGTGGGATCTCCGCACTGCTCAGATTACCGACTCGCATGGCGGAATTATCTTCGAGCAGAAGGACGTCGAAGTCCCTAAAGACTGGTCGATGACTGCGACGAACATCGTCGCCAGCAAATATCTGCACGGCAAGATCGGCACTCCCGAGCGCGAAACCGGAGCCCGCCAGCTCGTCTCCCGCGTTGCAGAAACTATTCGCGATTGGGGCATGGCGCAGGGATACTTCCGCACTCCGGAAGACGGCGCAACATTCCATGATGAACTGGTCCACATCCTTGTGCGCCAGTACGCCGCGTTCAATTCGCCCGTCTGGTTCAATGTCGGATGCGACCGCATCGAGCCCAACTCCGACGGCCGCAACTGGCACTGGAACCCGCAAACCCAGCAAGTCGAATTCGGTGTCACCGGATACAGCAAACCCCAGTGCTCCGCCTGCTTCATCAATTCGGTGAAAGATTCCCTCGACTCGATCCTGACACTGGCGAAAACCGAAGGCATGCTCTTCAAGTGGGGCAGCGGCACCGGCACAAACCTCTCTCCTCTGCGCGGATCCACTGAAACTCTTTCCGGAGGCGGCACCGCCAGCGGTCCGCTGAGCTTCATGAAAGGATTTGACGCCTTCGCCGGCGTCATCAAGTCCGGAGGCAAGACCCGCCGCGCGGCAAAGATGGTCATTCTTAACGTTGACCATCCCGACATCGTCGAATTCATTGAGTGCAAACAGAAAGAAGAAGCCAAGGCGCACGCCCTCGTTTCTGTGGGATACGACGGCTCCCATCCCGACTCTGACGCTTACTCCAGCATCTTCTTCCAGAACGCAAATAACTCTGTTCGCGTGACCGACGACTTCATGTACGCCGTAGTCCGCGACACTGACTTCTCCACGCGCAGCGTCACGGATGGCTCGGTCGTAAAGACCTACAAAGCGAAAGACCTGATGCACAAGATTTCTCAAGCGACATGGCACTGCGGCGATCCCGGCATGCAGTACGACACCACGGTCAATCGTTGGCACACGTCAAAGAACACGGCAAGAATCAACGCCAGCAATCCGTGCAGCGAATACATGTTCCTTGATGATTCGGCCTGCAACCTGGCCAGCCTGAATCTGCTGAAGTTCGCGCCCAACGGCACGTTCGACGTGGAAGCCTATCGCCACGCGGTAGACATCCTGATCACCGCGCAGGAAATCCTGGTCGACAACGCCGGATATCCCACGCAAGCCATCATGGCCAACTCGCACGACTATCGCCCTCTGGGCCTGGGTTACGCGAACTTAGGCGCATTGCTGATGGCCGCAGGCCACCCCTATGACTCTGACGCCGGCCGCGACTACGCCGCCTGCGTGACTGCCATTATGTGCGGCGAAGCCTATCTGCAAAGCAGCCGAATCGCGGAACAGTGCGAGCCCCTGGTTCCAGCCACGGAAGCAACAAAGAAGAATTTGTCAGAAACAAACCTGAGAGCCGGAATCGGCACAGCTCATGTGGAGACAGCCGCCTCGGCTGTCCAAGCGATGGCGAAGCCGAGCGCCCCAGGCAAAGAAACTATGCCCGGCGGAGCCTGCCCCGGCTGGTATATCAACCGCGAACCGTTCCTCGACGTAATCCGCATGCACCGCGCCTCAGTGAACGGAATCAATAAAGGAAACGTTCCCACCGCCTTGTACGAAGCCAGCAAGCAATGCTGGGACGAAGCCCTGCAGCACGGCGAAAAACACGGCTACAGAAACAGCCAGGTCACAGTCCTGGCCCCCACCGGCACCATCGGCTTCATGATGGACTGCGACACAACTGGTATCGAGCCTGATCTCGCGCTGGTGAAATACAAGAAGCTGGTCGGCGGCGGCATGATCAAGATCGTCAACAACACCGTCCCCACCGCGCTCTTCAAGCTCGGATACACCCACGAGCAGACCGACGCCATCGTCAGCTACATCGACGCCACGGGCACCATCGAAGGCGCGCCGCACATTAAAGATGACGACCTCGCCGTCTTCGATTGCTCGTTCAAGCCGGCGAAGGGCACGCGCTCCATTCACTACACTGGTCATCTCCGCATGATGGCAGCCGCTCAGCCCTTCATCTCCGGAGCAATATCGAAGACGGTGAATCTTCCCGAGAACGCCTCGGTCGAAGACATCATGGACGCCTACCTCCAGGCATGGAAGCTGGGCCTGAAGGCAGTCGCCGTTTATCGCGACGGCTGCAAGAAGAGCCAACCGCTATCAGCCGCAGGCACAAAGACGGCGGAGTCCTCCGGCCGTGTGGGGACGGGCGCCTTGCCCGTCCAGGTTTTGGAAGAAGAAGACCTCAACGCTCCGCCGCGTGCCGTCCGCCACAAGCTGCAAGAAGAGCGTGCCTCGATCACGCACAAGTTCAAAGTCGGAGACCACGAGGGCTACATCACCGTCGGCCTCTATCCCAACGGAGAGCCCGGCGAACTCTTCATCACCATGGCCAAAGAAGGCAGCACAGTCAGCGGCCTGGTCGACAGCTTCGCGCTGGCAGTCTCGATCGCCCTGCAGCACGGCGTCCCGCTGAAGCTGTTCTGCGAAAAGTTCGCCCACACCCGCTTCGAGCCGAGCGGCTGGAGCGGCAACCCGGACATCGGCTACGCCAAGAGCATCATGGACTACATCTTCCGCTGGCTCCAGTTGCGCTTCCTGACCGGCCAGCAGCAGCTGTTGTTCGAGAACCTCAGGCTCAAACCTGCAGGAGCCCTCCCGAGCCCAGACGGGATCGGAGACGCAAACGGTTCCACGCCACAACCGAGACCCGAGAACCGGGAACTGAGAACTGGTTCTCCCGTCCACGCCGCCGACGCGCTGTCGAGCATCGTCGATCTGGGCGATGCCCCCAGCTGCAGCTTCTGCGGCAGCATCATGACCAGAAACGGCAGCTGCTACCGCTGCATGAGCTGCGGCAGCACCAGCGGCTGTTCGTAAGGGTCTTTTTTGGAGGTTGTGAGAGAGGGTGTGGGTTTGCGCAAATGATGAAAGTTGGGGTCTACAAGGTAAAAGTCTGGAGGGTGTGGTGGTGATGAGGATGGCGTTGATAGCCCCTCTTCCAGCGCCGACGCCAGCAATCTCCTCGTGACAAGCAAAGCCGCCGACAACCCGTGGAAGAGCGGCCCTTCAAGGGCCGCGTTGAGGCGCCCGGAGAACTCGGGCCTTTAGGCCCCGTGTACCGTTTTGGAATTCTCCACAGGCGTTTGTGACGTCCCTCACAGACAGCGTTCACACGTCCCCGCGAACACCAAGGAATGGATTCCGACCGCGTCTTCTTCGTCACCACCGTAACCATCCAACGCATTCCGATCTTCCGCCGCGAAACGACTGCTAGACTCCTGATCGATACACTCGCGCACTATCGCGATCAACAAAAATTTCTCCTCCACGAATTCGTCATCATGCCCGATCACATTCACGTGCTACTCACGCTTGCGGAAGAAATCTCCCTGGAACGCGCGATGCAATTCCTCAAGGGAGGATTCTCCTACTGACTGGACACGCGCGGCTCCGTCTGGCAGGCGAGTTTCACGAATCATCGCATCCGCGACTGGGACGACTACGAGCACCATCGCGTAAACATACGGATGAATCCCGTGCGGGCGCGGCTGGCACCGCGTCCAGACGCATATCCGTATTCGTCAGCAACTGGTTTATTGAGGATGGACCCGGTCCCTCAGGGGTTAAAGCCCTGTGGTTACGAAGAAGCGCTAACGCGGTGCTAAAGCGCCGCTGTTCCACGATGGCCCGCAACTCTCCCAGAGCTGTCCGGATTTCGTAACAAATCCGATTCCCCTGCACCAACGGTTCTTGCCTGGTTCACACTCTTGTGCCAATCTTCCCCGAACACGTGCAGCGTCCCAGGAAACGTTCCCCCCCCTGCTGCACTATTAATCATTGCAGGAGCGTGCTATGCCAACCGGCCTCGACAAGCTGCAACACATTGTTGTATTGATGATGGAAAACCGGTCGTTTGATCACATGCTGGGATCGCTCAAAGCGGTGAATCCCGCGATCGACGGGTATGTTGACGGAGATCCATTCGCCAATCCGGACACGACGAACAATCCGGTGAAGCCGCAGGCCAAAGCCGAGTTCCAGGCGCAGCTGCAGCCCGATCCCGACCATCACTTCCCAGCGGTTGACCTGCAGATCTATGGCGGCGACAAGAGCGCGGACCGCAAGCCCAACATGCAGGGCTTCGTAAAGAGTTATTTCAACCAGCAGGGCGACGTCGGTCACTCGCAGAAAATCATGTTCTACTTCCAGCAGAGCGACCTGCCGGTGCTCACAACTCTTGCGCTGGAGTTTGCCGTTTTCAACCGCTGGTTCGCCTCGATCCCCGGCCCTACGATCTGCAACCGGGCGTTCGCGCATTATGGGACGTCATTCGGGCGCGTGGATCTGAACCCGATTTATCCACCCGAGACGATCAAGAGCGTGTACACGCGCCTGATCAGCGCGACTCCGAAGCGAACTGCCAAAGTCTATTACTACGATACGACCAGCTCCACCATGGAAGTCGCCAACCTGCTGCAGAATCAGCCGGAGCTGTTTGGAACTTACAGCCAGTTTCTCGACGATTGCGAGAAGGGCACCCTGCCGGATTATTCGTTTATCGAGCCGAACTACAGCGATCACGAAACCGACAGCGGCGAGGAAATCGCGAACGATCAGCATCCGGATCACAACATCCAAGCCGGCGAATCGTTCATCGCGTCGGTCTACCAGGCGATCAAGAACAATCCGGATTTGTGGGAGAGCACGGCACTGTTGATTACCTACGACGAACATGGAGGGATCTTCGACCACGTTCCGCCGCCGGACTGTCCGAAGGATAAGTTCACCGCGGACGGAAATGCCACAGGCACGGGAGTGGCATTTGAGTTCAACCGGCTCGGCGTCCGTGTGCCTTCGATCCTGATCTCTCCCTGGATTCCGAAGGGGGCCGTGGTCGACCGCGTTTTTGACCATGCCTCCATCCCGGCAACGATAACAAAGTTTTTCCTGGGTCAATATTCCGGGGACCTCTCTCCGCGAGAGACCAGCGCAGACGTCTTCATCGAACCACAAGGCGGGGCTGTCGATCCAGCGAGGAACGTGCTGTCGCTGAATGTGATGCGCACGGATTGTCCAGACTTTGACGTCTAGAGTTCACAAGGGTGCCCCACTGCTGGCCGGTTTTGCCAGACGTGGGGATTTTCAATAACGTGCGGCAGAGTGCCGCAGGGAAGGAGTCTTCCAACATGGTTCTCATCCACGTGCCGAAGCCCCCGAAAAATGCCTACAACCCCAATCGCCCCATGGGCTCGCTGCTGGAGTCGCAGATCGGTCACCTGAGGGAGGCGGAAAGCAAGCTTCCACTGCGCTATCGCAGCGAGCTATATGTCAAGGCCGTCAGAACCGAAGGCGAAGCTGCCGAGTACATTCGCGAGGTCACGGAGGCCATTCATGAAGCGCATGAAGATGCGCAGCGGAGACGGCGTGCACCGAAGCGCAAGCGCGTGAGCGAAATTGCTGCCGTGGCCGATGAGCGAGCGGAGCGCGAACAGGATCATGCGCGCAAGCGCCGCGCCACGAAGCCCAAAAAGAGCAGCAACATCAAACGGCGGAAGAAGTAGCAGCACTCTGGAGGCAGTCAATGCGGTGCAAGCTGGCTGGGATGTTATTGCTGGTATCAACTGCGGCGTTGGCCCAGGAAAGCTGGGTGCACGCGGATTTCCGGCGTGAAGGCGAACGTGTCGCCGATGCCTGCAAGTTTCACAATTTCATGAGCGTGGGTAGCTGCGCCTACACGCTGTTTACTGATCATCCCTTGCACATTGCTGCCGGCAGTATGCCTCCGCAAAACGGTTTCGGTATCGGTGGCGCGTACGTGGCAACACGGAATACCAAGAACTGGCGGTTGAGTTGGAACGCCGATGCAGTAGGGGCGACGAGCGGAGCATGGCGCGCTGGGGGATACCTGAAACTGGTACACACGCCCTTCGAGCCAGTTCATGTCACCACACCGACTCCGACGGCGCCCGGAGAACAGCCCGAGAAGCCAAAGAAACACGAGGTAAGGATCCATCCTTACACCGTGTTCAATCTGTATGCACAGGCCATTTCTCTGAACAAGCTGTACTTTTTTGGACTGGGAAACAATTCATCACTCGCCAATAAGTCACAGTTTGGAATGACGCAGACCTTTGTCGGCGGCAATGTGACCAAGCCGGTATACGAGTGGCCGTCGATCAGCAAGCTGAACCTTTCCCTATTCGGAGAAATCAACGGGCGGTTCGTGAGTATTCGCAACGAGAGCAGTTCGACCGTGCCGTCGATTTATTCTGTGTATAACGATGCAACGGCGCCTGGACTTTCCAGCCAGCCGGCATTCGTACAATTCGGCCAGGGAGTCCGCATCAAACCGGTGATCGGGGATCATCTGGAGCTGAATTATGCGGGCAGTTTTCAGGAGTTCGTTGCACCGTCAAACTCCGGGAACACGTTTGAACGATGGAACGTCGATTTGAATCACACCTTTTATCTGTACGGATATACGGAGTCAGGATCAAAGACGAGCACGATGACTGGGCCCGACGAGTGTGCGCCATCGGGCGAGAAGTGCCCCAGCGTGTCTCGCTCCCGGAATCTGAATGGATCGATTGGAGTGCGGCTACTGCTTTCGGAGTCGATGAACTCCGTGTCCAAGGTGCCGTTCTACTTTCAGCAGACGCTCGGCGGTCAGGACATCAACAGTAGTCTGGCGCTGGGCAGTTATCAGGACTACCGCTTTCGCGCGCCCAATCTTCTTCTGTTGCAGGAGAATTTCGAGCACTCGATCTGGGGACCGTTCGGGGTGAGATTCGTGGCCGACCAGGGCCGGGTTGCGTTGACGCGCGGCGATCTCGGCTTCAGCCATTTGCGCCACAGCTATGCCGCGGGCTTAACCCTGCGGGCCGGAGGCTTCCCCATGGTCTCGATGATGTTTGCCTGGGGCGGACCGGAGGGACATCACAATATCTTCAACATGAACTCGTCACTGTTGGGCGGGTCGGCGCGACCGCCGCTGGATTAAGGCGCTTTTGCAATGGGTTGTGGCAAGAGAATATTCACAGGATCATGTGACATCTGACCTTGCCTTCCACAGAGCGAGGGGCAGATGATCGCTATGCTGTGGTGTTAGCGGTTCAGAAAGAAAAGCTCTTTGAAAACCCGATTCCCGCTGCTAACTCTTTGCGGCTCAAGATTTTGCCCACAAGTGATTGCAGCCCATAGATTAAATCGAGAATTTCCTACAAATCGGTGATTCCAATCGACCATGGAAGAGGGGGGTAGGGTACCTTACGCCATCCCAAATTGGGAACCTGCAAAACGCCTTCGACGAAAATTGTTTTTGGGGCTTTTCACAGGGCAGCGCGCTGGCCTTCCGAGCCTTCCTGGAGCGCTGGTTCAACACCCTTACGCTGACTCTTTCCGTCGCGCTTTCGACCAGCCATCCGCCACAAATACATCGCCGCATAAGCGCGCCACGGACGCCAAGGCTGGGCTCGCCGCTCGACTCCGCGCGCGCTATCCAGAGACAGAGCTCGCAATAATCCAAGATCGCTGGAGGGGAACGCATTCGGTTCACCCAGAGCGCGCATCGCGACATATTGTGCTGTCCACGCGCCGATCCCCGGAATCTCGCACAGCCGGCGCAGAAATTCGTCTGTGTGAACGACACCCTCGAACTTGATTTTGCCGCTGCGCACCGCACGCACCAGCGCTCGAATCGTCTCAGCGCGCGCTTTCGTCAGCCCTACCGAAGTCAGCTTTGCGCTCGCCAAAGCCTCCGGTGAAGGAAACAAATACGTCAGTCCCTTCGGCCCGTCAAACTTCTTGCCGAACGCCGCCGCGAGTCGTCCCGCCAATGAAGTGGCTCCGCGCACCGTGACCTGCTGGCCCAGAATCGCGCGCACCGCCAGTTCGAATCCATTCCAGCAGCCCGGAACGCGAATGCCCGGATCAGCTTGCACACATGCGCTGAGCGCGGGATCGCTGTGCAGCGTCTTTACGATCGAAGCCCAGTCGGCGTTCAAGTCGAACATGGAGCGAATGCGCTCGACGATGCCGAACAGCGATCGAGGGTCCGGAAAATCGATGCGCGCCAGTAACGCGTCGCGCGACGGATCGAGGGACACTTCGAAATATCCCTTAAAACCGTTTGCCGCGATGCTACGACGATACGTGGAATCCTCCACCACTTCGACGCCGGGAGTCGCGCGCGGTGCCAGAAAATCCAGCATGCCGTGCCAGTGATATGGCGGACGGAAGTGCAGCCGAAACAAATATTGATTGCCTGCCTGAGTGCCTGTCTGATGCGCCAGACGGCGGATTTGTGTCGGTGTTCGCTGATAGACCTTGAGAATCCCGGCATTGAAGCGGCGAACCGAGCCGAATCGCGAAGCGAGAGCGATCTGATGCATGGGCAAGGTCGTCTCGTCGATCAGTTTCTTGGCAAAGTGAAGTCGGCGCGTCTGTGCTACCGCGATCGGAGTCGCGCCGAGATGACGCACGAACAGCCGCCGCAAATGGCGCGAGCCAACGCCCAAGCGCTCAGCGAGCGACTCGACACCGCCATCTTCGAGACCGCTCTCCCCGATCAACCGCAACGCGCGCGAAACTGTGTTGGAAGTTCCCTGCCAGCCGGGAGTTCCCGGGCAACTTTCCGGGCGGCAACGTAAACACGGTCGGAATCCCGCTTCCGCCGCCGCAGCCGCGGTGGGAAAGTAGCGGCAATTCTTCTCTTTCGCCGTGGGCGCGGGACAGATCGGACGACAATACACGCGGCTTCCCAGCACTCCGATGTAGAACTTGCCATCGAAGCGCGGATCGCGCGACAGCCTCGCCCTGGAACAAACTTGCAAATCCAGCGTCATGTAAACCGTTCGTAAATCGCCAACCGCATTCTGATGATAGTCCAGCCAGCGACGAATTCTGGACGTTTTCGGACCGTAATGGAACGCGGCAAGCGAGGTCCGAAAACGTCCAGCTCAGGCGGATCGGAGTCCGGTAACGTCCAACTTTGCGGGGACACATCCGTTACAGTCGCTTACGGTAGGCTGTCATGACCTGGCGTGTCCGTCATTGCGTGGAGTGTCCAAAATGCCGTACGCGATATCTGATCGGATTCAGTCCGTATCGTAACGGTTCCTACCTGGTTCCGGTCGCGAGAGGTTCGCTGCAGGAATGGATTCTCTACTGCGCGTGCGGTTCCCCGCCCCGTCCTAGCCGCTGGAATTGGGATGAGTTACAACCATACGAAGTCTGCCATGGCGCTCACGTTCGTGGCTACGGTCCGCCCGAGGAGATCGTTCGAGTTCGCCAACGGCGCCTTTCCATCAGACCTTCTTCGTTGTCATCGAAATAGCAGCGGCCTGACCTAGCGCCGCTTCGCTGACGGCTTTTTGCCAGCCTTGCGGGCCGGTTTCTTCACTCCAAACACGCGGGCGAAGATTTTGTCGACGTTCTTGAGCTGGCGCTGCAAGTCAAAGGCGTACTCGATCTGCTTGCGTGGAACCTTGGTGGAAATCTCCTTGTCCGCAAGAATCTCGTCGTGGAAGTTGAGGCCCTCTTTCCAAGCGCGCATGGCGTGACTTTGCACCAGACGGTATGCGTCCTCGCGCGTCATTCCGTGTTCGACCAGGTCGAGCAGAAGCTGTCCGCTGAAGATGAGGCCGTGCGTGCTCTCCAGATTCGCGCGCATTCGTTCGGGATAAACGAACATCGTGTCGATCGTGTTCGTCGTCTTGGTGAGGAGATAGTCAGTAAGGGTTGTCGAGTCGGGCAGGATGACGCGCTCGACTGAGGAGTGCGAGATATCTCGCTCGTGCCAGAGGGGAACGTTTTCAAATCCGGCTTGGGCGTTGGAGCGCACGACGCGGGCGAGGCCACTGATCTGCTCGAGCGTCACGGGATTGCGCTTGTGCGGCATGGCGGAGGATCCCTTTTGCTTTTCGCTGAAGAACTCTTCCGCTTCGCGCACTTCGGTGCGCTGCAGGTGGCGGATTTCGGTGGCGATCTTGTCGAGCGTGGAGGCGATCACGGCGAGCGTGGCCAGGTAGGCCGCGTGACGATCGCGCTGGATCACCTGCGACGATACGGCAGCGGCTTTCAATCCTAGTCGAGCGCAGATCTTCTCTTCCAGTTCCGGTGTGAGGTGCGCGAAGATCCCGACCGCGCCTGAGAACTTGCCTACGCGCATGTCTTCTGCTGCAGCCATGAAACGCGCGATGTTGCGCTGCGTCTCCGAGTACCAGTTGGCGATCTTGAATCCGAATGTGATGGGCTCGGCGTGGATGCCGTGGGTCCGGCCGATCATGGGAGTGTCTTTGAATTCCCAGGCGCGGCGCTCGAGCACCTCTGCGAGGCGGTGGAGGTCTTGCACGATGACTTGCGAGGCCTGGTGAATGAGGAGCGCTTGCGCGGTATCGACGACGTCGTTGGAGGTGAGGCCGTAGTGGAACCAGCGGGCGTGAGGGCCGACGATTTCGGCAACGGCTGTAGTGAAGGCGATGACGTCGTGACGGACTTCGGCTTCGATTTCGTGGATACGCTCGACGCGGAAGTCGGCGCGTTCCTTGATGGCTTTGGCCGCCTCTTTGGGGACGAGTCCTGCTTCGGCGAGCGTTTCAGTGGCGGCGACTTCGACGGCGAGCCAGGTGCGGAAGCGATTCTCGTCGCTCCAGATGCGGGCCATCTCAGGACGGGTGTAGCGCGGGATCACGGGCGGTCTCCTGTCCGGTGTGGACAGAGGATTCTAAATGGATGGGTGCGGAATCGGCTAGCGGGCGGAGTTCGTTCACCACGGAGGGCACAGAGGAGCACAGAAAAAGTCAAAACCCCTCAACCTGTTACAGCGGGATTCCGTTAGTTATATCGCTGTACGATATAATATGTACAGACTATCGTTGCACGATAGAATCCACGCATGAAAAAGCTGACACTTGCGGATTACCGGGCTCTGGCGGAATTCCGCTATCAGATTCGGGAGTTTTTTGCTTTCAGCGATCGGGCCGTGCAGGCGGCGGGCCTGGAGCGAGGACAGTATCAATTGATGCTGGCCATCAAGGGGATGCCGGAGGGGCAGCGGCCTCGGATTCGGGAACTTGCCAACCAGTTGCACGTGCAGCATCACAGCGCGGTGGAGTTGATCAATCGGCTGGAGGCTGGAGGCTACGTGCGGCGGGAGCGGACCGAGGAAGACCGGCGCGAAGTGCGGTTGAGGCTGACGCCCAAGGGCGAAAACGTGCTTGCTGAACTGGCGCTGCATCATCACGAGGAATTGCAGGAGGCTGCGCCGCGCCTGGTGGCGGCGTTGCGCCGGGTCATGGCGGGAAAAGAGGACAAGCGAGCGCGAGCAACGACCACGGGGGCTAAAACCCCCTCATCGCACGCTTCTTCGCGGCCCTGAAGGGCCGCTCTTCCACGATGCTGCAGGCGGCGAGTTAGGCGACCGAAATCAATTATTGCCCAGAATCGTGCAGTCTTTGCGGAGTTTGCCGATCGTGCAGAGCTTGAGGACCTTGCCTTGATGTCGCTGCTTTCGTCGCGTGCAATTTCAAGAGGGAAAGTTCATGAATAGCAATAGCAACAACCATGGATCTGGAGCAATTCAGAATGAGCCACTCGCGGCCTCGGGGATATCGCCTTTGGCGCACCCGGAGCCCGCGCCATTCCGGATCGCGCTGATGTCATTTCTGGCGGCGGGGGTTGGGCTGCTGGCCGGGATTGTCGCCTACATCCTTTATAAGCTCATTGGGCTCTTTACTAACCTGTTCTTTTTTCATGAAGCGACAACCACTTTTCGCAGCGTGGGCGGGCATCATCTTGGCTTGTGGGTGATCCTGGTCCCGGTGGCTGGTGGATTGATTGTTGGACTGATGGCCAAATACGGCAGTTCGAAGATCAAGGGACACGGTATTCCTGAGGCGATGGAGGCGGTCCTGGTCAATCGCAGCCGGATCGAGCCGAAGGTGGCGCTGCTGAAGCCGATTTCCGCGGCGATCGCGATCGGGACGGGCGGGCCTTTTGGCGCGGAAGGGCCGATCATCCAAACCGGCGGCGCGCTGGGATCTCTCGTTGGTCAGGTTCTGCATACGACGGCGGTGGAGAGAAAAGTTCTGCTGGCTTGCGGCGCGGCAGCAGGGATGTCGGCGACATTCAATACTCCGATCGCGGGAGTGATCCTTGCCATTGAGCTGCTGCTGTTTGAGTTCAAGTCGCGGTCGTTTATTCCGCTGGTGATCGCGAGCACAATCGCGACGGCCGTCCATATGCAATTGCTGGGGCCGGGGCCGATGTTCCAGGTGGGACATGTGGACTTTGCGATTCCCCGAGCGCTGCCCTTCTATCTCGTCTTAGGACCGATTTGTGGGCTGGCTGCGATCGTGTTGAGCAAAGCGCTGTATTGGGTGGAGGATCTTTTCGAAAAGCTTCCCGTCGACGAACTGTGGTGGCCGGCAATCGGGGCGCTGGGGCTGGGCATTATCGGATTTTTTGTTCCGCGCGTGTTCGGCGTGGGATACGACACGATTGGGGCGATCCTCAACGGAGAATTAGCGTGGAAGGTCTTGCTGGTGGTAATGATCGCGAAGTTTGCGGCGCTGGTGATTTCGCTGGGATCGGGGACATCGGGCGGTTTGCTGGCACCGACGTTCATGTGGAGCGCGGCCATGGGCGGGCTATTTGCCATGATCGGGAATCACGTCTTTCCGAATGCCCATCTCTCGCCCGGGGCATTTGCGCTCGTCGCCATGGGAGCGGTGTTCGGAGCGGCCTCGCGGGCCACATTCTCTTTCATTATCTTTGCATTCGAGATTACGCGAGACTACAACTCGGTGTTGCCATTGATGCTGGTGGCAGTGATTGCGGATGGAATCGCAATGCTGTTCATGCCGAGGAGTTCGATTATGACCGAGAAACTGGCGCGGCGCGGACTGCGGGTGCATCAGGATTACGAAGCAGATGTTCTGACGCAAGTCACAGTTGCGGAAACGATGGAAAAGGATGCTCCAGTGATTGCGGCTGGAACCAAAGTAGGAGAGCTTGCTGAGCGAATTGCGCGGCACGATCCCGCGGTAGCACGTTACGAAGCTCTGCTGATTCAAGATGACGGCAAGCTGGTGGGAATCGTCACGCGAGGTGACATTCTGCGGGCTCTCGATAAAGATTCTACTGGAATGATTGCGGTCGAGGAGGCGGGCAGCACGAACCTGGTGGTGACTTATCCGGACGAACTTGTATCGGATGCGGCGGCGAAAATGCTGCATCGGGAGGTGGGACGATTGCCGGTGGTGGAACGGGGCGATGAGCGGAAGGTGCTGGGATATCTGGGACGGTCGGCGATCATGGCGGCGCGGACACGGCGCCTGCGGGACGAACACTTCCGGGAGCCGGGCTGGTGGGGAGCTGCGAGGTCTCGCACCACGAAAGTGCAGGAATCCTGAAGCTACGGAATCCGGCAACGAAAAGGCATTAACCACAAAGGACACGAAGGATCACGAAGGAAACACCACTGACGCACGAGATTACGGCAGCAAGCGCAGGATGAAGTAAAGATGGCATCGGAAACATATGCCAAATACCGGTTTTATTTGGAGCAGCGGCCTACGATGCTGGCGGTGTTCTCTGTGCTGGCGGTTGTACTCTTTCTTGGCGTGACGGTCTTGTCGCGCGCCCATCAAGCCCAGAGACAGGCAATCGGGGAACGCTGGTTCAACCGTGGTACCGCCGATCTGAACGGGCAGCGCTTTGATGCGGCGGTTACCGATATCCGGGCGGCCCTGCTTTACTCACCGGATGAATATTCCTATCAGCTCAACCTGGCCGAGGCTTTGATCGGAGAAGGCCACACGGGGCAAGCCTCCGCCTATTTGATCAATCTTTGGGAGCGCGAGCCGGAGAATGGAATCGTCAATCTCGAACTGGCGCGAATCGCAGCGCAACGGGGAGAGACCGACAATGCTATTCGTTATTACCATAACGCGGTATATGCGGCGTGGCCGAGCGATCAGGAAGGAATGCGCCGTAATGCACGTTTTGAGTTGATCGAACTCCTCCTGCGAAATGACCTCAAGGCGCAGGCGCAGAGTGAACTGATTGCGCTGGCGGAAAATGCAGGGCCTGATCCGGTGCAGCAAGAACGCATCGGCGATCTTTTTCTACGAGCGGAAGACTACGAACACGCCCTCGGGGCCTACAACGCCGCACTGAAGTCTAACCGGCACCAGGCCGCACCATTGGCGGGAGCAGGATACGCGGCCTTCGAACTAGGACGGTACCAGTTGGCCCAGCACTACCTGCAGTCTGCAATCAGCGGCAATCCGAACGATCCAGAAAGTGCGGAGCGGCTGAAGACAGCGCAATTGGTTTTACACCTGGATCCGTTCCGACGGCAGATTCCTACAGCGGAGCGCAACCGGATTGTGATGGAGGCGTTTGCCGCCGCGGGGAGGAGATTAAGAAGCTGCGCGGTGCCGGACGTCAAGGCTACCGCACCCGCAAGCGTGCCCTCTCTTAGCGACGAATGGACTCGGTTAGAACCACAGATTACGGCAGTGGGATTGCGGCGCAATCCAGACCTGGCAGACATCGCGATGGATCTGGTGTTTCGCATCGAACGTGAGACCAGCACGGTGTGCGGGACGCCGACGGGAGCGGACCTGGCCTTGCTGCTCATTTCGAGAATGCACGAGGGAAGCTAATGGAGCCGCAGTCGAAAGCGGAGGACATGCTGACGGAAAACGGAAATGGGCATTCCGCCTCCGCATGGATCCAACAGCATTCGCCCCGGGCGGTATGGCGCTATGTGTTCCGGGAAGATCGTCTGTTCCTGATTCTCTCGGTGTTCATCGGAGTATTTTCGGGACTCGCGGTGGTATGTTTTCGGTTTGCCATCGACTGGTCACGGCTCTACCTGCTGGGAACCGGGGCTGTGCTGACGCCTGTGCGGATGGTGCTGGCACCTACGCTGGCGGGATTGGTGATCGCGGTTCTTGTAATCCATTTCTTTCCCACGGCACGCGGCAGCGGCGTCAATCAGACCAAGGCGGCGCTTTACATCTTCAATGGGAACATCCCGATCCGGACTGCGATCGGGAAGTTCATTACGTCTGCGCTGGCGATTGGTTCAGGGCATGCACTGGGACCGGAGGACCCTTCGTTGCAGATCGGGGCATGCATTGCCTCGGCGGTGGGACGGAAGATGCGATTGCAGCGAGATCGCATGCGCTTGATTGCGCCCGTGGGAGCGGCGGCTGGATTGGCGGCGGCTTTCAACGCGCCGATTTCGGCCGTGCTGTTCGTTATCGAAGAAGTCATTGGACGGTGGACGGCGGGGATTTTGGGATCGGTGGTTCTTTCCGCGGTGTCGAGCGTGGTGGTGATGCGCTGGTTCCTGGGCTCTGAATCGCTGTTTCGCATTCCGCCGGTGGAGTTGAAACGGCCCACGGAGTTGATTGCCTATGCGGTTCTGGGAGTGGTGGGCGGACTAGCCTCGGTTGTGTTTGCCAGCGGAATTGCCTGGCTGCGTCCAGTGTGCAAGACGCTTCCCCGCTGGTCGCAGTATTTTCAGCCGGCCGTAGCAGGACTGCTGATTGGAATCATCGCGGTGCTGGGCGCGCCGCAAGTGATGGGGGCAGGCTACGAGTACATCGATCAGGCAATGCACGGGCAGTTCACCTGGGAATTCCTGGCGATTCTGGCGGGACTAAAGATCGTCGCGACCTTGCTGTCGTTTGTCAGCGGAACTCCGGGTGGAATGTTCGCGCCGACCTTGTTCATTGGGGCGATGCTGGGAGCCGCGGTGGGGGGCGCGGAGCATGTGCTGTTGCCACATCTGATGGGATCGCCGGGAACGTATGCTCTGGTGGGCATGGGCGTTCTGTTCGCGGGCTTCCTGCGAGCGCCGATGACATCTGTATTCATGGTGCTTGAAGTCAGTGGGAACTACTCCATCATTGTGCCGGTGATCCTGGCTAACACTGTCGCTTACCTTATTTCGCGTGGATTGCAGCCGACCGCGATTTTTGACTTGTTGACCCGGCAGGATGGCTTGGAATTGCCATCGATGGAGGAGCAGCGGGAAGAGGACATTCTGCGGGTGGAAGATGCCATGCAGCCGGCGGAAGGGCCGGTGCTCGATGCGGAGAAGACGCTCGATCAGTCGCTGCAGCAGTTGGATCGTTCCGAGATGGAGCGGGTGTTGGTACGACTGACTCCGAGCGGGTGGGGTAGCGTCAGCAGACAGGAATTGCTGACGATGGCGCGCGAAGGAAAAGGAGCGACTACGCTGCGGGCTCTACTGCCGGTTGCGCCGGTCCCGTTTTTGCATCCCGACCATCCGCTAGAAACCGCCTTGCGGTATGTAGACCGATGGCCGCTGGTCCCGGTGGTCAGCCGCGCGGATTTCCGGCATCTGGAGGGCGTGGTTACGCAGCGGCATGTGCTGGAGCGGTATCGGGAGTTTGGCGAGGGATAGATTCGCGTAAGCGCGGACGGATGGCCCGCGGTTGTGTGAAGCGCCGATGCTCGGCGTAACGGCTAAAACAGGCTCAATCATAGGCGGAGGAGCCGTGCCCCAGTCGGCTTCTGGTACGCTCGCTTTGCTCGCGGGGCGGACGAGGGCGTCCGCCCCTACACAAACAGCTCGGAAGCTAATTTGTTACTTCCGTGCCACTTCTAGGCTTGAAAACCGTCATCTTAATTCAGTAAGCTTCTTCCATCCCACGAAGGCATTTGCACGGCAGGACTGTATTCATAGCGCCTAGGCAGAAGAGGCACCTATCTTGATTAGACACGACGATCGGATACGGACCACGCCTGTCGCTGCCAAGGCAAGAACTGCTGGCTGTTGTTGATGCTTTCTGTTCGTGATTCTTCTGTGAAGACAATTTGTTTACCGTTTTGCGCAATGGGGAAAAAGACCATGCTGGGTTCTTGGAAGAAGTTCATCGCTAGTAGTGTCGCTACGTTGGCGCTGGCTGCGACGGCGTTAGGGCAAGGCGGAGCAACGGGTGCGATCACTGGAACGGTGCAGGATCCAAGCGGAGCATTCGTGGCCAATGCCACGGTCCGCATCACGAATCAGGACACTGGGGTAGTCGAACGTTCGGTCACGACCGGGCCGGATGGAGCGTTCACGGCTCCGCTGATGCCCGTCGGGACATATAGCGTGAACCTCCATGCCGAAGGTTTTGCTGAGGCGAAGGTTGCCGACGTAGCGGTACGAGTAACCGAGACGACGCGGATGACGGCGAAGCTGACGACCAAATCGGTACAGCAGAAGATTGAAGTGCAGGCGGAAGTGCAGACGGTGGATACGAGCGACGCGGCGACCGGGCAGGCGATTGAGAGCACGACGATTCGGGCGTTGCCGCTGGCCACGCAGAACTTCCAGCAGCTGCTGACGCTGTCGACGGGAGCACAGAGTGAACTGAATGCGGCGGCGCAACTGGGGCGCGGACAGGTACGCATACAAGTGAACGGCCAGCGCGAAGACAACAACAACTATCTGATCGAAGGGGTCAGCGTCACCGATTACAACGTCGCAGAACTGACGAATACTCCGCTGCCTAACCCGGACGTGGTGCAGGAATTCAAGGTACAGACCTCACTTTATGACGCCAGTCAGGGGCGCAATGGCGGCGGGAACATCAATGCGATTCTGAAATCGGGCACGAACAGCATCCATGGGGATGTGTATGAGTTCTTCCGCAACACCGTGCTCGACGCCAACGAATATTTCCTGAAGCAGAGCGGGTCGCCGCGGCCGGTCATTCAGCAGAACATTTTTGGGGGAAGTCTGGGTGGGCCGGTGAGTCCGGGCGGCAAGCTCGGCTTCTTTTTCGTCAATTATCAGGGAACCCGCCAGCGGAGCGGTGATTCACCGGGAACATTGATCAGCACCTTTATTCCGTACGTACCGCTGAGCGATCGCGGCACTGCCCATGCTGCAACTCTGGCCTCGGACTTCGGAGTGTCGTCAGCCGATCCGGTTGCGGTTAGCTTACTCGCGTTTCAAAGCAATCAGTTTGGAGCGCCGGCGAACGGGTATCTATTCCCGTTGCCGGCGGTGCCAGCTGGGACGGCCCCGGGAACGTCTGTGCAATTCACAGTGAGCAAGCCGGGCAAGTTTACGGATGACCAACTCACCGCGAACTGGGATCATGAGTTCCACGATTCGAGAGACTCTGTCGCAGCGCGGTTCTTCTACTCCAATTCCGAGCAGGACATTCCTTTCGGTGCAGGCGGACTGCAGGCTTCTCTGGGCGCGGCAGCCAGCACTTCGGATTTGAACTTCCCCTATCAACTGCCGATTCATGACCGGCTATTCATCATTTCAGAAACGCACGTATTTTCGCCCAGGCTGGTGAACGACGTGCGGTTCGGCCTGGTTCACATCAACAACACCGCCACCAATGTGAACCCGGTCACCGCGAGTGACGCCGGGATTACCCGGCCGACCAGCAATTTGACCCAGAGCATCTATAAATTTACTTTTCTCACCTCAGGGTTTCAGTTTGGCCCGACTCCGCAGGCGAACCAGGCGCAAGCGCAGAACAACTACAACATCGTCGACAACCTGAGCTGGGTTCGTGGAGCCCACACGTTTACCGTCGGTGGACAATACACGCGCGTCCGGCTCGACAAACTCTTTCCGCAGGTATTCAACGGGCAGCTATTCTTCACAAGTTCTGGTCCAGTTTCGGATTTCGGAAACTTCATTCAGGGAACACCACCGTTTGCGTTCGGCGGGGGCGGCGTTTACAACCACGCCTACAGGCAGAGCAATTCCGCCGTCTTCCTGCAGGATGACTGGAAAGCCAGTTCCAAACTAACGGTGAATGTGGGATTGCGGACGGAATTCCTGGGAGCATGGACGGACGGCAATTGCCATATCGCCAACATCGAGTCGGATCTCACGAACTCCGGCACTTACCCGTTCATCTATCCGAGTTGCGCCAACAAGCTGGGGCTCTCGGGCCTGGCCGGAAGCGGACCTGGATCAACGTTCAAGAACAGCGTCTCCACCGGATGGGGACCACGCGCCGGATTCTCCTGGGACGTTCTGGGGAATCACAAGACCACGCTTCGTGGCGGCTACGGCATCTATTATGTGCGCGAGGACGTGGGCGCGGTCGATCAGTTGAGCTTCCAGGCACCGTTTATTCCGATCGTAGCCTTCGCTACCACGCCCGGATTCACGCTGGCTAACTACTTCACGGGAACACCCGCGACGAATGCCAATGCCGTTCCTCAAGCAGGACAGCTATCCACGGCGTGGGTGCCGTGCCTCGCCCAGTTCACCGGATTCGTAGATGGGCAAGGAAATCCGAGCAGTGATCCCAACCAATCTCCCACCTACAAATCCTGCAGCGGACCTGGGCTGGATTCCACGCAGAACCTGTTTGTGCTGGAAGTTCCGCGGCACTTCCGTGTGCCGAATACGCAGCAGTGGAACCTGACCCTGCAACGGGAATTCGGCAGAAGCTGGGTGCTGGAAGTTGGATATGTCGGAACGCGCGGCATCCATCTGCGCGAAACTCGCGATGCTATCCAGTCGGTGGATGCGACCAAGCATCCCATCACGGTCACGGACGTCACGACCAACCAGAGCTACACGATTACGCAGAATAGCGCGGCAAACGCGATCGCCCGGACGCCAGCTCCAGGGTTGAACGGGTATAGCGGTTATCAACTCTTTGCCAACGATGCCTACTCCATCTATCACGCCCTGCAAACCACACTTTCGCGGCGGTGGGGACAGAGTTACTTCCAGGCGGCCTACACCTTCTCGAAGAACATTGACGCCACATCGACGGGTAACACCGCGTTCAACACCGCTTACAACGATCAAAGCAACATCAATGCTTCGCGCGGCATTTCCGATTTCAACAGGCCTCACCGCCTGTCGGTGAGTTATGCATACGATCTGCCGGTCTTCGCGCATAGCACGGGACTCAAGCACGCGGCGCTCGGTGGATGGCAGATCAGCGGCGTTTCCATCTTCCAGACGGGGTTACCGTTCTCGATCTACGATTCGGCGGCGGGAACTGCGTTCCTGGGAGCGGGGAGCACGCCGCTGCTCGGAGCAAGTCTTGCTCAGGGTGCGACCGTGTCGAGCGGGCTTGCCGGTGGCAGCCTTAAGAACCGGCTTGTCAACGGATATCTCAACGGGGCGGCGTTTACACCGGCTCCAGTTTTTGATCCCACCGACTGCGCAATCGATCCCACCAACTTCTGCGTCACCGGATTCGGAGATCTCGGCCGCAATGTCTACCACGGACCCTTCCAGCAGAACTGGGATGTATCGTTCCTCAAGCACTTCAAAATTGGGGAGCGCAACGATGTTCGCTTCGCGGCGGACTTCTTCAACCTATGGAACCACACGAACTTCGCGGATCCGACGGTGACCGACGTTGAAACCGCTGGGTCGGCAAATAGCCCGTTCGGCAAGATCATCCAGACGAATGGCAACCCACGGTTGATTCAGTTTTCGCTGCGCTGGGCGTTTTAGAGTGTTAGAAGTTCCAGCCGGAAGGCGATCGCCTTCCGGCTTTTTTCTTTCTGCAAAACTCCAAACGGGTTGAACATTCAATTTGTGGGAGTAGGACGCCCGCATAAGCAGCAACTTAAGGATTCCATCCGAGTTGGCCGTCATCGGGACCGGAACCGTCAAAGGCCGATACAGACCCCTGTGCACATCCTTCCTCGATTTTTGGCCGACCCCCTTGCCGCCTGTTTTGTTGTGACTTCTACTGGGCTGCAACCTTGCCTTTTCCCTAGACCACCAATACCACAAATCTACATTGCGCGGGTACGCAGGTGGCGGCGGATAGAGAAGTACGCGAACCAGCAGGCGAGGCCAAGCACCACGCAGGTTCCGAACTCTACCGGATAATCACGCAACAGGAAATGAAATTCCTTGAAGTGGCCGCTTTCAAACGAGAATTCATTGCTGAGCGACATGGCTGAGAAGAAAATCCCAAAACCAAGTAGCCACCTCTGCCAGCCAAGCAGGCGTCGGGTGCGGCGAAGGGATCGCAACTCCAAATCCGGGGGGAGCGCGGATGGAACAACCTTGGCAAAGCTGTCCGCCCACTGAACTCGAATGCGCTGAGCCAGTTCAGCATCTTGCTTCAAATATTCCTCTACAAGAGCACGGGTCGCTGGGCTTGCTTCGCCCGCCAAATACACCGGCAGCAGATCCAGAATGACTTCTCGTGTAACGTTCATTGTTTACTCCTGATATTTCCGAGTTCGCTTCTGCCCAAGTTCGATCTGACGCTACCCGTACCGGATTCCCGCGAGCGCAAGTCGCGCCCTGTGGATCTTGACCTTTGCGGATGCAAGAGAAATTCCGAGCGCCCGTGCAATTTCTTCATAAGGCATGCCGTCCAGAGCTCTCATCAGCAGGGCTGCACGGTCGATTTCCCGCAACTCCTGCAGCCCCGCCAGCACGGCCCGGAATTCCTCCTTTTGCTCGGCATGAACGTACGGGCTCGGCTGCACACCGGGCAGATCTCTATCCAGCTGATCATGGCGCGACTCTCTGCGCAGCCGGTGCAGGAACAGGTTGCGCGCGATCGTAAAGAGATATGCCTTCACGGTGGCTGCATCGATTGGCTCCGGCGAAGTCCATGCACGCACAAACGTCTCGGAAGTTATGTCCTCGGCCTGGCTGTGGTTGCCCGAAAGATACAGCGCGAAGCGGAAAACGTTCGGCGCGTATTTCTTGTACAGCGCGCTGTCGGTCATCGAGACTTCTTCATGCAGCTATCCATCAGCGCTCCCGCGAAAACAGGAAAACATTTCATGCTTGATCGTCTGTTACACTCCGAAGATGCCGCTCAAAATGTCCGATCCGCCATGAGCAATCATTCCCGGCCGAAGACTTCCGCGCCAGAGTGCAAGCAACCCATACAACCCGCCGAAGATAGCAATCTTCACACAAGCTTCCACGCCCTGGTAACCGTGGGAGATCCCGAACAGCACAGCCTGCAGGAGTAATGCAATCCACTTGCTGTGTGTGAACACTTCGAATTGCCTTTGGAAGTAGCCGCGAAAGACCACTTCCTCACAAATCCCGGCACTGATAGATACTCCGATCCAAAGCAGAATTTCGATGCCTTGGCGCGGCAGCAAGCTCTGGATGGAAGCAGCATGCTCAGGCCCGGACCAGTGCTCCCATCCCCTTTGCACGATCATCCATACGCTCCATAGTCCGAGTGCGAGGCCGCGTCGATGGCGACATCTTTTGCGCTTCGCCATCGTCCGCCGATCAGATCGCCCAGCTTCGTTCCTGTGCGGTGCAAGCCGCCCCTCCAAACATAGAAGAACAGGCCCCATTCCATGGCTATGAGGAAGACGTACAGCAGCGCAACATTGGGGTGCTGCGACAGCCTTTCGGGCCGCGAGCGCGCTTCGCGTTGAAAGAGGGCCCGGCCGATGGTCAGCGCAAGCAACAACGCAACGAACAAAACGGTGTGCCATCGAGGGGCGACAAGGTTCGGGCTTGAGGGTTTGAAACGTGGTACGACGGCGATTGACCCCATGGAGTGCTCCTTGACTTGTCGCATGGTTCCGGACCTGGTCGGAAAGATCTCAGTCTGGGAATTCTGCTTGTCGTAATAGGTATCCATGAAGAGCTCAAAAGTTACGTCCACGTTGGACGGAAATTCTGCCGTCGGGCGGAGGCTTAAACGAAGGGCTTTGCTTGCCGCAACTGGAACGAACGCCAATGCTCACTGAATGTAAGGCGGAATTCTCGTAGAGGTGCGGCCTAGACTTCCGCGGCACTCCGGGCGGTTGTCTACTCGGAAATCAGCGCCCAGAACCTGGCGGAGAGGGTCAAATCCGCTTAAGTTAGCGCGTATGGCGGATCGCCCCACCACAGCCGCCGGGAAGGCGGGCGCTGCATTTCTTAGTGCTCCAGCATGGAGACGTTGGCGCTGGCGCTGTGAACGTTAAGGGCTACGTGCTTTCCGTCTCGGGATGGAATCGCCCAGCCCACCGTCGCCTTCTTGGGGCGCCACACGACACGGACATTTCCCTGTAGATCAATTCTCAGGAGCGCGTTTTCCTTTTCACCGGGAGTCGCCGCCCACAGGCTCTTGCTGTCGGACGCCCAATCTAGAGATGCAATTCCGGGCCAACCGCGAATGCTCAACGAGCGCTCGGGCGCGCCATTGAGAGAAATCAGGCGGATTCGCGGTTCGTCACTGCCCCACTTCCCTTTCGCGATGGCAAGCGTGGTCCCGTCTGGCGACAAGCTCCAGTTGTAGGCTTGGGCGAGTTCGTCCCTGATCTGGAGAATTTGCGTTCCGTTTCCACGGACCGAATCGAATCGGAAAAACGTCAGGGCAGCGTCTGTGATTACGCTGTACACGCAAGCGGTGGCGGGCGCGCGTGCACATTGAAGGTTCGTGATCCACTTGGCTCTGGCGACCTCCCGGGCTGGGCCTCCTGTCAGCGGCATCGACATCACAGGAACTTCAAAATGTGGGTCAGCCCACGAGGGATTCGCCAGGTAAAGGAGTTGAGTTCCGTCCGGACTCAAGCGGGGACCCATCAACTGCTGACTTCCAGACAGCAGCAACTCAGGCATCGCCTGATCGATGGATTGTTTGTAGATACAAAAGGTACCAGTGCGATCGGAGATGAAAATCACCGACTTATTGTCGGTCGTCCAGTCAAAGGGCAGGTCCTGACGGTCATCAAGCGTGAGACGCTGAGGCTCCTCCAGAGCACCCGAAGCTTGCAGCTTCGCAACATAGACATCCGGCTGTGGAACACCCTTCACGTATGCGATGCGCTTGCCGTCAGCGGAGGCACTAATGCTAAACACCTCTCCTTGATCGTTGGTCAGGCGCACGGGGGCGCCACTCGGTTTCATTTCCGCGTTGAGTCGAGTAGACCAGAGGTTCGAGTCCGCCTGGTGGGGTCGGGGCTCCTCGAGGGTATAGATCAAGTGGCCGTCTGGAGCCCACATCATAGGAGCACTGAGCCCGGTCAGGGACAGAACAACGGTAGGGCGTACGCTTCCACCGGCTTGCGAGGAAGAGCTCACATCGGCAGCCGCAATCGTGCCCTTTGTGCCGTATCCATACGTGTATTTCGCAGTGGTGTAGGCGATCTTCTTGCCGTCGGGTGACCAACTGATGGTGCCAAACAGGTCGCCGTCCTCACCCAGAAGTTCACGCGGTGGATCTCCATTCACTCCCGCGAGCCAGATCCTCTGGTGCAAAGGCTGACCCGCCACGAAAGCGATCTGCGTCCCGTTCGGCGAGATCGCGAGGTGAGAGCCATCATCGATAAGTTTGCGGGCATTGCCACCGAGGACAGAAATATCCCAAAGGCTCGGTCTGCGATTGGCTCCGGCCAGGGCAACCACCATGTGATCGCTATCAGGAGACCAGCTGATCGAGGTTGCTGTCATGTCTTCCGGCAAAGTGATGGGATGCGTTTCGCCGGTATCGATCTGGCGGAGATAGAAGCCAGTGTCATCGGAAAACGCCAAGTGACGGCCGTCGCGTGAAATCGCGGCGGTGCGAACCGGATCGCCGGCCGGATTTGCCGTGAGTGGCGTGATACGACCCGGCGCGGGCGGATGCGGCGCCAGGAAAAAGCCCACCGCGAGTCCAATCAGGACGAGGGCTACTGCAGCGATGGCGCCGACAATCCACCAATGATGGCGGCGAGGGGCTGTGATCGGCACGACCGCGGCCAACTCTCCTGTGCCAGCGTGGTCTCCATTCCCCCCGCTCACGGGCGCCAGGAAACGGTATCCACGGCGCGCCACAGTCTCTACAAACGTGGGATTCTCGGCGGAATCTCCCAAGGCGTCCCGGAGGCGCCGGATGGCGGCATTCAGGCTGTGGTCGAAGTCGACATAGGTATCGGCAGGCCAGAGGCGGTGGCGCAATTCCTCCCGGGTGACGACCTGGCCAGGACGGTCCAGTAGCTCGGCGAGTAGTTGAAACGGCTGCTCTTGCAGCTTGACCTTGGACCCATTACGGCGGAGCTCCCCGGCGCGCAGATCGAGTTCAAAAACTCCGAAACGGCGCGTCGACGAATTATCGTTGCCGTTTGTGCTGCCCACAACCGGCAAGTTTAGCATTCTGATGGCTCGGTTCCCCATGTCATCCCACTGTGTAAATGTTTGACGTGCCACAGCTTAGCTTGTCACCCACGTTTCATCCAGTGGTCATGCGCCGGGCATTGAGGCACCCATCCCCCTCGACCACCTTAGTGGAGATACGGAGGGTGGGGCTATGGGGTTCAACAGCGGCTGGGGATTGGTGTTGGGCAGTATTTTGTTATGGAGCAACGTCGGGACCGCGCATGATTGCGGCTCACAGATCACGGTGCTGGTGAATGATAGCGCCAGTGTGGAACCGTCGGTCTTGAGACAAGCGGAACGGGAAGCGGGACGATTATTCGAAGCTGCCGGTATTGAGATTCGATGGGTGAACTGTGCGCAGACGAACGAATGCAGGCGGATCCTCGGGCCCGAAGAGTTCGTGCTTCACATCGTAACCAGAGGCAAGACGCTGAACGATTTCATTTTTGGCGAAGCTTTCCTAGGAGAAGATGGACGTGGACAATATAGTGACGTGTTCTTTGATCGGCTCAGACAGGCACAAGGAGACGTTAACCTCGCGCTATTGTTAGGTGCCGTCTCGGCACACGAACTGGGTCACCTGCTGCTGGGCTCCAATTCGCACTCGCGAATCGGGATTATGGTGCCGCGGTGGGGGCCAGAGGGTCTTCGCAACGTCGAGATGGGAAGGCTCTTGTTCACACCCGAGCAAGCCCAATCGATGAGAAACCGGATCACTGCTGGGCCCCGCGTAACCTGTCAGGAAATCACTCCTGACGAACCGGGGATCGCTTTCATACGTTCGGGCGGGAAGGATTTTGGGCTGAAGACTTCTAGTCCAGGGGGGCTTTCTTGGCACGATGCCATGGTTATCCGTCGTGAGTGTGATGGGAAACGTTTCTGACTGATCTGTCAGTTCGACACTATTATTCTCCTCGCAGGACATGCATAGGATCGGTGGCAGCGGCGTTCCTTGCTGGAAGTAGCGAGGCCAGCAAAGCGGCAACGATGAGAATCGCGATGCCGCATCCGATTACCACGGGATCAGCCGGACTGGTTTCATAGAGCAGGCTGCGCACCCAGCGGGTGGCTAGCGCAGCCCCCAGAACGCCCATCGCAATCCCACCCGCCATGGGATAGGACGCATCCATCAAGACTTGGCGAACGAGTTTCGATCTGCTCGAACCGAGCGCAATACGAATACCGAACTCCTGGGCTCGCAGCGAAACCGAATAGGCGAGGACACCGTAAATGCCGAGTACCGCAAGCAGCAAGGCCGCGCCTCCAAAGCTGGACAGAATGATGGTCTGAAATTTTTCGGTGGCCACAGATTCGCCCAGCTGGGCGTCCAATGAAATCACGGTCGGAATTGAAATGTCGGGATCAATACTCCAGATGGTTTGACGCATTTCCGGGCCGAGAGATTGGATCATCTGAGAGCTACGCACCAGGAACACCGGCGTTGCCGGGGGAAAATCCCAATACGGCAAATAGTAGACGGCGACGTCGCGCTTCAAATCGCTGATGCGGGCATCGGCGGTTACGCCCACAACGGTATAGACGCGGCCCCAGTGCCGGATGCTGCGGCCGAGCGGATTTTCGTCCGGCCATACGGCCCTGGCAGTTTTTTCAGAGACGATGGCAACGCGTGGGTTCTTGCGATCCTCCTCGCTGAAATCGCGCCCTGCAATGAGGGGAATCCGCATGGTGAAAAGGTATCCGGGACTAATGAATCGCCGATTCGCCATGGGCACCTGTCCCTCTGGGACGGGGTGATCCACCCTATGGATCCCATCCACGTTCGTATCCCCGGTCAGAGGAATTACGCTTGTAGCCGCAACGGACTGCACGCCGGGCAAGGCACGCAGCTTGTCGAGGGTTCGATCGATCATCTCATCGCGGACCAGGCTGCCTGGATCGGCTCCCGGATTGTCCGGGATCCCTCCGCCGCTTGAATATCTGGAACTGCTCAAATCGGCCCTGGCTACGGAGACGGATTGCGAATTGAAGGCGCGATCTTGTGTCAGTAAATGTGAAAAGCTCCGCGTGATCAGACCGGTCACGATCAGCAGCGTGATGCTGCACGCAACCTCGATGGCGACAAGCATCTTACGGGTATGTGCTGCCTGTTTACTGCTCGAAAGGCGGGTGGAACTCGCTTGCAGGGCGCTTTGCGGCATCACGCGAAAAGACCGGAGAGCTGGAAGAACTCCGAATCCCAGCGACGTGACGATCGAGAGGCCAAGTGCGAAGACAAGCATGGAGGTGCTGAGATGGACCTCATTCAAACGGGGTAGAACCGCCGCGATCCTGACAAACAGTTTCTCTCCCAGATCTGCGAATAGGATTCCTCCCACACCGCCGCCCAATCCCAGGAGCAGATTTTCTGCGAGGACGCCTTGGAACAGCCGCCGCCGTCCTGCACCCAGGGCAGCTCGAAGCGCCATCTCATGCTGGCGGGCCACGCTTCGTGCCAGTTGCAGGTTCGCAAGATTCACACATGCCATGAGCAGGACGCTCCCGACCGCAGCCAGCAGCAGCCACAGAGGCTTACTGACGTTTCCACTAATCTCCTCGGAAAATGGAAGGACCACGACTCCCAAGTGGATGGCAAGATGATCGGCGGCAGCGGTCCCCTTCTCGATTCCGTCCAGTTCGCGTTGTGCCTGCTGCATTGAGACGCCGGACTTCAGGCGTGCGACGACGAGAAAGTTGAAGTCGCCTTCGTTCGCGGTCAACTCCTCCGGGTCCGGCGCCAGGGGCTTGTAGACTTCATAGCGATCGGTCGATCCGAAGGTCGCCTGGCCGGGCATGACAGACATCACAGGAAAACGGAAAGCCTTCGGCATCACACCCACAATGGTTTTCGGTTCCCCACTGACCCGCAGATTCGCTCCGATCACCGATGGATCGCCGTGAAAGAGACGCTGCCATGCGCCCCAGGTAAGAATGACTTCTTGGTCTCGTCCGCTCTGGGCCTCTTCCGGCATGAAGACGCGGCCCATTAGAGGCGTCACTCCCAACACTGAGAAAAAGTTAGGTGAGACTGCCAATCCCTCGGTCATCTGCGGATGGTCGACGGCCACCGATACGCTGAATCCGGCAGTCTGGACTATCGCTGCCTCCTGGATCGAGGTCGCTCGGCTTTTCAGATTCAGATAGTGCCGATAGTTGTCGGGCAGGAGCGGCTCCGCCTGCTGGATCTCCTGGATGGTCTCGCGCCAAACCACAATCTGCCCCGGATCGCGGAATGGATAAGGGCGTAAGAGCACCGTATTCACCACACTGAAAACAGCGGTGACTGCGCCCACCGCCAGAGCAATGGTGAGCAATGCTGTGAGTGCAAAGCCTTTCGATTTGCGCAGCTGCCGAAGTGCGTAGCGAAGATCATTGGTCCAGGATTTCATCGGAAGCTCCAAACACAATCAAATATGAGTGGCATCCCGCTTGCCATTCTTCGACCTGGTACAAGTTCTATTTATTCAGTTGGATAGAAAAACCAGGAGGTCCGTGGCTTTCAACTGGCATGCCCACAATCAAAGTCATATGTTCGTAATCGAACAGTCGCGACTGAATTTCGACTGGTATCGTCAGGGCTTCAGTGACGAAACAAACGCCGCAACAGCGATCATGTCATCCAACGACAGCTTCGCAACCTGTCGGCGCATTTGCAATGACAGGGCTCCGGAGCGCGCGCCGGACTTCATATCAAACAACTGTCGGACGATGTAGCTGGGCGAGCGTCCGGCGATCGGGGGGACATTTCCGCTTCCGCGGAGGTCGGGGCCGTGACACTTGGCGCAGGGGGACATCTTGCGGTCGCCTGCGGTGGCGACCAGCCACTTACCCCGCTTGAGGCTGCCTTCGGGGACGTATGCTACGAATCCTGACGCGTCGTCGCGCAACTCCGTGCGTTCCAAGTCTTCCGCCATTTCAATGATGCGCTGGCCGATGGGCTCGGTCGCAGCTGGGGTATCCGCGACCAGCATCCACCCGGCGACGTGCGTCTTGGGAACGGTGCTGGTTTCCACAATGCGGATCCAGGGCTTGCGCTCAAGCTTGGAAAAATATTCTGCTGCGAGGGCGGTCTCCTGGCTGGTCGCCTTGGTCTCGCGGGAGATCATGTTTGCGACCGGGAGATGACGGGGCTCGGAACTCTTGCGGGCAGCGCTGCGAAAGTCGGTCATCTGATGAATGATGTAGGGCGCAGGCAATCCGGCGAGGCTGGAGTTCTCCGGGCGTCCCTGGCCATTGGGGAGGTGACAATAGCCGCAGGCGTAGACATCGGGCTTTCTACCGTGGGCCACGATGTCGGGCATTGGCGGGTGGTCAGAGGGATGCCAGTCGGGGGGATTGAAGAGGTCCTGGGTTTCGGCGGTTGTGAACGCTGCGCTGCTGTGGGGAACATGGCGAGACTGGTCGTCGGGCTTCACAGGATCGGTTGTAGCTGGGTTGATGCAGAACGCCCAATATGGCGGGGCTTGGTTGGGAGTGTCGGCCAGGGCGATAAAGGCAACGATAAGCAGGAAGAAGACGAACAGTAACGAACGGGGATGGGGCATGCAGATAATGTAATGGGTCAGCGTGTATGGACCAAAATGTAGCCCCGGACGCCGCGTCCGGGGTTGCGCGCGGAAGCGCGCAATGGTGACCGCCGGTCGTGGTAAGGTCCGAGCCTAACGACGCTGCCGACACGCTCGCTTCGCTCGCGGGACGGACGAGGCGTCCGCCCCTACACAGGCTTTTAGCGGGAGGTGGCTTCGTCGATCAGGGGACGGAGAGCATCTACGGAGACACCGAGTGTGCCGCCGGAGAAGCCGTCCATGTAGGCGGAATTCACGCCGATGACTTCTCCCTTGGAATTGAAGACGGGACCGCCGCTGCCGCCGTGGGCTGTGGGAGCATCATAGATGAGCTTGTCGCCGACTACATCGCCGAGGTGCCCGCAGGTCGTTGAAGGGCGAATCAGTGACAGGGCGGCCAATTCGCTGGCCGCGTTAATGTCGTTATGACGGTAGGCAAGGCGCTCATAGATTCCAGAAGGAGACTTGGCGACCATTCCGGCGATGCCCATCGGATAACCGATCACCGTAACGAGTTGTCCGGGGGCGCCGGTTGATTTCGCGAGAGGGAGAACGGACAAGGCATGAACGGCGTTCGCGTCTTCGGCCCGGACCACCGCGAGATCAGAAGTTTTCGAGACTGAAGCGGGAACGAGAGTCACCGGGGTGGGTGAGCCGGGGAAAAAGATCACCAGGCTTTCGATCGTGCCGAGGGCTCCCTCATCGATGAGCTTCTGCGCTTCGGAATCGCCGTACCAGGGCTCGGCCACATGGCGGTTGGTGGCGATCAGGCCATCACCAACTAGGAATCCGGTACCGGAAACCCGAGCACGAACATTTGGACGATGATTCGGGAATCCCACCTGATACACACCATAGATGTATCCGATGGAATTGCGGTAACGGTTGAGCACAACCGCCGGCATCGATTGCTCTTGCCGGAGTTGATCGACCTCGGCAGTGAGTTCGTGCACCCGTGTCTGCAAGTCGTCTGGAGGGAGTCCTTGGGCTGCCATCGGGCCGTAGTAATGGACCATGGCCACGGCTCCCACCAGCATCATGACGGCAAGAACGCCCTGAATCATTTGCTGCCAGCTATCACAAACAATACTCGATTCCGGCTGGGACTCGGTTTTGGGCGCAGGGTCGGGATGTTCGGGCGGGTTTTGGGTCTCGGCCATGAAGTTGGATGTGGCGCATGCTAGCCGATTTCAGGGGTTTTCCTGAGCACGGCCGCATGGACCGCTATCTTCGCCCGTTTCGTGTTGTTCCGCTACGGTACTGAAGGGGATGTACGGGGGTTACGTTGGCGTTTGGGTCATCTAGCCCCAGACGCATTCGTACGGGTTGCGTCGCGCGCGCAATGGAGGCGGCTGGCGTTAAAGGCAAGGGCTGTGACACCGCCCGGCCGGGGCACGCTCGCCTTCGCTTTGCTCAGGGTCGCGGGGCGGACGAGGCATCCGCCCCTACACTAGCGCTGATCGATTCCCAGTAGCTTGGACATTTCTTCGTAGAGGAGCCCTTTACCTGGGCGGTAGGGTTGGAACCAATGGCCGTCGATCACCAATTGCGGGATGGCACGCTTACCCGTGGCTCGGATAACCTCTTCGGCCGCACCGGGCGTGGTTTCGATGTCAATTTCTTTGAACGGAATATTGTGCGTGGCCAGAAAGCGTTTAGTCGTGCGGCAATCGGGACACCAGAATGCGGTGTAGAGGGTAATGTCCATCAACAAGATTTAACCATAGTGGACCAAGCTTCCACCGGGAGCTTATACCTTTTCCAGTTCGCGATGGGTGCGCTCGTTGACGACGTTCCCTGTATTCAGCGTTGTAGCAGGCTCGAACAGCAGGAACCAGCACTCTTCCTCGGCGACCGGCTTGTGCTCCACACCGCGGGGGACCACCACGAACTCGCCCTCCTCGATCCATTCATGGTGGTCGAGATATTCCATGCGGAAGCGGCCCTGGACGACGAGGAACAACTCGTCTTCGTGATCGTGGTGGTGAAAGATGAACTCTCCCTTGATTTTGTCGAGCTTCACGTACTGGCCGTTGAGCTCGGCCGCGATGTAGGGCTTCCAATATTCGGAGATCTTAGAAAACTTCTCGGCAAGGTTGATCTTGGGCATGGCTTTCGGATTATTTCAGACGGCGAAAGGTCGCAAAGAAATTAAACGTGTAGCCCCGGACGCCTCGTCCGGGGTTGCGCGCAGAGGCGCGGAATGAGGATCTTGACGAGGGTTGTGACGAACGACGCTGTGGCCCGCTCGCTTTGCTCGCGGGGCGGACGAGGCGTCCGCTCCTACACGAGCAACCAGAATTCCCAAGGCAGGAATGGCTTCTGCTTTTTTTCCGCACGTCCTAAGCTTCTTCCATTCTCGCGTGCCACAGTCCACACATGGAGTTCTATCGGCGGAATCTACCGCATCTCCAGAAGGACTTCACACCTCATTTCATCACGTTCGTTACAAAGTTCCGTTGGATCCTTCCGCCTAGCGCGAGAGACATCGTGCTTTCTTGTTGCAGCCACGACCACCGAAAGAATTACGAACTGTAGGTGGCAGTGGTCATGCCGGATCACGTACACATGATCTTGGCGCCGCTTCTCGACGAGAAAGCACACAAAATTCATTCCTTGCACGAGACTATGCGAACGATCAAGAGTGCTTCTGCACACCTGATCAACCGGCGGCTGAATCGCCAAGGGCATGTTTGGCAAGAGGAGTCATTCGATCGTGCTGCGGTCGTCGGAGAATCTCGACGCTAAGGTGGATTACGTGCTGCGCAACCCAGTGCGCAAGGGACTGGTCGCACAATGGCAGGATTATCGATGGACTTGGCAGAGACGAGAAAGGCCGACAGCTGAGATGAAGCTCGTGGGGCCTTTAGTCGTGTAGCCCCGGACGCCTCGTCCGGGGTTGCGCGCAAAGCGCAATGACAATGTTGGCAGCAAGTCGAATGTTGGGCGAAGCACGCTCGCTTTGCTCGCGGGGCGGACGAGGCGTCCGCCCCTACACGAGCAGGTTAGAATCCCGGGGTGCCTGGATTGGCGTGTCCGGTGTGGAGCGTTAGGCGGACGCCGCGTTGGTTGTTGAGTTTCGTGGTTGTCGTCCAATCCACGTCGTCGGTGCTGATGACACCGCTTCCGCCGCCAACCAGCGAGTAGGTGATTCGGCTGTCGGAGTAGCCGTATCCGCTGACCGACAGCACCGTGCCGCTATTCAGAACGAACACCGGCATGCCGGGGGCGCTCTGGACATTCGCCGGAAGAGAGACGACGCGGGTCACGTAGCTGGCATAACTGGCTTGCGCCACCGACGCGCTACTTGCCGGACGCACCGTCAGTTGCGGACGAGGAGCGTTGGCTTGCGAAGCGCTGTAATCCTGATTCTGCAGACGGCCGAAGAAGTGCCATCCCGGACCGAACGTCTGGGCCATCTGTGGGATCTGGACATCGTCCATCAGGCGCAGGCTGAGCACCGTTTCGCCTTTCAGTTTCGGGCGGGGGCCGCGCGCCGGGAGCATGATTACCTTCCACGGCCAGAGCGGCGGCAGCATCCACTCGATGACATCGCGGCGCGGATGTCCTTTGCCGTCGATCTTTCCCTGTTTGTCTACTTTGTAACCGCGGGTGGCGATCACTTTCGCTTCGAGAGGAAGATCGCCGCTGGGTACGCCAATGCGGTCGAACTGGAGTTTCAAATATCCCTTGCCCCAGAAGTGGCCGGGATCTTTGGCGTCCTCGAGGTGGCCAACCAGATAACTTCCGCGCGGGAATGCCTGCTGGCCGAAGACGGTTACGCCGCGAAGGTGGCAGAGAACGGGGTCTCCAACGTCGACCGTTGCAGACGAGAGATTGGGCTCATTGAGCGTACATTGCAAAAGAGTGCCGGCGGGGACAACCACATCGCGCGCGCTGGCGCTCACAGTGAAAATGCAAAGGGATACTGCTAGAAGGGCGAAGAGCAGCCTGTACTTCATACTTCACCTCGGTCGCACGCCCCTTGGTTCGGTCGGACTCCAGGGCTGAGCCGCGACTGTTCGGGGCATCTAATCACAGGTTTCAACCCGGGTCAATCGTGAAGTTTTCTCTAGGATCGGCGATGGGCAAGGAAACTGGGAGTAAAGCCGACTACGGATTCATGGCCGCTTGAGGTTTCGGTTCTTCTAACCGCTTGAGGTAAGGGAAGAACGGAGACACTTCGAACGGTCGATTCTCCGACGCCGATTCGAGGAGAGGCGGTTTACTCTTCAGCATCTCGATCCGATCCGACCAGGGATCGACCTTGATCCGCGAACCCAGCGGTAAGGCCGCAATCTGATCGGTCTGATTCGGTTGCAGACGTATGGGAGGGTTAGCGAGCGCCTGCATGCCGACCAGGTGACTACTGCCGAAATCATTGCTGAATTGTGCTTGCAACAAACCGGGCAATCGCTTGGAGCGAGCCTCAAGCGCTTCCAGAAAGAGTGGCACGCTGGTGGCTTTGTCTTTATACGGCGATTTCGAAAATAATTCCTGGCCTTTTCTGTCAGCGTCGGCCTCTTTCGCCGGGTCGAAACGGAAGTTGAGCCTGGCAAAGATTTCGAGATCGGAAACAGGCAAACTGAATTGCGACGCGAATTCCGCACCGAGGGAATGTTGCAAAACGACGTGAGCGAGTTCGTGCGCCAGCACCGCGGCCAGAGTGGCTTCATCGGGTAACACATCGAGAAGTCCGCGGCTGACAACGATGGTTCGACCTAGGACGAACGATTCCAGAGGCGTGGTGAGCAAGACGCGACAACGCACTCCGGCGAGATCAAGATTGTTCACGATCAACAGGTTGTTGACCACGGTCTCGAGGATGCGGTCGACCTCGCCATCAGGCGCCATGAGGCCGGCGACCTGCAACCGTTCCACGACAGTGTCTTCCGGGGTATAGGTGGTTCCCCCCACGGTTAAGTCAGGGCTTACATTTTGCGAAGCTTCGTGGCGATTGGGATCAACTCCGGCTGGATTGTCCGTCAGCGGCTTCGCATACTCGCGGTGGTCCCCTGCATGCTCCAGGTCATAACCCCAAACCCGAGTCTGCGCCTTAAACCAGAGACCGTGGCTGGATGGATCGTTTGGGTCTGACTCCTGGGTATAAACGTACGCAGGCATCCACATAATGCCCAGAGTATTCAGCCGCCAACTGTCGAAGTGAAATGATCGCTTGGAATATGGCTTTGACGTGTAGGTTCCGGTAAAGCGGACAATGTTGAAATTCTGATCCTCGGCCCAGATCCGGCCGACAAAGCCGCGATTCTTGGCATTCTCACGCGGACTCACATCGACGACCACGCAGCGCACGTCGCCGAGCGTCTCCCAGCGGACGAATTGGAACGCGTAGTTCTGACGATCGAAGTGGTCCAGGTCCGGGAACACCGACTGCGCGAATCCCCCTGCAGCGAAAGCCGCCGCACTCTTGGGCAATTTCTTCTGTCGCTTGTGCTTCCTATGTCCCGTCTCAAATCCTCGGCTGGCGGGAGCATTGCCAGTCAAATCCAGGCGGCTCAAGAAATAATGGTCATCTCTGGGCGAGATCCGGCCTTCAGAGTCGTGCTTCTCCTCCTGTACGTAAGTCTCGACGACGGGCTTGAAGTTGCGCATCAGTTTGGTGAGGCGAGCTTCTTGCAGGATGGCGGAGTCGACAAATTCGTCAAAGGTTACGCCTTTGCGTCCGGGAGGTTGGGATGGGGACTGGAGTTTGTCGATCACCTCGGCATCGGGAGGCGCGTTCTGAGCTGCGACGGGCAAGCCGAGTGTTAGCCCCAAAAGCACCTGCCCTAGCCAGAAGAATGTTCCGCGTCCATGCATGCGAAGACTAGTTTAAATCGTTTGCGCAGGGGGAGGTGATTCTAGGAGGGCACGATCCCGAAAAAACAAAGCCGCCAGCTTAGGCTGGCGGCTCAAAACCTGCCGAGCTAGGCTCGGCGGACAGCCGAGGGCGGCTGTCCCCACATATTCACGAGCTAGTTTTCGTACAACAGGACTCCCTCCGCCTTTTCCGAATCGACCGGGCGGTAGAAGAGCTTGTTGTCTTCCAGGAAGACTTCGATAAACGCGGGGCGCGTGGTGATAGTGCCCTGGATCAACGCCTCGGACAGCGGGTCTTCGATGTACTTCTGTAGCGCTCTGCGTAACGGACGAGCTCCGTAGCTGCGATCGCTCAAGGTCTGGTTGAGGATCCAGCGCTTGGCCTCGTCCGCAACCGTGACCGTAATCGACTTCTGCGCCAGGTTTTGGTTGAGCTGCGTGACCATAAGCTCGAGGATCTGGATGAGGTCCGTCTCGCTCAAAGCCATGAAGATGATGATTTCATCTAGACGGTTGAGGAACTCGGGATTGAAGGTGCGCTTCACCTCGTTCCTGACCAACTCCTCGACCTTGTCGGCGATCGCATCTTCCTTGGTCGACGCAAAGCCCAGGCCCTCCCGCCGCTGCAGGTGCCGGGCGCCGATGTTCGACGTCATGATGATGATCGTGTTCTTGAAGTCGACCGTGTTGCCCAGTCCGTCGGTCAACTGGCCGTCTTCAAACACCTGCAACAGGATGTTAAAGACATCCGGATGCGCCTTCTCGATTTCGTCGAGCAGGACGACCGAGTAGGGCGCACGCTTCACACGCTCGGTGAGCTGCCCGCCCTCTTCGTAACCGACGTATCCCGGAGGCGAGCCGATCAGCTTCGAGACCGAGTGCTTTTCCATGAACTCAGACATATCGAAGCGGACCAGAGCCTTCTCGGTGCCGAACATAAATTGCGCCAAGGTGCGCGCGACTTCGGTCTTGCCGACGCCCGTGGGTCCGAGGAACAGGAACGAACCGATCGGCCGGTTCGGATTCTTCAGGCCAGCACGCGAGCGGCGGATGGCGCGAGCCAGGGCGCTGATCGATTTGTCTTGCGAGATGATCCGCTTGTGCAACTCCTCTTCGATCCGGAGCAGCTTCTGCGTTTCTTCTTCTTTGATTGAGGTGATGGGCACGCCGGTCCACCGCGAGACGACATCTTCGATGTCCTCGCGGTTGACCACTCCAGTCGAAGATTCGTCGAGATGATACTTCTCGCGCAGGGCGCGCAGGTTCTCGCGCTCCTTGCGTTCTTCGTCGGAGTAAAAACGTGCCTTCTCGAACTCGTGATTCGCAATGGCGTTCTCCATGCGATGCACGATGAACTTGATGCGCTTCTGCACTTCCGTCAGCTCTTCCGGCAGCGAAGTCTGGCGCAGCTTGACGCGCGCCCCGGCTTCGTCGACCAGATCGATGGCCTTGTCCGGAAGGAAGCGATCCGGGATATAGCGATTCGAGTGAGAGACTGCGAAGTTGATGGCCTCGTCGGTGTACGTAACCGCGTGAAACTTCTCGTAGCGGTCTTTGATCCCGAACAAAATCTTAATCGCGTCGACCTCGTTCGGAGGCGGAACTTTCACGGCCTGGAAGCGGCGCTCCAATGAGCGATCTTTCTCGATCGACTTGCGGTATTCCCCAGGCGTGGTTGCGCCGATGCACTGAATCTCACCGCGTGATAGCGCGGGCTTCAGGATGTTGGCGGCGTCGAGCGATCCTTCTGCCGATCCGGCTCCGACCAGTGTGTGAAGTTCGTCGATGAAGATGATGGAGTTCTGAGATTCCATCAATTCTTTCATGATGGTCTTCAGGCGCTCTTCGAACTGGCCGCGGTACTTGGTACCGGCGACGATCAGCGAGAGATCGAGAGCCAGAATTCTCTTATCGGCCAGGAATGAGGGAACTTCCCCATCAGCGATGCGCTGGGCCAAGCCTTCGACGATGGCGGTTTTTCCGACCCCAGGTTCGCCGATCAGAACCGGATTGTTCTTTGTCCGGCGACAAAGAATCTGGATCACGCGGTCGACTTCGCCTTCGCGCCCGACCAGGGGGTCAAGCTGGCTGTCCATCGCGGCCTGGGTCAAATCCCGCGAAAATTCCGCAAGCAGCGAACTTTCGCGCTGCCGCTGCGGCTGAGCTTTCTCTTGAGTGGTGCGCGCCAGTTCTTCCCGAATCGTCGACAGCCGCAGGCCGCGTTCATGCAGGATCTCGGCGGCAAAGCACTTCTCTTCCCGCAACAGGCCCAACAGCAGATGTTCAGTGCCAATGTGGCGGTGGGACAGGCGCTCCGCTTCTTCCGCCGCATAGGCTAGAACTCGTTTGCATTCATTGCTTAGCGGCAAGTCAACCGAGGTTGAAACCTTCTCGCGAATGGTGGTGTGTCCCTCGATCTGTTTGCGGATCGATTCGACAGAGGCGTGGGAGCGCAGGAAACGATTGGTTAGGGCCTTATCTTCACGCAGGAGTCCCAGAAGAAGGTGCTCGGTCTCGATATAAGGAGACCCGAACTGGCTGGCCTCGTAGCGTGCGAAAAAGATGACGCGTCTGGCTTTCTCCGTATAGCGTTCAAACATAATGCCCTTCCCCTTGACCTTCCTGGGTGGGGAGGATGTCTCCCGACCCTCTGAAAGCTGGACCAACCTCGTCCTACCTTATTCTATTCCCACAATTCTATTCCCACATTATGCAATCAAGAGGCCATGAAACCCAAGCTCAGAAAACGGGGTCCATGTCTTTGATCACGTTACCGAAGGTATGCCCTCGAACACCCTCGGTTCCCTATTGCAAAAGCATTCTCCTGCACTTTCTCTAACTAATGTTGCTGCTCCGCAACTCGGGGGCTAAAGCCTCCACTTTTTTTCCTCGTCTAACGCGGCCCTAAAGGGCCGCTCTTCCACATTCGCCGGCCGTGCCTCGTTGACCGCTCAACCATTCGCCTACACCAGGAGCGACTCCGGCGAAATTTCCTCCACGCGCCCTCGCTGCAACCGCAGTACACGGTGACAGCGTTTGGCAAAGGACACATTATGCGTAGCGATGAGGGAGGTGAGTTGGTGCTCGCGATGTAGTCGCGCAATCAAAGCAAAAACGGCTTCCGCAGTCTGTCCGTCCAAGTCTCCCGTAGGCTCATCGGCGAGCAAAAGCTTGGGACCAGTGATGAGCGCACGGGCCAGAGCAACTCTCTGCTGCTCACCGCCGGAAAGTTCTCCGGAACGATGATGCGCACGCTGCTCCAGTCCGACCTCACGCAGCCAGCGTGAAGCTAACGGCTCTACCTGCTGCCATGTCTGCCCCCGAAGCAGCAGCGGCATAGCAACGTTCTCCGCGGCCGTAAACTCCGGCAGCAAATAGTGAAACTGCCAAACGAAACCGGTTTCACGGTTGCGAAAGTCTGCGGCTTCGTCGTGGGACAACGAATTCAATCGCAAGTTGGCGCAGTATACGTCACCTGCGGAAGCGCGATCAAGGGCGCTCAGGATGTGCAAAAGTGTACTCTTTCCCGCGCCCGATTCTCCCACGATGGCGAGCATCTCTCCTCGCTTCACCTCAAACGACAGATTCTCAAAGAGCACCAAGTCCGATTCGCCGGACCGGAAAACCTTCTTCAAGCCTTCGACTCGAAGCATTTCACCGTCATTCGTTAGATGCATGAAGCCTGACTTTCGTTCCAAGTGACTGCCGGAGTGCGGGTTGGCAGATCACAACCTACAGTCCGGGCCGTATTTTTCGGATCGATCTTTATGAACATATCTCGCGGCTGCTTTCGTTCATGTGATGAGAATCACTATAGTTAATGTGGAGCGGGCGCCTCGTCGCCCCGCCCCCCAAAGCGAAGTGAAGGTGAAAGAGCTACGCGTGGCCGAAGGGTGTGGATTGCTTCGCGCAACCCCGGACGAGGCGTCCGGGGCTACCCAAACCTCACTCATAGCGCAGAGCCTCGGCTGGGAGGATACGGGACGCCGACCACGATGGGTACAGCGTTGCCACGAACGAAACCAGCAGCGTGAATACTGCGATCCATAGGCCATCTGCGACGCGGGGCGCGAAGGGTACGTAGTTGATCGAGTACACCTCGGGCGAGAGTGATATCACATGGTACCGGCCGCCGGCATACGCAATGACATATCCAGCGATCAGACCAAGCACTGTGCCGATCACCCCGATCAGGACTCCTTGCGCGATAAACACGTTGCGCACCTGCCTCTGTCGGGTGCCCATCGACATCAGGACGGCGATGTCTTTGGTCTTCTCCATGACCATCATGATGAGGCTGATCAGAATATTAAGTGCGGCGACGAAGACGATCAGGCCGATGGTAATGAAGGTGACCAGGCGCTCGGTCTTGAGAGCTTTGAACAGAGCACTGTTCTGCCGGAGCGCGTTGGTTGCCATAAATCCAGAGCCGGCGGCATTTTCGATCTCAGCGGCAACGGCATCGGCCTTGTCGAGATCGTCGATCTTGAACTCCAGCACAGAGATCAGATTGCCAAGCCCGAAGAGGCGCTGGGCATCGGAGAGACGGGTGAAGGCCCAGGTTGAGTCATAGTCGAAGAATCCGGAGTTAAAGATCCCAACAACCCGGAAGCGCGTGTACTTGGGAACAGTTCCAAACGGAGTCAGCTCGCCTTGAGGGCTGACCACCGTCACGGGAGAGCCGACGGTAGCCCCGAGATTGTCGGCCATATCCTTGCCGAGCACGATGGGGGGCATGGCGGCGACGCGCCGTTGCACGCCTGCGAGGGAATCAGGAGATTGTGTAGGGGCAGACGCCTCGTCCGCCCTCGCCGAAGGCGACGCAGGAGCCGCGGTCCCGGCGGACGCATCGGAGTCCAATTCGGCGGCCGAGCCCTCGGTCACCGAGTTCAGCAGATCCCCAACCTGCCGCTCGTATTTCGGGATCATTCCCTTGAGCACCGCTCCGTGGGCACGTGGGCCACGCGAGATCAGAACTTGCTCAAAGATCGCCGGGGCCGCGGCGACTACGTGGGGCTGCTTCGAGAGTCGCTCCATCAGCGGAGGCCAGTCTTTGATCCCGTCGTCGGCGATGCGCTGCAGGCTGATGTGCGAGGTCGAGCCCAGCAGTCGCTGCTGCAGGTCCTGGCGGAATCCGTTGTTGATGGCGAGAGCAACCAGGAGCGAGGCCACTCCGGCGGCGACTCCCGCGATCGAGATGCCTGTGATGATGCCGATGAATGCTTGCCGCCGTTTGGCGCGGAGATAGCGGCTCGCGATGAAAAGTTCGAAGCGCATGAAAGCGGGCGTCGGACCTTGGGCCTTGGACCTCAGCCGAGTCGGACTATGGGCAGTATAGCGGGGACAGCGCGTCTATAGGCCATGAACTCGGCGCCGAATCTCTTCTCCAACTCCGCGTCCTCCATTCGAATCATCACTGCGCCGGTAATGATCGCGAACGCTGTTAGCAGCCAGCAGACCAGTAGCCCAGTCCCGAGGCTCCAGGCCGACATCTCGCAGAGATGGCCCAGGTAGACGGGATGGCGAATGCGGGCTCGAATGCCGGTCGTCACGAGGCGGTGATGGTCATGACTGGAGCGGACTTCAGGCAAGCCTCCAAGTTGGGCTAGGTCGAAGTGGGTGCCGGAGCGGACATAGAGAAAGATGCCGGTGGCAAAAAGCAGTCCGGCGGGAATCCACGTCCAGGGCGTTGAATACAGCGTCACTTTGCGCCATGGGCCGGTCAGAGCCCCGATGCCGATCCACATAGTGATCCACGCCGGAACCAGGACACGAAATGGGGAACGCACGCGGGCGCGCCAGCGGTGCGCGCGCGGATGCACCATCAGCCAGAATGAGGGGATGGTGGAATAAAGAACACAAGCCACCCAACCCAGCGTGCGAACGAACTGCATGACTTGATTCTAGCTTGTGGAGGGGCGGACGCCTCGTCCGCCCCGCGAGCGAAGCGAGCGTGCTGCGGCGTCGAATCGTGCCAACATCTTGCTGCTCTCCGACAGACCTCGCGTGCCGAGCGCGTGGGTCGCTAAGGCGGTTCGTTCCCTCCAGGCGTCTTCATTGCGCTTCTCGCAACTCCGGACGAAAGCGTCCGGAGCTACACGAACTCACCGGTAACTACCCGATTCCCCGAACTGCTGCCATACTGTGAGAATGGGGCGTACTTTCCTCAACGAAAATTGGCTTCCTAAGTCTGCCCTCTTCCTGAGGACTTACGACCGTCACAAGTTTCTGCTCGACCTGGTCGCAGGCGTCACCGTCGGCCTGGTCGCTTTGCCGCTGGCTATGGCCTTTGCCATTGCCTCGGGGCTCACGCCGCAGGCGGGGATTTACTGCGCCATCGTCACGGGCTTCCTGATTTCCGCGCTCGGCGGCTCCAAGACGCAGATTGGCGGGCCGACGGGCGCCTTCGTGGTTGTCGTGGCGGGAATCGTCGCGGTGCACGGCGTCGACGGACTGTTCATGTGCACCGTCATGGCGGGCGTACTGCTTGTCATCATGGGAGTGACG
>DATMOO010000281.1:0-4180 GCA_035568275.1 Candidatus Sulfotelmatobacter sp.
CGCTCGAGCATTTTTAGCCATAAGAAACCGTTCTCGCCGCGCGCAGAGAAAAGCAATGTCGCGGGAGATCCTGCAAGCCATTCCAACAGCGGAAAGGCTGTGCGGTCCGGCAGCTGGTACTGGCTAAGCACGAGGTCAAACCGTGTCCACGAGATCACATTGCAGGCGTCCCGATAGGACGGCGCGAATCGGCAATTGCAACCTCGGCGCTCCAGCCATTGCACCAATTGCGGCGAACGCCTCACGCTCTCGCCGACAAGCAGAACCATTATTGGCTCGATGCCCATGGCTCTTCTCCCCTTATGCCAGGAAAATGAAAGGCTTGAGTTCCTTCGAGGCGATGGCGCCGTGCGCTCCGAAGAGCGTTTTGTATGATCCGCTCAAGTTCCCCCGGAATAGGTGGGTAAGCCAAATAGTCAAATACTCCAGCCTGGGTGGCTGTGAGATATTCAGGCCAGTCGCCGGTCCGTGAGACAACAATTACGGGCGTTCCTGGAGCAAATTGATGTGCTATTCTCACGACCGCATCATATTCGCCGTCGGCAAGGCGGTCCTCGCAGACCACAACGAAAACCTTATAACTAAGCAGGCGCACTCCAGCCTCGGCTACACTAGAGGCAGAAACGGCTGCAAACCCGCATTGGCCAGCGATTTCAGTTAGCTTTTGACGAACTTCATCATCTGAGCTCACCACCAATCCACTAGGGATTTCCCAGATCCGCGGCTTCCTTCGTTGAGGGAGCGGAAATTCGAATTCGTGGTTCTTCCCAGCCTCCTCTCCGTTTACCCCGCCGTCATGTGGCGCAGTCGTTTTGTTGAGCTGAATCATCTGCTTTGCATCCCTTTGGTCTTCCGGCCGTGAAGCTTGCGCTGCAAGTGCCGTCGCGTCGAATCCGAGCATAAGGAAAAAGAACAGCTGAAGACCTTGCTTGACACCGCTTGTCAGAATGTCGCAGGCCATGCCCAGATTGGAGCCGAGAACGGTTGAGGTCTATCCCGTCCGGAGGGTATTTAGAGGCTGCAATTTGGCTATCTTCACAGTGCGTAGAGAATGAGCTCCGGCGGGATGTGTGCAGGTCCGTTTCTGAAGAATATGTTCCGATGAAAGTTTTACACTCTCAGGCCCGTTTTCACTTTCGCCAACGAACTTACAGGGCAGGTCGACGACTAGGCAAGCGCGCAACCAGGTGCGCACAGCAATTTGGTGGTCAGCCACCAAGATCCCTAGCCTCTTCGCGGGATCTCTCGGTCTGGAAATAGAGTGCGGAACATGTCCCGGGTCATTCTAAATCAGCCACCAAAAGCATCAAAAAAGCGCCCGCGCAAGCGCCACCGCTGCAGCACCAAGGATGATCGATATCAACCGATCTCGCATTTTCGATTCCTCCTAGTCTTGATTTTTATCTGAAGCGTCCACCTGTCTCTCCCGGAAATAACCCAGCTCTTTTGTTTGTTTGCCGGGAGCCATCTCGACTGCGAGTGCTCGGATCGCTCCGAGATTATCGTCGCTCAGTGTGAAGGTTGTTTCACCAAGCTTGCCTTCAATTTTAACCGCGCCAGCCAAGTTCAAAAAGTCTTCTACCTTAATGGAAGCAGTAATATGCTCAAGAGGCATTCTCGTTCCCCCGTATTCACCGGTCCACTTCGATTGGGCGCGTATTCTTTTCCCATCAGCAACGAGGATCAAATGATGCGAACGTGCATGGTCGGCAACTGAATAAGACGCAAACTTTAATTGAACCTCGTCTGGGCGGCAGTGGCTTGTATCTCCAGTGCACACGTAAACAACTTGCAAACGAAGATTCTGTCTTTTTTGTTCGCGCCCGATTGCATTGTTTACTTTCGATGAGTTCGTAGAAACCTCAGTTAAGTCCTCAAATTTGTCATAGCTTACGTTGACCATCGGGCGAGAGGACTGGGCTGCAAATAGGGCGTACAACGGAAGAACGCCGGCGAGACCCAGGATAAGAGCACTTTTCATTGTAGGCACCCCATCGTTCATGCGAAGTCAACGCTTCTTCGTAATCTATTGCAGTTGTTCTCGTCACTTATCTTAAGCTGGTCCGCAGCCTTGCCTTCCGTCTCCGATTCATGCGTCTCAAGTTCGAGCCGCACTCAATCTGGATCTTGTGCCTTCCGAAGATCAACCGTAACAATCCCGTCCTTCATGGGAAGTTTCATGAGACAGAATAGGATGACGGGCAAAAAGGGTGTATCCCTTCCGGGAGGTATTTAATGTACCCAAGGATGGGTAGACGTGCGGAAGGAAAAGCAGAGAAGGATGATTTCTGACCCTATCAAGAAATGATTCCTTTGCGCACTGCGTAGAGGATCAGCTCGGCGGGATTGTGTAGATTCAGCTTCTCCAATATATGACTGCGATGGGTCTCGACGGTATAGGGGCTAATGTTCAAGGCTGCTGCTACTTCTTTGTTGGCCTTCCCTTCCGCTAGAAGTTGAAGGATCTCCCGCTCGCGGCTCGTCAGCAGGTCATAACTATCAACCGCACCCTTTTGCTTGAGAACACGGACGTAGTCCTCAGCCAGAATACGACTCACCTTAGGGCTAAAGAACGACTTATTTTGTGTAACCGCATGAATGGCACCAAGCAGGTCGGCTGGTGCCGAGTCCTTAAGCAAATAGCCTCGGGCCCCGGCCTTCAAAGCGCGCATCACATAGGATTCGTCGGCGTGCATACTGAGGATGACTACGGCAATGTTCGGATGATCAGTAACGATCGTCTTGGTAGCCTCAATCCCGTTCAAAACGGGCATGCCGACGTCCATCACCACTACATCTGGCCGGAGCGAGGCGGCGAGTTGAATCGTGTCCCGTCCGTTCTCAGCTTCCCCTACAACCTCGAGATTAGCCTGGCGCTCCAGTAATACGCGCAAACCGGTGCGCATCACGGTGTGGTCGTCGGCCAACAATATCCTGAGTTTTTTCATCGGCTTTACCCTTGATGGGCCGGTGCGCTTGGGAGGGGCAGATCCACTTCAAGACGTGTTCCTCTCGCCGGGCCTGAATCCACCTTCAATACGCCCCCTAAATGACTCACTCGTTCTTTCATGCCGACCAGTCCTAAACCGAGCACACGGCTTGACTCAAAGCCCTTCCCGTCATCCTCAATGCTGACTCGAAGGTGATTCGCCTCCTGGCGCACAACAACGCGGACATGCTTGGCGTATGCGTGCTTCGAGCAATTAGTCAGAGCTTCTTGTACGATTCTGTACAGGCACGTCCGATGCTCATCTGGCAAGTCGTCTGAAACATTCTCCTCCACTGTGTCAACTAGCATACCGGTGCGTTTGGACACTTCCCGTGCCTGCCACTCAAGCGCCGGGATGAGCCCCAGGTCATCTAGCATTGATGGACGCAGCAGTAGAGTCATATTTCGCACTTCGTTGACGCAGTTTTCAGCGAGAGTCCTGATGTTCTGAAGGCGCTGCCGAAACGAGCCGTCTTCTCTGGATACCTCTGTCAAGCTTTCGATATCCAAAAGCAGGGCACTCAAAGATTGGCCAACCTCATCATGAAGTTCCCTGGAGATGGCGCGCCTTTCCCGTTCCTCGGCCTCTACGAGCCGCCTTGATAGCTGCTTCAATTCATTTTGGGCTTGAAGGCTTTCTTGGTATTTCTCATCGACACTTTTCTCGAGGCGGCCAGCGTAGATGACGGTACTGGCGGCCAAAATCAATCCTAGGCTGAGACCGATCGCGGTGACCGTCAACAAGCGACGTCGAAACTGTGCAAATACTTCCTCGATTCTTCGTTCAGTTTCCTTCAGCTCATCGTCATTCACGGCGCTAACTTCTTTAGTAATGGCCAGAATCTCCGCGTGCTGCGAGAGCACGGCATTACGTGGTAGTGGATTGCTTTGTTCCTGCTTCCTCTTCCCGCCTAACGCGAAGATGGATTCAATCGTCGACCAGTATTTTCCCATCTCTACCTCTAGACGCTGAAATAGCTCCTTCTTGTCGAGAGGCAGAGACTGAACACATGCTCGCAGCTGTGCGGTCGTCTCCTTCCGAATAGATTCAAGCTCGTTCTGGAGGATTTCCTGTGCTTGCGGGTCAGTTTCGACCAGCATGTAGTCACTTATAAGGTTGCCCGATTCGTAGAGGCCGGCTCGAACCTGTTCGAGCGTACGCTCGCGATACAAAAAATCCTGCGTGATCTG
>DATMOO010000282.1:0-16232 GCA_035568275.1 Candidatus Sulfotelmatobacter sp.
GTCTGACGAAGCCACCTTCATGAGTTTCAGTGCCCCCGTTCAGATCCCAGGACACGTCTTGCCCTCGGGAACCTATCTGTTTGAACTGGCCGACCATGGCTCTGAACCAAATGTTGTTCAGGTCTTCAGTTCGGACCGCACTGTTCTGTATGGAACGTTTCTAACAGTTGCAACCCAGCGCCAAGATCCCACGGGTGACACTACGGTTACGCTGGCAGAGCCGGAATCCGGAGGAACTCCTGTCCTTGTGAAGTGGTTCTATCCCGGACGCGACATCGGGAATGAATTCGTATATTCCAAACAGACAGAGAACGAATTGGCACGAGACCACCAACAGACCATCGTGGCGCGTCAAGCACCAACCTCCAACTCGGATACGACCGGAGCTGGTAACTGAGCGCATAGCCTGGCATTCGCTCGCAAGACGGTAAAAGCGAGGGAATGTCAGGCGAATTGCGAAGCATCTTGTGACCGGTCCGAGTTCAATTTTCCTGGAGAAACAAGGATCGCCGAACGACTCATTCGCGTGGCGATGAGCGTCGGCGACCCGCGGGAAGGGGAACGATGCTGAAGATTACGAGAATCGACACTGACACCGAGCAAAGGCTCATTCTCGAGGGACGGCTCGCAAACCCTTGTATTGCCGAACTTAGCTCCCACTGGAAGGAAACCCGTTACGCTCATCCCGAGCGTGACTTTGTCGTTGATCTCAGGGGGGTCGTGCGGATCGATAACGCTGGTGAATGCGCTCTTGGGTTGATGAAAGCGGAGGGGGCGCGGTTCTTGGCCAGCGGTGTTCGCATGAAACACCTGATACACGATCTTGAGATTAGGGCGCAGGGGAACCGCTGCGCAGTTAACGGCACTCACCCTACCTAGGTTTCTGATGCCCGTACGCGCAATTGTCATCGCCGTGAAACCGAGCTAGAGTAACGGACAGAGGCGGCTTTCGCCTTACGCTCCCTGCAAAACCTGAGGGCATGGATGAAGCGTGCAGACACATCCACGGTGTTCGTTATTGATGACGATCCTTCGGTTCGCGCCGCGATTCAAGGCATGCTGAAGTCGGTTGGCCTGCATTCTGAGGCCTTCGAGACGCCGCAGGAGTTCCTGAGCAGCAAGCGGTCTGACGGACCGAGTTGCCTTATCCTGGACGTGAGACTTCCTGGCGCCAATGGCCTCGAGTTCCAGCATGAGTTGGCAGGTGCGGGCATCCGGATTCCCATTATCTTCATCACCGGTTATGGAGACATTCCGATGTCCGTGAAGGCGATGAAGTCCGGCGCGGTTGAGTTCCTGACGAAACCCTTCCGCGATCAGGACTTGCTGGATGCGATCTACCAGGCCCTGGATCGGGACGGGGTAACTCGACAACAGCAGAGTGAGCTCGCCGAGTTGCGAAGGCGCTATGAGTCTCTGACCGCGCGTGAGCGCGAGGTCATGAGCCTGGTGGTTTCAGGCATGCTCAATAAGCAGGTGGGGTTTGAGCTGGGAACCAGCGAAATCACCGTGAAGATCCAACGCGGTCAGGTGATGCGGAAGATGCAGGCGGAATCACTGGCGGAATTAGTGAGAATGGCTGGGAAGCTTGAGCTTTCGCCTGGAAGGAGTCCAAGGCCATCCGGTACTGGCCGCGAATGAACGTGGTTTCCAGAATTCAACGTTATGGCCTGGCTGTGATTTCCTGCGGCGTCACCTTGCCCGTGGCCTGGCTTATCGATGCACCCGCGTCGTGTTTCCTGCTCGCCGTCATGGTAAGCAATCTCTTCGGAGGTTTGGGGCCGGGTCTTCTATCGGTCGCTCTTTCCGCTATCGCCTACGAACACTTCTTCCTGTGGAGGACCGCTCCTCCAGTTCACGAACCAGCTGCCTTCTTCCGATTTGCAGCCTTCCTGGTAGCGACTTTGCTGGTCACCGGATTAATGGAAACGAAACGGCGCGCCGAGCATTCCCGTAGCCGCGCCGAGGAAGCTCTTCGTCAGGCGAATTCGGATCTCGCGCGCGTCAGCCGCGCGACTACTCTCGGAGAGCTCACTGCCTCTTTGGCGCACGAGGTGAACCAGCCGATAGCGGCCGCGGTAACCGACGCCAACACATGCCTGCGATGGCTCACACGCGAGGCACCCGACCTGGAAGAGGCGCGCGAAGCTGCATCGAGAACGATTAAAGATGTGACACGCGCAGCGGAGATCATCAACCGTGTCCGCCAGCTCTTTAAGAAAGGGCCTCCCGAGCGAGAGTTAGTTGATATCAACGAAATCATCCGGGAGATGGTGGTCCTGTTGCGCAGTGAAACCACCCGCTACTCCATAACAATCCGTACTGACCTGGTGGCCAATCTTCCGCATGTCATAGGGGATCGATTGCAATTGCAGCAGGTGCTGATGAACCTCATCGTTAACAGTGTTGACGCGATGAGGGATATAAAGGGGACGCGCCTGCTGATTATTCGTTCGCAGCAAACCGATAACGGCCAACTCATGGTATCAGTGAGCGATACCGGCGTGGGACTCCCACCGGAGCAAGTCGAGCAGATCTTTAACCCATTCTTCACCACCAAACCTCAAGGGACTGGCATGGGACTCAGGATCAGCCGCTCTATCGTGGAATCGCATGACGGGCGCTTATGGGCTGCCACCAACTCTCCCCGGGGCGCAACCTTTCACCTCACCCTTCCTGCCAAAGCCGACGGCCATGAATAACAGTCGCGGCTGCTTCGACGTCATTTAGACCCGTATTACGGATTTCATACCAACGTATGATTGCTGGCGCCGCAGCAAAGCGATAATTTGCAAACATGGCTATTCAGAGGAAGGGAAAAATGGTCGCGATTGTTGATGACGATGAACTGATGCGCGGGGCACTGCAGGGCATGCTGAAATCTGTCGGATTACCATCAAGAGCATTTGCTTCGGCCGAAGACTTTCTCAAATCAGGCCAGCAGCATGAGACTTCATGCTTGATCGCTGATATCCGCATGCCCGGGATGTCAGGGCTCGAATTGCAGGCCCAATTGAACGCCGAACACTGCAGAATTCCGACCATCTTCATCACCGCACATGGCGACACAAAAATGCGAATGCAGGCGCTAAGAGCAGGCGCAGTGGAGTTTCTGGCCAAGCCGTTTGACGATGAGGTCCTGCTCGAAAGCGTACGAGCGGCTCTGGAGAGTTGAGCCGAAACGATTGGGTCCGCGCGCCAGGAGGTTCTCTGTGGGAGCTTTCGAAAGATTCGGTAGTGGTGAGCAAACGTCTAACGAGCGCAAATTCGAGCAGGTGATTGGCAACAGCCCTGCTCTCGAATCGGTGCTCCAACAGGTCGAGCGGGTTGCGCCCACGGATTCCACGGTCATTATCCAGGGGGAAACGGGCACTGGCAAGGAGTTGATTGCGCACGCGATACATAACCTCAGCTCACGGTGCGGACGACCCTTTGTAAGGTTGAATTGCGCGGCCATTCCGCTGGATTTATTAGAGAGTGAACTCTTTGGTCACGAGAAGGGCGCATTCACCGGCGCCATCGCCCAAAAGATTGGTCGCTTCGAGCTGGCCGACAAGGGCACGCTTTTCCTGGACGAAGTCGGCGATATCCCGCCCGCCTTGCAGCCAAAGTTGCTGCGCGTTCTGCAGGAACAGGAGTTCGAGCGCCTCGGCAGTACTCGTACTCATCAGGTGGACGTTCGGTTAGTCGCTGCCACAAATCGTAATCTGATGGAGATGGCGAAGCGAGGTGACTTCCGCAGCGATCTGTACTATCGACTGAATGTATTTCCGATCATGCTGCCACCTTTGCGCGAACGCAGCGAAGACATTCCCGCGCTGGTTGCTCACTTTGTGGAAATTTACGGCCGCCGGATGAGTCGCGAGATCGAGCACATTCCTCCGACAACTATGTCTGCGCTGACGTCGTATCACTGGCCAGGCAACATACGCGAACTGCAAAATCTGATCGAACGCGCCGTGATCCTGTCCAACGATGGCGTGCTTCCGAATCCTCTGCCGACTGGGGGAACTTTGGCTCTCCCCACCCCTTCGTCACCAACCACTCTAAAGGACTCCGAACGGATTCTGATTCTGCACACGCTTGAATCGGTTGGATGGGTGATCGGCGGGGCGAAAGGAGCCGCTGCGAAACTGGGGTTGAAGCGCACCACACTAATTCACAAGATGCAGAAGTTGGGTATTTTCCGAGCCGATTACCAATGCTCCCCCGCCCCGATGAGGACAGGATCTCGAGAGTCGGAGTCGGACTCGCGAGTGCAATGACAATGGTTCGGCTTCAGGAGCCAGCGAGCAGCGGCGCTGGATCTCTGAAGCACGAATCGTACCTCGAAATGGAACTCAGGAAATACGCGCCGATGAGCATGGACATCCGAAAAAGTGGGTTTGACGTTGTCGGCGACATACCGTGGGGTACACACTTTTGTCTCTTCTACGAAACGAAGGCGGATCTGCTCGAGATAGGCGTCGCCTACTGCAAAGCGGGACTGGAAGGCCAGGAGTTCTGCTTATGGGTCGTCGCCGGCCCTCTTACAGTAGAAGAAGCCACGCGCGCATTGAAACAAGCCGTACCTGACTGCGATCGATACTTCGCTAACGAGAGTATAGAGATTGTACGGGCCTCCGACTGGTATCTTCCGGATGGCACATTCGATCTAAACCGAGTGATATGTGGTTGGAACGAGAAGCTGGCGCGCGCATTGACCAGAGGTTATGCGGGCGTGAGGGTCACCGGCGATACTGCATGGCTCGAGCGGAAGGACTGGAGAGACTTTTGTGAGTACGAAGAATTACTGAACCATGCGGTCACAAACCAGCGAATCGCTCTGCTATGCACCTATCCGCTCGCCTCATGTAGCGCTGCAGAAATCCTGGCTGTAGTGCGAAACCATCAGTTTGCCGTGACGCACAGGCGAGGAAATTGGGATGTGATCGAAACCGCGGGCCACAAAGAAGCGAAGGCTGAAATCAAGCGCCTGAATGAGGAACTGGAGCATCGCGTCGTAGAACGGACCAGCGAATTAACAGCCCTCAACACCGAGCTGACCAAAGAGGTCCTCCAACGTCAGCGTGCCGAAAAGGCATTGCTGCGGAGTGAGTGCTATTTAGCGGAAGCGCAGAGAGCGAGTCACACCGGTAGTTTCGGGTGGAGCGTCTCGAGTGGGGACATCGTTTGGTCCGACGAAACGTTTCGAATTCTCGAACTCGAACGCGTCAACAAACCCACCGTGGAATTCGTATTGCACCGAACTCATCCGGAGGACAGAGCCTTCGTCCAAAGAATGCTCGATCAGGTAGCGTGCGAAAGGAAGCCTCTTGATGTTGAACATCGGCTGCTGATGTCCGATGGCTCGGTCAAGTACGTTCGAGTTGTCGGTCATCCATCGACCAATCATGAATCGGGTGACCTTGAATTCGTAGGAGCCGTGACCGATATCACGGATCGCAAGCGAGTCGAAGAGGCGCTCAGGCGGAGCGAAGGCTATTTAGCTCAAGCGCAAAGCCTGACCCAGAGCGGAAGTTGGGCTTGGAACGTTCATACCGGTGCTCGCTTCTGGTCGCAAGAGACCTTTCGCATCTTCGGCTATGACCCCGAAAAGAAGACACCCACATGGTCTGACATCCTCGAACGAACTCACCCTGAGGATCGAGAAGCAATCGACCAACAAGCAAAATTAGAGACCACACGGAAGAAGGATTCTGAGTTTGATTGGAGAATTGTTCTTCCGGATGGAGGCATAAAACACCTTCATTCGATCGCTCACCCCGTGATGGACGAGTCGGGCCAGATCATCGAGATCGTCGGCACCCTGATGGATGTAACTGAGCGCAAGCGGGCGGAGGCACTGCGGGACGGAGAGAGCCGTGTTTTGGAGATGATAGCCAGAGAGGCTCCTCTGGAGGAAGCCCTTGAGAGGCTGCTGCGGGTTGTGGAAGCCCAATTTGCTGGCATGCTTTGTTCTGTTCTTCTCCTCGACAACGACGGACAACATGTGCGGCATGGCGCCGCTCCGAACCTCCCCAAGTCCTACGTTGATGCCATCAATGGGCTTTCCATCGGGCCACAGGCGGGATCTTGCGGCACCGCTATGTACCGCAAAGAGCCTGTTGTCGTCACCGATATTTTGCAGGATCCACTCTGGGAGCAGTATCGAAACGTGGCTGAGCCCCACGGGTTGCGCTCTTGCTGGTCTACGCCCATTCTTGCGCATTCGGGCAAGGTGCTCGGTTCGTACGCTATGTATTACCGCGAACCGCGCAGTCCCGGTCCGGCCGAGACCCGAGCCCTTGAGATGGCAACCCACCTCGCCGGCATTGCCATTGAACGTAAATTGACACATGAACGCCTACAGCGAAGTGAAGTATACCTGGCTGAAGCGCAAAGGCTGAGCCACACTGGCAGTTGGGCTTTCAACGCGAGAGGGCCTGTGTACTGGTCAGAGGAAACTTTCCGGATTTGGGGTCTCGATCCGCAGCAGAGACTTCCGGATCGCGAAGTCGTGTTGCAACGGATCCATTCCGAGGACCGAGATAGAGTGCTCGAACACGCCTTGAAAGCGGTGCGTGACAAAGAGGATTACGCCGCCGACTTCAGAATCGTGCTGCCCGACGGAACGATCAAATACATCCATGGGTTAGGCCACCCGGTCTTCAGTTCGACCGGGGACCTGCTTGAAGTTGTCGGCACGCAGGTCGACGTGACAGAGCGCAAACTAGCCGAACAAGAGCGAGAGAGATTACGGCAACTGCAGGCGGATCTTGCGCACATAAACAGGGTGACCACAATGGGCGAACTGACTGCCTCCTTGGCGCACGAAATCAAACAGCCGATGACTGCTGCCCTCACCGATGCCCGGACCTGCCTGCGCTGGCTCAGGCGCGATGCACCCGCCGTATCAGAGGCGCGCGAGGCCGCATCGAGGCTCGTGACAGATGTAAGCCGTGCGGCAGAAATCATTAGCCGGATCAGCTTGCTGTTCAAGAAGGTCGCGCCGCAACGGGAACTGGTGGATGTAAATGAGCTCATTCGGGAAATGATCATTCTTCTGCGCAACGAGGCCGCTCGATACTCGATTTCGATTCGCTCCGATCTCGCCGACGACCTTCCCAAGGTCGTCGCCGACCGTGTCCAATTGCAGCAGGTATTCATGAATCTGATGCTCAACGGCATCGAGGCCATGAAGGATATCGCGACTGGAAGCGAACTTACCGTCAGCTCTCAGCGGGGTGAGGCCGCTCAAGTTCTAATTTCGGTCGCTGATGCGGGCGTGGGTCTGCCGCCAGAGATTGCGGCAAACATTTTCGATGCCTTCTACACCACCAAGCCCCAGGGCACCGGCATGGGATTGCCCATCAGTCGGTCGATCGTCGAATCGCATGGCGGCCGTTTATGGGCTACCCCCAATTCCGGCCTTGGTGCAGTCTTCCTGTTCACCTTGCCCAGCGAAGTCGCGGTGCATCAGGCGGTAGTCGCCTGACTTCATAACCTCCATAGGATCATCCGATTTCACGAAGTAATACTGTTCCGGCCGACATTTCACGCAGCAACGTAGTCGTCCAGGCGATGCAATCGATCTACTAAGAACGTGGGGAATCGGCCATCGACATTTGTGATCAAGCGGCTCGGCGTACCTCGTTTGTGGCCACACTGGATAACAACACGGTCAGTCCTTCCGCAATGGTGGGATGGGTAAAGATTGCATCGCGCAGCGCCGTGTACCGCAAATCCGCTAACATTGAAGTCTGAACAATCGACATCGGTTCGCTGGCCTCTACCCCGAATGCGGTAAACCCGAGAATACGATCGCTGTCTGCTTCAATCAGCATCTTCATGAAACCGCGTGGTTCAGACAGAGTTCTTGTTCGTAGCACCGCGCCCATCGGCATCTTCGCCACTCGATATTCAAGCCCGCGACTCTTTGCCTCCGATTCGTTCAAACCAACCCGCGCGAGTTCCGGATCGGTGAAGATACAGAATGGCACTAACCGGTTTCTCGTTGTGCGATGACCTCCACTCAGATTGTCACGCACAATGCGAAAATCATCGAATGCGACGTGCGTGAAATGTGGGCTGCCTGCGCAATCACCCATAGCCCAGATATTCGGGGCGGTGGTTTCCAACCGCTCGTTGACGCGCACATATCCCCTTTCGCCCAACTCCACGCCTGTTTGATCTAGCCCCACGCCGGCAGTGTTCGGTGTTCGCCCGGCAGCAACGAGAACGTCGGTCGCTTCGATAACTGTCCAATCGTTCGCGTTCTGGCAGTCCAGTCGAATCTTCTGCCCTGAGCGACCTTGAACCTTCTGGACTTCCGTTTGCAGAAATACTTCGATTCCTTCGTCACCGAACAACTCCAGCAGCGCGGCTCCCAAGTCGCTGTCTTCACGACTGGCGAGTTGCGGCTCTCTCTCGATGACCGTCACGCGCGATCCGAAGCGTCGAAACGCTTGCGCCAGTTCAAGGCCAACGTAACCGCCTCCCAGGACAACGAGATGTTCGGGTAGCCTGTCCAAATCCAGTGCTTCCACGTGAGTCATCGGTTGCGACGCCACGAGTCCCGGGACGTCTGGAATGGTGGCGTGAGTTCCTAAATTGAGGAATACACGCTCGCCCGAGATGACTCTTGAGCCCCCACTACTGAGTGAAACCTCGACTGTTCTGGGACCCACAAAGTGGGCAGAGCCCATGATCAGCTCCGCGCCGCTAGCTTTGTAGCGGTCGAGATGAAGCTGAATCAGATCCTCAACCATCTTTCGTTTGCGGCGCTGGACACTTGCCATATTCACGGAAGGCGATCCTAGTTCCAGCCCAAATTCCTCCGCGCGCCTTACAAAAGAAGCCACCTTGGCACTGTGAATGATGTTCTTGCTGGGAAGGCAAGCGATGTTGGGGCAGGAGCCGCCCACCAGCCTGCGCTCGATGACCGCGGTACGATGGCCCGCCTTCGCCATCGTCCACGCCATATACTTTCCCGCTTCCCCGCTCCCAATGATGAGGACCTCATAGCGCTCTGTCTGAGGCATGACTCTATTCCTTTCGTTGATTCGTCCGTCGTCATCCTTTCATTTCCACATGGAGCATGGACCCGAACAATCAGCGTGCGATCACAGTCGAGCCGGATCAGCCGCAACAACCGATCAATGGGCGTTCGTTTTCCAACCCGCGGTCTGGAACGAGCTGCGGAGAGCCGCTCGTCTGGCCCTCCACCCTCGTGACCAACCGGCCTTTTACTTCGGCCATCAAAAGTAGGGAATGCCCGGATACACAATTATCACGTTGCCTTTGCTACATCCACTCTCGTCGTGGTGCATATTTTACTCCGCCTCGCCTTCGGTTCCGAATCGAGCACCCGAATGGTGAGAGCTTATTTGTTCCGCTTTGAAAGTGTATGGACGTACGCAACCAATGAATCGATCTCGGCCTCTGACAGCTTGTCCTTGAACGCAGGCATATTACCTTTTCCGTTGCCGATGATCTGCTGGAGTTGTGCTTTGGTTTGGCTTTGCACAGGCGCCGACCCGAGGTCGGGCGCGTTCAGGCTTTTTCCCACCGCCGTTGGAGTGCCGTTCTGACTGTGGCATGTAGCGCAATTGCCTTTGAATAACGTCTGTCCCGTTTGGTCCTGGGGCGCCGCTAGAACGGTCCCTTGGAACGAAGAAAAGAGTGCCAACAATGCAAATAAGGTTCCACAACAAAGCGTCCTAATAGAGTTCTGCTGGATCTTCTTCATCGAACACCTCTCCACACTTTCAAAGCATTTGATATGCCATACCTCCGTGACGGACCAGGTAGGTAGTTCGCGCTTGCCACGCAGAGCTTTAGGCGGAATGCCGACACCATGTCCCGCGATTGACACGTACCGCTACTGCAACCCTGTGCTCGTCGCGTATTTCGGGCGGGAAAAGCTCGCAGCAGTAACGGTTGCATCCGACACAGCTATGAGGGCTTTGGAGAAGGGCTTGCTATATCTCAAATGTTGATGGCTGATTGGACATCCTTTCCCCAGTCATTGTCGGAGGGAAGGTATCGCTGGATCATTGGATCAGCGAATCATCCGTCCACAAACAGCGATTATGTCGCCACAAAAAGCACAGGAATACAGGAAAATGATGAATCGAATTGATGCAAACACGCAGCTTGGCTTTGTGGGAGTTGGTGCGATGGGCAGTCGCATTGTCCGGCGACTCCTGTCAAGTGGATACAAAGTCGCAGTCTATGATCTTTCTCGCGAAAAAGCTGAGGCCCTGGTTATCGACGGCGCAACCGTTTCGAACAGCCTCGCAGATCTTGCAAGCACTGCCGAAATCATCTTGTCCTGCCTGACTAACGATGAAGCGGTGCGTAGAGTGTATCTGGGCCCTGACGGACTCCTTTCCCATGCCGCATCCGGCACAGTCGTTCTCGAAATGAGCACGATTCGTCCGCGGACGAGCCGTGAAGTGGCTCGCGAGGCCGCGGATCGTGGCGTGCGCGTACTCGACGTCGCGATCTCCGGCAGCACTCCCGCAGTAGAACAGGGCATGGTCACGCTACTGGGTGGCGGCGACTCAAACATCTTCGCGGCCCTTGAGCCCATCTTTAAGACAATTGCCAAGCAGTACTTCCACCTGGGTGCAAGCGGATCTGGGACAGCCGCAAAGCTGGTCGTCAACGCGCTACTCGGCATCGGTATGCAGGCGATTGCTGAAGCCTGTGCCTTGGGAGAGAAAGAGGGGCTGGATCGCGACCAACTCTTGACGGTCTTGGGCAAGACTGCAGTCGTCGCTCCTGCTCATGCGGGTAAGTTACCCCGCGCGATGCGGAACGATTACAGTCCACAATTCCCCTTGCGGCTGATGAACAAGGATTTCCGGTTGATTCTTGAGGCTGCTTCACAATCGGACATTACATTACCCGCGACGGAGGCGGCTTTCCAAGTCAATTCCGATGCATTCATTTTCTGGCCCGACCTTGATTTCTCAGTTGTGATCCAGGAGATGGAATCCCGGACACAGAAGTAAGGACGCAGGGATCGAGCAATAGAACTCTCTATTTGCCAGCCGTGCAAGGTGTGCACGATTGTGGAGCGCAAGACATAGGCCCGTGCAGCCCACGAAAGAAATGGATACTGTGGAGAATAACTGATGATCGCTAGTCTAACGGGTACTCACGCCGCATGGGTTCTGGGAGTTGCTCGCATCGTATTGGGAATCATATTTTTTGCCCACGGCGCTCAAAAAATGTTCGGTTGGTATGGCGGACCTGGTCTCGCCAGCAGCATGCGTACGTTCACCGAACATCTGCACCTTCCACCCACTCTAGCCTTTCTGGTCATCGCCGGGGAATTGTTCAGTGGAGTCGGACTGATTGTCGGTCTGTTCACCAGAATTGCCGCGCTGGTCATCGCGCTCACGATGGTAGGCCCTATTGCGACAGTTCATTTTCGATTCGGCTTGTTCTTGAACTGGTTCGGAACCAAGGAAGGACACGGGATTGAGTATCATCTGCTAACCATCGCGATGGCTTTGGTAATAGTCGTCGAGGGCGCGGGGAGAGTCTTTTTGGATCGGCTTCTTCACGGACACATTTCAGGTTTGGAACAGTCGCAGGAAGCGACGCAACAATAATGAGCTAGGTCACCGGGTTGCGAGTGCAATTGTCCAGCCGATAGTCACTGCGCATACGATGCGACTTCATCTATCTTCTCAGGCTGTCGAGGCCAGCAAGACCAGCACAGTACCCAGTCGACTTTAACGCGGCTTGGCTCGCACGACAATTGCACAACCACTCACTGAGAGGGGCCGTAATAGCCACTTCTCGCTTGCACCCGAAACGCTTGGAGTCCTCGTGGAAGCGCTAATTTCACCTTGATCTTCCTCCACTTCCCGTCGCGTCGAGGCTCCTCGGGTCTGTAGCCAAGGATGTACTGATTGCGTAGCTCGTTTGCAATGTGTTCAGCGACCGCTGGAAGGTGCTTGGGGTTGTCGAGAGCATAGGCGCTGGCACCCGTTAAACCGCTAATCGTCGCGAGCAGTTCCGGGCCGAGTCGTTCTTCCATCGTGCGGAACTCCGTATCGAAAACACCAATTGAATACACGAGTACATCTGCTTCTTTAATTAATGATTTGACCTCTTTTTCGGTATAGCGACTTCGATTGTCGCCGCCGTCTGAGATGATTACCAGCGCCCGCCTTTGGTAGCGTGCGCTTCTCATATGGCTGATGGCCATGACGATCGCATCTATCAACGAAGTGGATCCCTTGGCCTTCGTGAACAACAAGTGGCCCCGAATGTCGTCGACGTTAGGCGTAAAGTCCTGGACGAGCGTCGGCCGATCGGCGAAGGTCACCAGAAAGAACTCGTCCTGAGGATTAGAGGCGGTCAACATCGCCACGACCGCATCCCGTGCCCGCTCGATTTTCGTCTCCATACTGCCGCTTACATCGAGTACTATGCCGACCGAAACGGGCACGTCCTCTTTCCAGAAGTGTTTGATTGGCTGTGCTTGCTTGCCCTCATACAGCTGGAAGTTTTCCCGCTCCAGCCCAGTAACGATGCGGTTGGATTCATCCAGGACTGTCACCGGCACTAGTACCAGTTCGACGCTCTTGCGAATGCTTGCCGTAGCACCCTGGGCCAGAGCGACCGGAACCTCGGGTTTGCCGCTCTGCGCCCGGGGCTGAATGTGAACCTCATCGATGGCGCTTTGTGCGCTCAATATCGACATATTCATCATCACGGCTATCGCAACGAACCCGATGCCGCACAACATTTGTTTACCCGCATGCATGACCCTACCTCACTTCTAGTCGAATCTTCCTGGCACAACAGACGAAGAACCCAGTGCAAACGGGCTTCCACGGCAGTGCTATTCGATGCTCCGCCGACAGGAAGAAGACTTAGCCCAATGTTCGCTTTGCGGGCGCCGCATTGCTGAAGTGAGCAAGGCTGAGTGACCATCAATTGTCGCGAGTCGGCATACTAACGCAATTGGTCACGAGTAAAGGTGCCCGCGCCGTCGAACCGCGATAAAAAAGCCGGCCCGTCGGTGGGCCGGCTTGCACTGAGGGGCGGAACTACGCGGAGAGACTTAGAACGTGAGCGTTCCCTTAAACTGAATCAGTCGTGGGGAAGAATCTCCACCAAGGAATGATCCCAGGATGCTGGTCGGTGTATTGACCGTGCTGATGATTGAGCCAAAGTTCGAGTTGGAGATATCGCCGACGGGTTGGTCGAAATTGGGGTGATTGAACAGATTGAAGAACTGAGCTCCAACACCGAACCTTGCCGCTTCCCAGTGCGGGACCCTGAAATTCTTCATTACGGTGAAATCGGTGTCGAAATATTTCGGCCCATAGAATTGATTGCGTCGCTGGCTCCCAAAGCCGGTGCTGGCCGGCGAGAACATCGCGGTTGTGAGACATGGTTTGGTGACTGCTCTGGAACTACAGGACGATGGCGCTCCACCAAGATAGTTAGCGAAGACAAAAGCACCCGTGCCACTCAGGTTTCCGCCATAGTTAAAGGCACTCAGATTGCCGGTTTGGTTTCCGTCCACCACAGTGAATGGCAAGCCGCTGCGCGCGAAGATGGTTCCCGAGAAAACCCAACCAGCCAGGGCAACTTTCGGACCCCTCCAGTATGGCGCATTCCAGACATAGTTCAAGCTGAAATAGTGCCGAGTGTCGTAGTCAGCGTTGCCGTAGTTATAGCGCCGCAGGTTGAAGGGATCCTGTGGTGACAGCACGCTGATATTGGTCAGTAGCGAGTAGGTCAAGAATCCAGCATTGGACACCTCATCCAAAGCGTGGCTCCAAGTGTAATTTGCCTGAACCTGGAGGGAGTTGAATTGGCGTTTCGCGGTCAGGCTCAAACCGTTATAGTTCGAGATTGCCGGGGTGGATACTTCAGTGATGGTTCCGAAGCGAGGATCGGTCGGGGCGAGAGGCAGGTCTCCAAACGTTGTCGGGTCATAGGCGTTGAGTCCCGCATTTTGGCTCGCCTCGTGAACGCCATGATTACCGACGTAGTCGAGCGCGACACTGCTCTTTGATCCCAATGGCTCTTCGATCTGCACATTCCACTCCTCGTACTGCGGAGCGATAATGCGGTGTGCGGCATTGTAGAAGGAGGGTGGCACGAACAGCGGATCTTGCTGCTGGATCTGGGCCAGAGTCTGTCCCGCAGTGAATCCCGTTAGAAAGGAGGCATTCGCCCGCGATGCTAGGAATGCCTGATTGTTGGCCAGACCCGGCGCCAAAGGGCCCGCCCCTGTGACAAACAGATTATTCAGGGGAGCATTGTTCAGGAGGTAATCTGCGATCGTGGCCGGGAACATGTCGGTGAACAGTCCAAAGCCGCCTCGAACCACCGGGCCCTTCGCCGAATTGAATGGCGACCAGGTGAATCCGACACGTGGCTGCCAGCTGACACTGGTGTACTTTCCCAGTGCCTGATGGAGTCCGGTATTGATGACATGATTGTACGGAGTGTTGATGTCATGGGAGATGTTGAGGAAGTCAGTGGAAAGTCGGGCGAAACAGTTGGTCTGGCAGACCGGATTAGAATTGTGATCGCCGCGCAACGCCAGCGTGACCTTCAGGTTTGGACGAATGCTCCACTCGTCTTGCCCGTAAAAGCCCAGACCGTACACTGCTACCGGTTGCGTGGAGCGGATCGAGAAGTTCTGCGCATAGCTAACTCCCTGTCCGTTGTAGAAGCTTGACAGGTCCTCCCCCTGGCTGTACCCGATGGTGCCGATGCCCGGCGAGTAGTCCGTCACATCGTTGCGGTGGAAGTTGATTCCAATCTTCAGCGCATGCTTGCCTTTCACCTTGGAGAAGTCGTCGATAATCCCATACTGGGTGACATTGCGACCCTGCGGCCATAGATTCAGATCACGCCCGAGAGAAAAAAAAGCGTTTCCGCTGAAGCCCAGGCGAAAGGGAATCAGTGCGGTTGCTGCGGAAAGGCTATTGGTGGTGAACACCGCGCTGTACCATGAACCCGAAACGATGAACTGGTTCACCGCAGTGCTACCGAACGAATGCGTTTCTTGTAACTGTCCTTCATATTGTGGCTGTTTGCTGAGTCCGTTGAATACGGGGCTGATGGGATCTGTATAGGTGGCCTGCAATCCGTGATCGGTCCGGAAGTGGATAAAAGCCCGGTCATTATTTCCGAAGTTATGGTCGACACGCGCCGTCAGGAGCCACTCGTTGGTCTGATTGCCAGCGGTGGACTGGAACTGCAGCGCACACGGAGTTGCTGCTGAACCTAATCCAGCGAAAGTACCGCAGCCATCGCCTCCATTGGCGACGGTGCCTGGTGGCAAGACATCTTTGGCGTTCGTTGCTCCTGAAGCATTGTTCCAGAGCGAGAACAACTGGTTGTAGAAGGGGATCGAAGCCGGGGATGACTGCAGGTGAGTTAGAGTGGCGGCTTCAAACTGCGGACTTGGAATGTTGACTTTCGTGCTGGTGGGAAGCAGGACCCGTACCCCTTCCGTATTGATAAAGAAAAAGGTCTTATCCTTGCGAATGGGGCCACCTAAAGATGCTGCCCACTGGTTCGCATTGTCGAAGGGACGCGGTGTGCCGGTCTGGTTGTTGAAGTAGTTGTTGGCATTCGTCGTCCGTCCGTTCCACCAGTAGAGCGTATTTCCGTGCCATTTGTCAGAACCGGACTTCGTGACGTAATTGACGTTGGCGCCTGCCAAGCCTCCATACTCGCCGGAGTAACCGTTATTGACGACAGTCGCCTGATCGATGTCATTTTGGCCAAGAAGCAGGTTCGTCGCTCCGCTGTTGTTAAGGTTCAGAAACGGATCATTCTCGTTCATACCGTCAACCGTGAAGAGGTTTGAGGTCGCGGGTAATCCGAAGGTAGCGGAGTTGCCGTATCCTCCCTGGGTGTTCATCACCGCGCCCGGAGCGGTCTGCACGATATAGCTCAAGTCATTACCAGGGTTCGGGACCTGCGCAATCTGCTCTGATGAGAACGTTGTACTTAGGTCGGCGGTTTCGGCCTGTACAACCGCACCATCTCCATTCACCTCGATCGTTTGACTGGTGGCGGCAAGTTGCAATTGAACATTTACGATAGTCGCTTGCCCGACGGTGATCGCGACGTCCTGTTTGGTCGTCTGTAAGTTAGGCGCGGAAATCGAAAGGGTGTAGAGACCAGGGCTCATCAGCGAAAACCGGTAGCTTCCCTGCGCGTTTGTGGCGTGGGTCTCTGTGGCACTGGTGGCA
>DATMOO010000283.1:0-6015 GCA_035568275.1 Candidatus Sulfotelmatobacter sp.
ACAGGAGAGCCTCTATCAACGAAGCTCTCCTGCCACCAGACGAACAGTTAGCCAGCGTTGGCCAAGATCACATGATGACTTCGAGCGCAGTGGTCTGAAGCCCGCGCGAACCTCCTCTGAAAAGAGTCGTGGCTCTTCCCAAGCCGCATAGTGCCCGCTTTTGTCAACCTTACTTTACTAATGATGAGGCACCGATTGTGCCTTTTGGTGCACCGGCGCAACCCCCAGAAAATCCTACTCTTCCTGACCTTCCTTTGGTTTCCATGGCCCTTTCCGGTTGTAACCCTCCATCGCCACGCGTTCTTCCGTGGTCAGCTGCGGCAAATGCCGAATGAACAGCACCAGTTTCCAGCTGTCATGCAATCTGTGGACGCCGCCAAACGCAGCCATGCCTGTGAACCGGACCCCGTTTTCGATGATCCAGTACAGTTCGCCGTCGGAAAGCTTTTGCGTTTCCGGCAAACGCAAATCGGGCGGCTTCGGGTATAAGCCCCTGCCGTACAGAGTATCGCCGCTGCCATCGTTGCCGTGACACGTTGCGCAATGATCCGCGAAATGCGCCATTGCTTCTTGAAGATTCTGATTGGACGGCGTGACGGGGTTGTGCTCGTTGCGGGCATTGGCCGGTATCGCCAGGTGGCGGGCGTTTCGCGCCAGCATCGCTTCCATAGCGGTCGGCGTGGCACGAGCGCTCAAGCCGTTGTGCAGCAGCGAAACGCCGGCGCCAATCGCCAGCCCGGCGGGCAGCACCAGCAGGAGAAGAATCAGCTTCCAGCGTTTCATGTAATGGTCTCCTCGCTAACACATCTATGTGTTCTAGTGAAAAAGGTCTGAGACCAACCTTCGCACGGTCTGTGTTGGTCTAAGTTGGTGTAACGAGAACCAGATGATGATGTCTGTCGGCTACCTGCTCGACATAGTGTTGGACCATCTGCGTTTCACCGATGACCTCGACGTTGGTTGACATGCGCGAACGTCGGTGCCGAGTTTAGAAATCCAGGGCGACGATCAGTCGGGCTGCTTATCCGTGTCATCTTCGTCCGCCCGCCCGAGCGCAGGGAGGTACCGGCCGAAGTTCAATTCGAAGTCGCTCGGAACGCCGTAGCCGACATTGCGGACCTTGGCACGGCGCGCCTGTGCACTGGGCAAGGCCAGCAATGGGAAGAACAAGTCGATGCTCGACTGAAGTTCGGCGGCTGTCGGCATCCCGAACCGATTGATCTGGGCCTTGGCTGCGGCCAGCGTTTCACGGTCGAACGAGGCCAGACGCAGGGCGAGCGCATCGACGAACGAGTCGAGGTGGTCATCGTCCAGAGCGCGGTTCACCCAGCCATAGCGCTCGGCGATATCAGCATCGAAATCGTCGCCGCTGAGCACAATCTCAAGTGCCCGCGAGCGGCCGACCAAGCGCGGGAGCCATTCCAGCGCTCCGCCGCCCGGGACCAGTCCAACGCCGACCTCGGGGTTGCCGAATAGAGCGCTTTGCCTGCTGGCGAAGCGCATGTCGCAGGCCAACACGAACTCGTTCCCGATGCCGCGCGTGCGGCCGCGAATCTTGGCGATGCTCACGACTGGCGCGGACGAGAGGCGCAGCACAAAGTCGCGCCAAAGGCCCAGCACCTCTGGGCGTTCAGCTGCCTTGCCTACGTCGAGATGGGCGATGAAAAAATCGGGATTCGCCGACTGGAACACTACGACCTTCACGGACGGGTCCGCCTCGATGTCGGTCATTAGCGCTCCCAATTCGACGATCGTTGTGGGAAGGAACATGTTGATCGGCGGATTGCTGAAGGTGATCGTCCACCGGCCCGGATGGGTGCGGTCGGCGTTGAACTGTGCATTTGCCTGCTCGCCTCCTCGCTGTGTAGCGCTGGATGGGGTCATCATCTTCTCCTCTCTTGTGAAGAACCTTACCTTAGCGATCGGAAGCCCGAGCGAGCTTCATGGGGAAAGCAGAGCGCACATCGTGCGCGCCGCTGCTCAACTCGAACTAGCGTAGTGATCGGAAGCCTGCGCGAACCTCTTCTGAAAAGAGCTTCGGCTGTTCCCAGGCCGCAAAGTGGCCGCCCTTGTCGAGCTTGTTGTAATGGATCAGTTTGGGATACGCCCGCTCCGCCCAGCTTCGCGGGGCGGGAAAGAGTTCGTCTGGAAAGACGCTCACGGCGGTCGGGACAACCACGCCTCTGACGGCGAAGAACGAATAACCCTTGTTCTCCCAATAGAGACGGGCCCCCGAGAGCGCCGTATTCGTCAACCAAGTGAGCGTGATGTTATCGAGGACGTCGTCCCGGGTGAGGCCTTCGCTGCCTCCAGCAAAGACCCGTGCGATCATTTCGTAGCTGCGCGCGTCGTGGTCGAGAAAATAAGCCGCCAAGCCGACGGGTGAATCCGCGATTCCGTAAAGCGTCTGCGGTCTCAACCCCATCTGGTAGCCGTAAGCGATTCCCTTTTGATATACGAATTGCAAACGGTCGTAAGCGAGCTTCTCGTCGGCTGAGAGATTCGCCGGCGCCGGTGCGCCGGAAAAAGCCAGCTTGTCGATGTCGAGGGGAACCACGTTAGCCATGTTGGTGTGAATGCCCAGCAACTCCGGTGGCGCCTGCACGCCCATCAGCTCGGTGATGACTGCACCCCAATCGCCGCCTTGCGCTACGAATTTGTTGTAGCCGAGGCGCTTCATCAGCACGGTCCAGGCACGTGCAATGTGCGCGGGGTCCCACCCGGTAGTGGTCGGCTTACCGGAAAAACCGTAGCCGGGCATGGACGGAACCACGATATGGAACGCGTCGGATGCATTTCCGCCATGCGCGGTGGGATTGGCCAGCGGATCGATAATCTTCATCTGTTCGGTGATCGAGCCGGGCCAACCGTGCGTCACGATGAGAGGCAACGCATTTTCGTGTTTGGAGCGGACGTGAATGAAATGAATGTCCAGCCCATCGATCTCGGTGATGAACTGCGGCAGGGCGTTCATTTTTGCTTCGATCTTGCGCCAGTCATACTCTGTCGCCCAATAGCGCGCGAGCGCCTCGACCGTCGCGAGCGGCACTCCTTGAGTTGCATCTGTAACCGTCTCTCGTTCAGGCCACTTTGTCGCGTTGATGCGCCTGCGCAATTCGGTAAGTTCGTTTTCCGGAACATTTACCTTCTGAAAAGGACGAATTGCATCTGCCTGCTCGCTGCCTCGTTGTGTAGCGCTGGATTGGGTCATGGGGTCCTCCTCTTGAATTGTTTTACATTTGGGGTTTGTACTGTTCCTGCGCGGGTTGGTGCGGATTTCGACTGCGGCCAAAAGATCTTTTGGCGCCCGAATGGTAACACCACTGGACCGCCTTGCTCAATCAGAGTCTTTGCGTGATCTATGAACACTGAGAGCGATTCTCGAACCGTCTCACGGCCGCGAGTGTGCGCCACAACGGCAACCAATTCGCGCTGTCGGATAGCCGCATCACATTATTCCGAGTCAGACGGCCAGTTGTGGGAAGTCGCGACAGCTCAGTCCACTTGCCTGTGTTGTTTGGATGATCGGAAATTGGCCCATTACAACAAATTGCCTTCAAGGAATTCCAGACGGTTTCCCCAGGGATCTTCAGCGAAAAAGCGGTGCATGCCGGGCAGCGAGTCATCTTCAGTGATCTTTACACCGTGGGCAACGAGCGATTCACGGAGCTTGCTGAGATCCGAAACCGCAAAAGCAGGGTGAGCCTTCTTGGCCGCGCGAAAATCGGGTTCCACGCCGATGTGAATCTGTTGATCGCCACACTGGAACCAGCAGCCGCCACGCGAGCGGAGCGAAGCAGGCTTCTCGATTTCAGCCAAGCCGAGAATCGATCCGTAGAATTCTCGAGCGGCGGCCTCGCAGCCCTTTGGGGCAGCCAACTGTATGTGATCGATGCGGGTTATCACGCTATTCTCCTCGCGATTAGGATACCCCCGCCGGCAGTAACTCAGGTCTCTGTAAGAGAAATTACCGCCAGCACGTACGTCGCACTGCTTGCTTGACGTGTTCTTGACTCGCGGTTACGCTTCCGACTCAGGTTTTGTGCCGCAGGAGTTCAGCGAGACGGCTGACGAACAGGTACTCGTGGCAGACACACCTCTGCAGGTCGCAGGTCGCGAAGACGAGACGGAACCGCAAATTACCGTCGCAGGAGTGCTGGTCAACGCTCTGAAGGGCGCCGTGGCGGATGTGCAGGATTACGCCATGCTCTGCGGCCGCACGATGGTCACTCTGGTCACCCCGCCGTACTACCTTCAAGACGTTCTGCAGCAGATGGACAGCATCGGCGCTGGCTCGCTCCCCATCATATTGCTATCGGGTTTTTTTATAGGCGCCGTCATGGTGTTGCAGACGGGGGCGCAGTTCACTCGCTTCGGCCAGACCTCGCTGACCGGCGACGTGGTGGCCATCGCACTTGTCCGAGAGTTGGGGCCTTCGCTCACGGGGTTGCTGGTGACCGGCCGCTGCGCGACGGGGATCGCCTCCGAGCTTGGCTCGATGCTGGTGACCGAACAAGTCGACGCCATGCGCGCAATGGGCACCGATCCCGTCCGCAAGTTGGTAGCGCCACGGGTAATTGCCACGCTGTTGACCCTTCCTCTCCTGACCGCGATGACCGATTTCATGGGCTTGATGGGCGGCTGCGTCGCTTCGGTTTTTTCCCTGCGCCTCACCGCGGTCGAGTTCTGGCGCCGCGCCATCGATGCCCTCGATTTTGCGGACTTGATGCAGGGGTTCACCAAGCCGTTCTTTTTCGCATTCATTCTCGCAACCATTGGTTGTTACAAAGGACTGACGGTGCGCGGCGGCACGCAGGGTGTCGGCCGGGCCACGACGCAAGCCGCGGTGCTGTCTTCCGTCATGATCATTGTGGCCGACGCATTTCTCACCAAAGTGGCGTTGTACTTCGCCGACAAACTTTTCTAGAACCTGCGGGACCTACCGAGCTTCAGTAAGCGCAGGTTGTTTCGTACCCTCGTAACAACAGAATTACCGCTATAATGGCGGCCACACGCCCGATGACCAGCGCGCTCACATCGAGTTCCGACTCCGGTCCAACCATCACATTTGAGGGCGTCCGCATCGGCTTCGACGGAAGAGACATTCTGCGCGCAGTTTCCTTTCGGGTGCAGGAACGGGAGACGCTGGTGCTGTTAGGCGAAACAGGGATGGGCAAGACCCTTTCGCTCAAACTGGCAGCGGGACTCCTGCGGCCTTCGAAGGGTAACATCCAGGTGCTTGGCAGGGATGTATCCGGCATGGCGGAGCGGGACTTGCTGGCCTTCCGGCGACAAATTGGCTTTGTCTTTCAAGAAGGAGCACTGTTTGATTCGATGACGGTTGGGGAAAACGTGGCCTACAGGCTGCACGAAGACAGAGTGAAGGGTGATGAGGTCGAGCTGCGCGTGCGCGAGGTGCTGCGCTTTGTTGAATTGGAGCATACCATGGACCTGTTTCCGTCCGAACTCTCCGGAGGTATGCGGCGGCGCGTGTCTATCGCGCGAGCGCTGATTAACCAGCCGTCCATCGTGCTCTACGATTCGCCGACAGCCGGGCTGGATCCAGTCACTTCGCAAACCATCATCACGCTCATCTTGCGCCTGCGCGACGTATTCGGCGTGACGGCGCTGCTCGCGACGCAGCGGCTTCAGGACGGTTTCGCTCTCGCGAACTTTCGCTTCGACGCCGCATCCAAGCGGGTTGTGCGCAGGGTGTCCAACGGAAATGCGCCAGGCGAAGCCCGGATGGCGGCGACGCGTTTTCTGGTTTTGCGGGATGGCGGAGTTTATTTCGAGGGCGGCCAGGAAGAACTTGTGAATACTAAAGATGAATATCTGAAGCGGTTTCTCGTGTGATTGCCGGTAGTCGGTTGCAAGATCGAAAGGGAGGGAAGAAAAAATGGCGCAGCGCAAACAAGTGACGTGGACGGAACTGCGCGTGGGGTTGTTCGTGCTGGTTGGCCTGTCGGTCCTGGCCGCCGGCATTTTCTATGTGACGGGGGCGGGAACGATTGG
>DATMOO010000284.1:0-27735 GCA_035568275.1 Candidatus Sulfotelmatobacter sp.
GCAAGGGACTTCAGTTGCTTACGCCCGAGAACGCGACTCATTCCGTCAATTTTTCGGGGGATGGCGCTTACTTCATCGATACCTACTCACGTCCGGATCTGCCGGTCAAGGCAGTGTTGCGGCGGGCGAAAGACGGCTCACCGCAGCGGACCCTCGAAGAATCTGATTCCTCTTGGTTGACGAAGATGGGATGGAAAGCGCCGGAGCCATTTCAGGGTAAGGCGGCCGACGGTACGACTGATTTATATGGACTCATCTGGCGTCCGTCGAATTTCGACGCGGCAAAGAAGTATCCCATCGTCGAATTCGTCTATACGGGATCGCAATCTTTTTTTGTGCCCAAAACTTTTAATACGTTCTGGCTTCAGTCCATGGCCGAACTGGGGTTTGTGGTCGTGATGATCGACGGGCGCGGCACGTCCGGACGATCACGCGCCTTTCATCTGTTCTCGTACCGGAACCTGGGCGGTGCCTTCGAAGATCATGTGGCGACGATCAAGCAGATGGCGTCGCGTTACCCCTACATGGATGTCGAGCGCGTTGGAATCTTCGGAACGTCGGCAGGCGGTTATGGTGCGGCTCATGCCATGCTGGCGTTTCCGGATTTCTACAAAGTCGGGGTCTCCACTTCTGGTGATCACGATGCACGGCTCGATAAGGCTTGGTGGAACGAACTCTACCAGGGATATCCCGTGCAGGAAGATTACGTGGAGCAATCGAACGTCACCATGGCGAGCCGGTTGAAAGGACACCTGCTTCTGGAACATGGAGACATCGATGACAACGTGCATCCGGTAGAAACCATGCGTTTGGCCGATGCGCTCATAAAGGCCAATAAAGACTTCGACATGCTGTTCGTGCCCAACATGTTTCATGGAGAGAGCGGGGAACACGCGCACTACCTGGTGCGCCGGCGCTGGGATTACTTCGTGCAACACCTACTCGGAGTTATACCGCCGGCCAACTTCGAGGTTAAGGAAGAACGAGAACCGGAGAGATCCAGAAGACGCCGTCGTTAGGCACTACAACACTGGGAACAAATACGATGGATCGAAGAACATTCCTGCAAAGCGTGGCGGTGAGCGCCGCCGGTCTCGATCTGCTCGACGGTCTTGCTGTCGTGGAAGCCCAGACTCGTAAGCATCCGTTATCGAGCACCGTTTCCGGTCCTCCTGTTTCGGTGGAAGGGTGCACTCTCGTTTCAGAATTCAATTTGCAAAGCGCTTCGTGGAAAGTCTATGAAGATCTTCGCACGCGGGAAGGCGCGCTGATCTTTTTGTCGTCTTCCGGAGAGACGCTCGCTCTGGGTAAGAGCGCTGAAGCTTCCATGGCTGAGGGAACGCCTTATCTAGGCCTGGCGCTGCAAGACATCGGAACGTCATCCGCTGACCTGCTGGCGGATCGCCTCTTACAGAATGGAGATCCCGATCCGGAAGCAGTGAGAACGGCCGCTCCTCCCATGGCATCGGCGGAGAAGAATCCGCGGATGTGGACGACGTTTGTAGGAACAAAGGAAGCCTACGACGTCACTCCCGTCTACCGAGGCGGAGGCACCCGCACTTATCACGCGGGCCAGTACTTTCCTCGATTGCGCGAAGCCACCGAGCAGGGGCAAATCTTCGACGGGTTCGTGGGCGGCTGGATGCCGGCCGTACGCAAAGTCATCACCACTGCGAGCGAAGGTTATTGGGAAATCGTCCTGTTCGGCGACGTGCGCCCAAACAAGAACAAATACATCGTCCACACGTGGCACCGGGCGGCGCGAGTCGAGAACGGCAAAATAGCCGAGGTCGTGTATGGCCACAGCTACCCGGCCTTTCCGCCTGCGAGACAAGATCCTAAGCCAGAGGAGTTTTATCGCGCATTGCTCGAGTTTGCCCAATACTGGCAGCGACTTTTGGACGACTGCTCTCCCGCTTCTCTGCCACAGCATGACTGGATCGATTTATCGAAGCACAGTTTCACGAAAGAGTTGATGACTCGCCCCGCTGGCGTCTATCCGAAATACGGCGCCGTGGATCGCGACTACGCGGGTTCGGAATACGACGGTTTTCAGGACATCTTCACCAGCGCCATCTACACCAACATGGAGTGGGGGCGTTTGGATACTGCGCGGCTCTTCATCGATAACTACTTTTCCGAATACGTCGACGACAAGGGCATGATCGATATGCGTGGTCCCGAGACCGCGCAGTTCGGCATGACCCTATCTCTTGTCGCGCGGTATTTCAATTACAGTGGTGACGCCCGGCTGCTTCTGAAGCACAGAGCAAAAATCGAAGCGACCGCGAAACAGCTGGCGGACATGCACGACGAGAGTCTCCAACTGCCGGAAGACAATCCGGGGCGTGGCCTGATCCGCGGGTGGAGCGAATCGGATTCTTGCTTGAGCCCAACGCCGTCGTTGTATTGGCAGCCTTACTATGCAAATAGTGCGTTTGCCGCGCGCGGTTTCAAAGATCTAGCCCAGGTATGGACGCAATTGGGTCGGGCTAACTCGGCGCCTGCTATGCCAACTCTGGCTGACGAGTGGCTTAAGCGCAGCAAGACTTTGCAGGATCAGACCATCAAGAGCATCGAAAAAAATATCCAAAGAGATAAGGCACCGCCGTACATCGGGATCTTCCCAGGAACAACTCTCACCTTCCGCGAATCGCTTGAGAAAGAGAAGCCCAGTCCACAGCAATGGCCGCATCGGCCTTATGCTGAACTGCTGCAAGCCGACATCTTGCCCCCGAACCTTGCGAACCTCGTGATCGACTGCATGCGCGCTCACGGCGCAACCACTCTTGGAGTCGTCGCCAACGTGTGGCGCTTTGGTCCGGAGGGGAGAGAGATTCTTGGTTTCATCTCCTACGGATACGCTCAAATGCTCTTGCGCCTGGATCGAATCGAAGAGTTTCTGCTGTTTCTCTATGCGCACCGCTATCACGCGCACACGCGGGGAAGCTGGACGGCGGGTGAGGTTACCGGTATCACGGGCGATTCTGGAACGTACTGCGTTCCCGCGCAGCAGACCATTCCGCTGCTGGTTCGATGGATGCTGGTGCTGGAAGATTCAGATGCCGAGATTCTATATCTGGCGAAAGGTGTTCCGCGGGAGTGGGTCGCGTCCGGGAAACCGATCCAGATTCAAAAAGCCCCGACGCGCTGGGGGCGGGTCAGTTTCAGTCTGATCACGAAGCGCGAGGAGAAATCGGTAATCGGCCGCGTTGAGCTGATAGGAGCTACAAGCCCAAAGGAACTACACTTCAAGCTTCGTCTTCCGACGGGGATGGTTCTTGAGCGGGTAACTGTGAACGGTGAAACTGTTTCTCTGGGAGGAGTTCACGGAGATACCGTGATGATTCGAACGAAAGGTAAAACGCAGTTTGAGATTGTGGGACAGATGAGTTAGAGCAGGTGCTGATCGGTGTTCATGATTTCGAGCGCCGCCCGGCAGTCTCCAACTCGTGTTGTGCTTCAGCACGTTTTTGTTCAAGCACTTCTTTGAGCGAGTGACCGGCATGACGAATATGTTCTCGAAGCAGGTCGCAGGCGTCAACAACGTTGCGTTGGCGACACAGTTCGAGAATCTGGTGATGCTCTTCGTTCGCCCGTTTCATGCCGTGCGTCAGGTAAAGCTGAAGACGCGTATAGCGCTCTCCGCTGTTATTGACGTTGCGGATGACGGCCATAAAGCGGGGCTGGTTTGCCCGGGAGTAGAGGATGGAATGAAATTGCCAATTCAGTCGGCCCCAGGCGGAAACGTGTTCCTGCTTGCGCAGTTCGCTCACGTACTTACGCAGCACGTTGTCGGCTTCACCGAAGTCCTCTTGGGTAAGATGAGGTATCGACAACTTCAAAACTTCGGGCTCGAGCAGGGCGCGGATGGAAAACAGTTCTCCAATGTCATCCGGCGACAGTGCCGGAACGATCGCGCCACGGTTGGGAACGATGGCAATCAGACCTTCGGCATCCAACTGACGCAGGGCCTCGCGCACCGGAATGCGACTGACTCCGTACTGCGTTGCGATGGCGTCCTGACGGAGCTGAGATCCTTCAGGAATTTCGCCTCGGATGATTTGATCGCGCAGCTTGTCGGCTACGGCGGACGGCAGCGACTGGCGGGGGATGCTGGAATACGATGCGCTCTCTAGGTCCATGTTCGCTGGCCCAAGCTCCTCGCAGGAAGTATACCGCAGAATGTATGCAAAAGGGGATTCAACGGTTATGAATGCTATTTGAGGAAAGGTATTATTTTCATTGGCTTGGAGTCACTCTTCTTGTCTAAATGGGAATAGGAGGAATGACCAAGATTGACGGTTGCATATTGTATCCATAAGATTATTTCTTCCGGGATAGACAGGGTTCAACACTCAAATGTGCTATCCCCAAGCGAGCGAATACACACTTGATTTCAGTCAACGGATGGCAACGGGTTAAAGTTATCGACTCCCACACTGGGGGCGAGCCCACGCGACTGGTCCTGAGCGGCGGTCCTGACCTGGGTGTAGGGGCATTGGCGGAAAGGTTGGAGCGGTTCCGTCAGCATCATGACAGTTTCCGCTCAGCGGTGGTGAACGAGCCGAGAGGATCTGATGTTGTGGTCGGCGCATTGCTTTGCAAACCTGTCGATCCGGCCTGTGCTGCGGGTGTCATCTTCTTCAACAATGTGGGGTATCTCGGAATGTGCGGTCACGGAACCATCGGCCTGGTCGCCACGCTGGCGTACATGAGCCGCATCACGCCTGGCGAGCACAGGATCGAGACACCCGTGGGTGTGGTATCGGCGGAGTTGCACGAGAATGGCAAGGTCACGGTGAACAATGTTGCCAGTTACCGCAGCGCCGCCGACGTAGCGGTGAAAGTGCCGGGTTACGGTGAAGTACGGGGCGATGTGGCGTGGGGAGGCAATTGGTTTTTTTTGGTGCGCAAACACGACATGAATCTGACACTGAAGAATGTCGATGAACTGACGACTTTCACCTGGGCCATACGAACCGCACTGCGAGACAGCGGGATCACCGGCGATCAGGGAAAAGAAATCGATCACGTGGAACTCTTTGCCCAATCGCAAATCCCGGGAGTCGACAGCAAGAATTTCGTGCTCTGTCCCGGCAAAGCTTACGATCGATCTCCCTGCGGGACGGGCACCAGCGCAAAATTGGCTTGCCTGTACGCCGACGGAAAGATCAAAGAGGGCCAAGTCTGGAAGCAGGAAAGCATTGTGGGCAGCATTTTTGAAGGCACGGTAAGAGTGAAAGAGGGCAAGGTTTATCCCAGCATCACGGGATCGGCTTTTGTGAATGCAGAGGCGGAACTGATTTTGAATCCGCAGGATCCTCTCTGCATGGGCATACGCATCTGACGCTATGAGCAAAGAAACCTACGACGTTGTGATCGTCGGCGCCGGGATTGTGGGAGCGGCGTGCGCGGACGCTTTCGCCGGACGAGGATTACGAGTGGCGGTTGTAGATCGAGACGTTGTGGGGAGCGGAGCGACGGCTGCCGGCATGGGGCACATCGTCGTGATGGACGATTCCGACGCTCAGTTTGCGCTGACGAGCTACTCTCAGCAGCTGTGGCAGCAACTGCGGCCGGAATTGCCCGATGATGTCGAATATCAGCAAGCGGGAACGATCTGGGTTGCGACAGACGACGAAGAGATAGCCGAGGTATCGCGTAAGCGCGAGTACTACCAGAAACGGGGAGTAGCAGTTGCAGTGATGGATGCCCGGCAATTAATGGAAGCGGAACCGAACTTACGGGATGGTTTGGCCGGGGGACTTCTAGTTTCCGGAGATGCGGTCTTGTATCCACCGTGCGCCGCTCGTTTCCTCATCGGCCGCGCGCAACAACGCGGGGCCAAGCTCAAGTTGGGCGCTTCGGTGGTGCAGATATCAGAAGGAAGTGTTCGCCTCAATGATGGTCAGGAAGTCGCAGGTGGCATCGTGGTGAATGCTGCCGGCGCGAATGCAGCAGAACTCACCGCTGGCATTGACGTGAAGAAGCGTAAGGGGCATCTCGTCATTACGGACCGTTATCCGGGGTTCCTTCGTCATCAGTTAGTCGAACTTGGTTATCTCAAGAGCGCGCACTCGGTGTCTCGGGACACAGTAGCTTTCAATGTGCAGCCGCGGCGGACCGGGCAGATTCTGATTGGCTCCTCGCGGCAATACGGAGCTGAGCACAAGGAAGTCGATCAGGTCATGCTGGCGAACATGGTGCGTCGCGCGCAGGAATTCATGCCGGCGCTCGGGTCCATGTCAGCAGTGCGCGTATGGACGGGTTTTCGCGCAGCCACCCCTGACAAATTGCCACTCATCGGTCCCTGTCCCGGATACAAGTCGGTGTTTCTGGGCACCGGTCACGAGGGCCTGGGAATTACGACATCGCTTGGAACAGCGCGGCTTCTCGTGGATCAGGTGACGGGCTCGAAACCGGAGATCGCTGTGGAACCCTATCTGCCTTCGCGGACGGCAAAGGAATATGCCCATGCCTAGCGAATTCACAGTGCGGGTGAACGGAGCGACAGTTTCCGTGCCGGCAGGCGCAACCGTAGCCGTGGCGATGGTGATGGCCGGGCAGCCTTGCCGGAGTTCGGTGATTGGGGAACCGCGGGGTCCTTTGTGCGGGATGGGTATTTGCTTTGAGTGTCGCGCGGTGGTCAATGGAATACCGCATTCCAGAACCTGCCAGCTCTTGTGCGAGCCGGATATGGAAGTAAAGACGGATGAGTAACTACTCCAGAGAACGATTCGACGTTCTAGTCGTGGGCGGAGGGCCCGCGGGCATTGCGGCCGCTGCCCGCGCCGCCGAGAGTGGCGCCCGCGTCGGGATGGTTGACGAGAATGGAGCTCCGGGAGGGCAGATCTGGCGGGGCGGGTCATCGGAGGGCTCACACTCTTCCGAAGCTTCGAGTTGGCTCGTGCGATTGAAGCAAGCCGGGGTCATCGAGCTTTGCGGAAAAAGAGTGTTTCATCATCCCGCAGCTGGGGTTCTCATGGCCGAAGGACTCGACGATGTTTGGGAGTTGAGCTATCGCAACCTGGTGTTGGCTACCGGAGCGCGGGAAAGATTTCTGCCATTTCCCGGCTGGACTTTACCCAACGTAATGGGCGCAGGCGGATTGCAGGCTTTGGTGAAGTCCGGTTTGCGGATTCAAGGCAAGCGGGTCGTCATTGCAGGCACGGGGCCGCTTCTGCTCGCGGTGGCGTCGTATTTGCACAAGCACGGTGCGGAGATCCCCCTGATCTGCGAGCAAGCATCCGCGAGCAAGCTGGCGCGATTCGTGATGATGCTGCTCCGTCATCCGGGAAAGATTTTTCAGGGTTTGCAGCTCAGGAAAGACATAGCGGGCATTTCTTTGGCTACGAGCAGTTGGCCCGTAGAAGCGCATGGAAAACGAACGCTCGAGGCGGTGACCATCTCGCGCGCGGGCAAATCAGAAACGGTACAGTGCGACTATCTGGCGTGCGGGTTTCATCTTGTACCCAACACAGAGCTGCCTGTGTTGCTTGGGTGTCGGACTCGTTGTGGCTACGTCCAGGTGGACGAGTTGCAACAAACGAGTGCGCAAGGGATCTTCTGCGCAGGCGAACCGACAGGCATCGGAGGAGTGGACCTGGCCCTGATCGAAGGACAGATCGCCGGACTAGCCGCAACTGGCAAGGCTTCCGAAGCGCGAATGCTGTTTCCCCAGCGGGAGAGATTTCGCCGGTTTGCGCGCCTTCTGGACGAAACATTCTGGCTGCGCTCGGAACTCAGAAGCCTATCGTCGGCGGACACTCTGATTTGCCGATGCGAAGACGTTTCCTACTCGCGCCTTCGCGAGCACACCTCTTGGCGCGCCGCCAAACTGCACACGCGTTGCGGAATGGGACCTTGCCAGGGAAGAATTTGCGGACCAGCAACCCAGTTTCTTTTCAAGTGGAACCCCGATTCGGTTCGTCCGCCGGTTTTCCCGGCACGCGTCGAACACTTAGCTGCACAGCCGCAGTCGATCCCAGAAGTGACAGGAGAAGTCCAATGAACTGGAAAGGCGTCACGCCAGCAATCACAACTCCTTTCAACGAGAATCTCAGCGTTGATCATGGATTCCTGGCCGAGCATTCCCGCTGGCTGCTGGAGAACGGCTGCGCCGGGGTGGTCGCCTTGGGCTCGCTGGGCGAGGGCGCGACTCTGTCGTTCGACGAGAAGAAGAGGATTCTTCACACGCTGGGAAAAGCACTCAATGGTGGCGGTACCTTGGTCGCCTCGATCTCGTCGCTCACGACTTCGGAGTCGGTGTCGATGGCGAAAGCTGCGAGCGATCTGGGCTGTTCCGGGCTGATGGTGTTGCCGCCGTATGTGTATCTCGGTGACTGGCGTGAGATGAAAGCTCACGTTGCAGCTATTTTCCGCGCAACGCCTCTTTCCTGCATGCTCTACAACAATCCGGTGGCGTATGGAACCGATTTCCTGCCGGAGCAGATCCAGGAACTCGCGTCGGAATTCGAGAACTTCAGAGCGGTCAAGGAATCGAGTACCGACGCCAGGCGTGTGTCGGCGATTCGCGCATTGGTCGATGACCGGATCGAAATTTCGGTGGGCGTGGACGACGCGGTGCTGGAAGCGATCGGCGTGGGAGCCACAGGATGGGTCGCCGGCTTGGCGAACGCCCTGCCGCACGAATCCGTAGACCTGTTCAACCACGGAATCCAGGGAGAGGATCGAAAAGCGTTTGAATTGTATCGTTGGTTTCTGCCACTGCTGAGAATGGATACCGTGCCAAAGTTCGTTCAACTCATCAAAGTAGTGCAAGCTGAAGTCGGAATGGGAGGCACCGGTGTCAGGCCGCCGCGACTGGAGTTGGTAGGGAACGAACTCGAGCAGGCGAAGAAAATCATCCGTGAATCATTACGAACGAGGCCGGAATCGGTCGCTTCGTATGCTTTACCGAATAGGAAGTGAACTTATGTTGGGCGAGATGGCAAAACTATCAGGGCGCTCGCTGATTGGCTTTCGCGAGGGCTCCGGCTCTTCAGATCCCCTGTACGCGCACGACCCCACCACGGGTCAGCGATTGCAACCGGGTTTTGTTCCGGCAACACCCGAGGAAGTTGACCGCGCGGTGAAGCTGGCGGCCGATGCATTCAACAGCTACAGCCTCACGTCGGGCCGTGAGCGTGGCGCGTTCCTGCGGAAGATTGCAGACAAGATTGAGTCCATTACCAGCGACATTGTCGAAAGAGCTGCGCAGGAGACGGCGCTGCCAGTAGCACGGCTGCAAGGCGAGACTGCGCGTACCTGTCACCAGCTTCGCTTGTTTGCGCAAGTCGCTGAAGAAGGCTCCTGGGTGAACGCGCGAATCGACCACGCTGATCCCGAACGCAAGCCGATTCCGAAACCAGACATTCGCTCCCTAATGCGGCCTCTTGGGCCCGTGGTGGTGTTCGGGGCGAGCAACTTCCCTCTGGCGTTCTCCGTGGCCGGAGGGGACACCGCCTCGGCTCTAGCGGGCGGAAACACGGTGATCGTGAAGGCCCATGCAGCTCATCCCGGCACCAGCGAATTGGTTGGGCGGGCACTCCAGGAGAGTGTTCGCGAATGCGGTATGCCAGAGGGCGTCTTCTCGGTGTTGTTCGGACACGGTTCGCAGGTTGGAACGGCTCTGATGAAGCACCCTCTGGTGCGAGCGGGTGGTTTTACCGGATCACGTACAGCCGGTCGAATTTTGATGGACGTGGCTGCGTCTCGCCCGGAGCCGATTCCTTTCTATGCCGAGATGAGCAGCACAAATCCGGTTTTCATCCTGCCGGGAGCGTTGCGCGATCGCGCCGAAAACATTGCGTCCGGTCTGCACGCGTCCTTCACGCTGGGAGCGGGACAATTCTGCACCAAGCCAGGGATGGTATTTCTTGGTACAGGCCCCGATGCCGACAAATTCGCGGGCAAGTTATCGGAGTTGGTAGCTGGCTCTCCGCACTTCCATCTTCTGACCGAGGCCATTCATTCCTCCTACGACTCGGCCATTGCGAAGCGGAAGGCAGATCCGACGGTGACGGTCCTTGCCGAAAAGCAGAAGTCCGGCGCGGCGGGATTTTGTGCGCACTCTGCGGTATTCGAGGCCAACGCCGATGCGTTTCTAGGATCCGACCTGGAGTCTGAGATCTTCGGGCCCACCACGCTGCTCGTGCGCCACTCCAGCCGCGAACAAATTTTGGAGATCGCGCGCGCGCTCGAAGGCCACCTGACCGCAACCATTCACGGGACGGAACAAGACTTGCGCGACTTTGCGGACCTCATCCAGATTCTAGAGACGAAAGTCGGTCGGCTCATCTTTAATGGGTTTCCGACTGGTGTTGAGGTCACGCACGCGATGGTTCACGGCGGTCCGTATCCCTCGACCTCCGACGGGCGATCAACCTCCGTAGGCACTCAGGCGATCTTTCGCTTCACACGCCTGGTCTGCTACCAGGGGTTCCCCGATAACGCTCTGCCTAATGAACTGAGAGAGGCCAATCCGCTGGGGATTTGGCGAATGATCGACAGCAATCTGCGCAAGTAAAAAAGGTATTCGCCGGTAATGAAAGTAGCATGGATTCATAAGAAAACGTTTGCTCGGATTTGCACGAGGGAGCCGCAATGGTGAACGCTCTGCTCTACGTTGTAAGGCGCGTGATGAAGAATCTGCTGTGGGTTTGTTTATCAGCTTGCTTAATCGTGCCGTTGCAGGCTGCGGCCGGAAGTGAAAATCCTGCGCAACTGGCGGAGAGTAAGACGGTCAAGCTGAATCCGCTCCCGCTGAATCATGTGAGGCTGACAGGAGGCCCCCTCAAAGCAGCGCAGGAAGCCGACGCAAAGTATCTGCTCGAACTCCAACCCGACCGCATGCTTGCGTTCTTGCGTCAGCGTGCCGGGTTGAAACCCAAGGCAGAGGGCTACGGCGGATGGGATGGGCCGAAGCGCAATCTTACAGGACACATCGCGGGTCACTATCTGTCGGCGGTGAGCCTCATGTGGGCAGCCACGGGTGACGCCCGATTCAAGGATCGCGCCAACTACATTGTTGATCAATTAAAAGAGATCCAGGACGCACAGGGTGATGGATACATTGGAGCGCTCGAGGATGGTCAGGGCGTCGACGGAAAACAACGCTTCGTCGACCTGAGCAACGGGGTCATTAAATCCGGAGGCTTCGATCTGAACGGTCTCTGGTCGCCGTGGTACGTCGAGCACAAACTCTTTGCCGGGCTCAGAGACGCATACCGGTACACGGACAATGCAACCGCTCTACAGGTGGAGACTAAGTTTGCCGGCTGGGTTGAAAAGATTCTTTCCAGGCTGGACGACGATCAGCTGCAACGCATGCTGGGTACGGAATTTGGCGGGATGAATGAAGTACTGGCCGAGTTGTATGCCGACACCGCAGATCCACGGTGGCTCACACTCGCCGATAAGTTTCACCAGAAGGCGATGATCGATCCTCTCTCCGCAGACAAGGATGTCATTTCTCACACGCACGGAAATACTCAGGTCCCGAAACTCTATGGCGTGCTGATGCGGTATGTGTACACCGGCAACGCCGCTGACGAGGAGGCGGCGAAATTCTTCTGGGATCGCGTGGTTTATCACTACAGCTTTGCCACTGGTGGGCATGGCAAGAACGAATACTTCGGCGAACCGGACAAGCTCAATGACATGGTAGATGGCCGGACTGCGGAAACCTGCAACGTCTACAACATGCTCAAGATGACACGCACGCTTTTCTCCATCGAGCCCGATATCCGCTATGCCGACTTTCACGAGCGCGCGCTCTTCAATCACGTTCTCGCGTCGCAGGATCCGAAAGACGGAACGGTCACTTACATGCTGCCCGTCGGACGTGGTGTGCAGCACGAATACCAGCGCATGTTTGACGATTTCACCTGCTGCGTCGGCACTAGCATGGAAAGTCACGCGCTGCACGGCGCGGGAATCTATTACTACAAAGGCGCCGAGGAATTCTGGATCGGCCTATACGCACCCTCGATTGCAACGTGGGACTCGGCTGGCGTCGAAGTAGAAACGACGACCGACTTTCCACTCGGTTCCTCTGCCTCGGTGAGAATTCGGACCAAGGCTCCGAAACAATTCACACTCGCACTGCGCAGGCCATATTGGGCCGGAGATGGCTTTAGCGTCAAGGTCAACGGCAAGCCGCTCAAAGATCTTCCACCGGCGGATTCCTACGTCAAAATCAACCGAGCCTGGCGGCAAGGCGACACGGTTGAACTCAATCTCCCGAAGGTGTTGCGTACCGAACCGCTGCCCGACAATGCTGGCCGGATGGCATTCCTGTGGGGGCCGCTGGTGCTGGCGGGAGATCTTGGGCCCAACGTTCGTCAGGACGACGAAGAGAGCATGCCCGCGCCGTCTGCACCAGCGCTCGTCGTTGCGAAAAAGCCAGTCGAGCAATTCCTCAAGCCGGAAGCCGGAAAGCCCGGCTGGTTTAAGACGAGCGACGCCGGCCTGAGCCATGACATCGAGTTCGCGCCTTTCTATGAACTCCCACGCCGGAAATACGCCGTGTACTGGGATGTCTTCACCCCGGAAGCGTGGAGCAAGCGTTCGGCCGAGTACAAAGCCGAGCAGGAGAAACAGCAGAAGCTTCAGGCTGCGACGATTGCTCTTGCCCAACCGGGCGAGATGCAGTCGGAGCGCGATTTTAATGAACAAGGCGAAGATTCTGCTCCACTGCTGTGGCGAGGCCGCCACGGGCGAGGAGGCAAAGGGTGGTTCTCATTCGACATGCCGGTTGAGAATTCGCGGCCGATCGCATTGTGGGTGACGTTCGGCGGCGACCGATGGCGAAAGAGCACGCTCGATATCCTGGTTGAAGGCAAGAAGATTGCCGATCACGCAGAACCGCACCTCAGCCCCGATCAGGAAAAACAATTCGTGGATGCCAGTTATGTCATCCCGCCGGAGCTTATTGCGGGCAAGAGCAAAGTGACGGTCCGCTTTCAGGCCACGGATGGAAATGATATCGGGGCCATCTTTGGTGTACGAACCGTCCGAGCGGATCAAGCACCTTAGTTCGTTATCTTTAATCTTTATTGATTCTCGGGAGTAGCTCATCGATGAGGCTTCAAGGCTGCTGAGAACTCATTCGAGGAGCCTACCAAAATCGCTCCGGTGTCATGGACGATCAAAACCGACGATCGGTCGCCGCTTTCACTGGCGCCGTGCTCTCTCAACATTGTGCGACTTCACACTAAGGACGACCTGCAATGATCAGCCAAGTGCGTCCCCGATTACGTCTGCTGGCATTGAAATGCTGTGCCGGGCTTTTATTTTCCGCGAGCATTGGCGCGCTCGCACAGGAACCGAAGAAGCCTCCTCCGCAGCCGGGGCCGATGCTCGCCGCCGGCCTCGAGAACTTTGACTCACCAGACTTTCAGTTGTCGCTGGTACGTTCTTCGCAGACGGTAGCGGCCCTTCATCCCAAGACCGACGCGCAATTTGATTTCACGCCGGGGGATCGCCTTGCGGCACGTTCGCACGACGGCTACTACCATCTGGGAGACATCGACATTCGCCTTAGAGTCGAGAAAGGCGAGTGGAAAGATTACTCGACAGCTCTTCGCCGGACTCCCGTAAGGAATATGCCACACGAGGGCGGCGTCCTTGGGGCGGCGGATCTGAGCAGCGCATTTTCGGCCCCCATTCCGCTACAGGTAATTCGCGCCTGGGGCGTCATCGACGGCAAGCTCACTCTGCGTTTCACCCTTGCGAATCACACGAACGCTCCGATCGAAATCGGCGGCCTTGGCGTCCCCATGATTTTCAACAACGACATGAACGAGCGCACTCTGGAGCAAGCACATGCCATCTGCTCGTTCTCCGATCCCTACATCGGGCAGCAGGGAGGCTATCTTCAAGTCACCAAGTTGAACGGCCACGGGCCTGCCTTGCTGGTGATTCCGGAAGGCAAGACCTCGTTTGAAGCCTACAAGCCAATTCTGAGTCCGCGCTGGAGGGAACATCAGAAGCCAACGCCAGAAATCTACATGGACTTAACCCCTCGCGGAATAACATTTGAGGGCTTCTACGACTGGATGGTCGTCAGTCAAGCCTTCGCTGAGAACGAATGGAAAAAAGCGCAACCATGGAATCCGCCCACATCGAAAACCCTCGGGCCCAACGAAAGCTGGACCGTGGGCTTCCAGTTCGTGGTTGTCAGTTCCATCCAGAACATTGAATCTGCTCTTGCGGATAACCATCGCCCCGTCGCAGTCGGTATCCCGGGCTACGTGCTTCCGAAAGATATTCATGCTCAACTCTTTTTGCGCTACTCGGAACCGGTGAAATCGATCGAAGCGGAGCCAGTCGGCGCGATCGACATTCAAAAAAAAGGGGAAGCGGAGAACCGCGCATTCACCGAATACGCGCTGACTGGGAAGCAATGGGGACGAGCGCGACTGACCGTAACCTATGCAGACGGACTCACACAATCGATCCATTATTTCGTCATAAAGCCGCAGGCGGAAGCCGTCGCCGATATGGGTCGTTTTCTCACGCATGAACAATGGTTCGACGATCCCAAGGATCCATTTCACCGAGCACCCTCAGTGATGACCTATGACCGGGAAGCGAACCACATCGTGACCCAGGACAGTCGTGTCTGGATCGCAGGTTTAAGCGATGAGGGTGGAGCCGGATCATGGCTCGCCTTCGCCATGAAGGAATATGTGGAGCCACAACCGGATGAAGTCGCCAAACTGGAGCAGTTTGTGGATGACGTGGTTTGGGGCGGTATACAGTTCAAAGATGGACCGAAGAAATTTGGGGTGAGGAAAAGTCTCTTCTACTATCAGCCCGATGAATTCCCACCGAATTACTATCGCTCCGATCTCGATTGGAAGAGTTGGACGAGTTGGAACAAGCAAGCTTCAGAGGCCGTTGACCGATCGTTTAACTATCCGCACGTTGCGGCCGCGTATTGGGTTCTTTACCGGCTTGCCCGAAATCACACGGATCTGGTGAAGCATCATCCGTGGGATTGGTATCTCGATCAGGCATACCAAACATCACTGGCAATGCCGCATTTCGCGGAAGGTCTGGCGCAATTCGGTCAGATGGAAGGCGACCTCTTCGTGGCAATCCTGATCGACCTCAAAGCGGAGGGAAAAACCGAACAAGCCATTCAACTGGAAGCTGCGATGAAAGCGCGCGCCGACCATTGGAAGACAGAAGCTTATCCTTTCGGAAGCGAGATGCCTTGGGACTCGACCGGGCAGGAAGAGGTCTATGCCTGGAGCAAATACTTTGGATATAACGACAAGGCAGAAGTCACGGTGAATGCAATCATCGGATACATGCCGACGGTTCCGCATTGGGGATACAACGGGAGCGCGCGCCGTTACTGGGATTTCATCTACGCTGCAAAATATAGCCGCATCGAGCGCCAGCTTCATCATTATGGATCGGGTATCAATGCGATTCCTATGCTCGCTGAATACCGCGAGCATCCCGAAGATTTTCACCTGCTCCGCGCAGGTTACGGCGGCGTGATGGGCGCCCTTACGGATATCGACGAGCAGGGCTTTGACGCGCCCGCCTTCCATTCCTTTCCCGATATGCTGCGCTTCGATCCTTTATCCGGGGACAACGGGCCAAACTTTTTTGGACACGCGTGGAATACCGGAACATACGTTGCCAACCATCCGGATTTCGGATGGATCTGTTTCGGTGGGAACATTTCGGTTTCTGGCGATGAGGTTACGGTGGAACCCAAAGACGCTTCGCGCACCAGGTTCTATCTCGCCCCTGCCGCCCTCTGGCTCACATTGGACTCCGGTCAATTCGAGCGTCTGATTTGGAATGAGAAGAGTGGAAAACTGCGAATCGCACTTGCTCCAAAGGACGGGTTTACGCCTCAGGCGCGCATCCGGATCGAGCAACCGGCGCGTCTTGCCGAAGTGGGTTCTTTTCACGTGAGTGGTTCGCCGGCATTGGATCGTGGAGCTTACGTCATTCCACTCTCGTCATCCCAGACTTTGGTGGAACTGGCCAGATAAGAGCATTACATGCGTGGCATTAAGGAAATAATCGCGGTCATCGCAGTCCTGATGGTTTGCTGTGCGGGCCTCTCGGGCCAGGACGGGTTCTCTTCCTCTGCTGTGGCATCAACTGGGCCGGTCGAAATCGATCTCTCCGCGATCGGATACCAGCAGTTCTCGGAGATGGCGCGACGTTCCGGGGCCGTGAATCTCTCGCTCGATTTTCTGGGTCACGATCGCCTCTTGTTTACTTTCAATTCGAAAAGACTTTTCCAGCGCCATGCAGATTGTCCTTCGACGCATGACGACCGAATGGTGCACGCCGCAGTGCTCGACGCGTCCACCGGCAAGGTGCTCAGCCAGACGGACTGGTATCTCCACGACTCCCGTCGCTATGTTTGGCCTCTCGGGTCCGGAAGAATTCTGATGCGAAGGCTGAATAGCCTGTACATAGTCGGTGCTGATCTGCACGAAACGCTACTCTGGACATCGCCAAAAGATCTTCTCTGGGTCTCTGCTACTCCTGATGGGAAACAGATCATATCGGAAACGATGGAGGATGTGTCTCCGCAGTCGGCAGCTTCTAAGGCAAAGCAAGCTTCAAAGTCTCGAGTTCAAATCGAATTCCGGGACACGGATTCCATGACCGTTCAGCGCGTGATCCATTCTGATAAGCCGACGAATATTGAGGCTCTGAGCTCCGGATTGGCCAGCGTGATTGCAGGATTTAGCGGGAAAGTTTGGCTGGTGCGCTTTGGTCCGAGTGAACCGCAGCGGGCAAACATCGCGCGGGTTCGGACCCGAAGGATTCCGGATGTTCTCTATCTGAGCAGCAATACACTGCTGATTGGGCGCGATTCCGGCAGCGGCTTCGGGTACAGTGTCAGCGCCTTTACGGTGACTGGAAAGCGCTTATGGCGGCAACATTGGGTTGCACACCGCTACGAGCCAGCCTTAGCGAGAAGTGAGGACGGAAGCCGCTTCGCGATCAGCACACTCATGCTTGCAGGTACGCCGCAGCCGCCTGCCGGCGAAGATTCTTCGCAGCAAGAAGGGCTCGAGCAGCGAATTGAAGTATTCGACACCGCAAGCGGAACCCATGTGTTCCAGGCGACTGCGTCCCCCATCGTGCTGCACGGCCAGAACTACGCGCTCTCTCCGGACGGGTCCCGCTTTGCGGTGCTGCGCGGGACGCAGATCGAAGTACAGGACCTGCCCACAATGACTCCGGAGGAACAGGCCAAATTCTCAGCAGTAAAGGCGGATGTGCCCGGGCTGTACATTCCGCCCGCAGATCACGCGGACACAGACGCAAGCAATCATGTCTTTAGAACCGCCGTTGTAGAGCCAGACGACGAAAAAGCAGAATCAGCAGCGCTCGCGAGTTCATCCGATTCCACGGAAGTTTCGGCAAGGCCAACGTCAGACGCGACCGGCAAGGGGCAAGCGTCAAATGCACTTCCCGCAGCCACTAACCCTGAGGCGTCTGATCCTATGATGACGGTCAAGACCAGCACACAGGTCGTCGCCCTCGATGTCGTAGTAACAGGGTCCGGTGGCCACCCAGTCGGAAGTGTGCCTCGACAGGATTTCCTGGTGTTCGAAGACGGTAAGCCACAAGCCGTTAGCTATTTCGACGAGGTGAAAGATCGTGTTCCTTCGGCGCCTGTAGCCCAGCCCAATAACGAAGTTGCTCCGAATATTTTCACCAACCGATCTCCGGCACCAGAGACCGAATCTGTGACGATGGTTTTGTGCGACTTGCTCAACACCCCCGCCGATCAGCAGCAGCGCGCCAAAGTGGAACTGCTGAAGTTTCTCCAGAACAAGCCGAAAGGATCTCGATTCGCCCTCTGCGCACTCTCAGACTCGCTCCAGATGATCCAGGGGTTCACGCCCGACGAGGGTCTGCTCATACGAGCAGCAAAAAGGCAAAAAGGGTCGTTACGGTACACGTCTTTGCAGTATCAGGACGCGCAGGACCAGCAGACGATCTCCTGGCTCGCGCAAGGCTCCATGAGATTACAGTCACGAGATAGCAGGTTCGCTGCCTCCGCGGGAGTGATGCTCGACACCGCTGGCAGGCTCGAGCAGGAGACATCTCTCCGCCGAGGTCGCGATCTCGACATGCGAGCATGGCTCACGATGGACGCCTTTTCTCAACTGGCGCGCTATCTTTCAGCGATTCCCGGTCGCAAAAGCCTGATCTGGCTTTCCGGATCTTTTCCACTCGGCATTTTCCCGGGAGTCGATTTGCGAAATTCCGATGCGGCAAGTAGCAGCTATGCCGAGCAAGTCAAACAAGCCGTGAATCTGCTCGCCGAATCCCATATCGCCGTTTACCCGGTGGACGTGCGAGGACTGACCGCGTACTCCATGCTGACGCCGAGTTTCAGCAACGCTCCAGACTCCACACAGCCGTCGGCGACATCGCAATCCCCTTATAGCCCAAGTTCCGAAACCATGCGACTCAGGCAGCTTGGGAACTTGAGTGGCGTCGGCAATATTGGGTCCAACTTGCCGGGAGGCGACCCGCCCTTCATGCAGGAAATGACCGAACATGGAATCATGGACCGAATTGCGGCCGACACTGGCGGCAAAGCTTTCTACAACACCAACGGTATTGAACAGGCAATGTCCGTTGCCATGGAGCAGGAAAGAAACTACTACGCGTTATCGTACACTCCAACGAATAAAAAATATGACGGTAAATTCAGGAAGGTCAAAGTCTCGCTGACGGGCAACGAGAAGAAACTCCACTTGATTCATCGCTCCGGCTACTACGCGGTGGACCCGGCTTCAGCGGGCGCAAGAGAAGCGGCCAAGGGCTTTGGCCTAGCTGCCATGCAGCACGGATCTCCGCAGGCTCACCAGGTCTTCTTCGCGGCGAGGGTCGCTCCCATTGGCAAGTCGCGAAAGGTAGACCCAAAGACCGCGGGGTTGCTGCCGGTGTCCACGAAAGGAAAGCGCCGCAAAGAAGAGGCCCGTCCCACCGAGCCGGTCGAAGTGCAGCGATATCTGGTGGACTATGCCATTACTCCTTCACAGCTGCGTTTTGATGCCACCCTGCAAGGAGTTCGCCACGGACTCACCAACTTCATGATCACTTCATTCGATGAAGATGGAACTCTACGCACGAGCATGGTCAGCCGTGCAGTCAGCGACTTAAAGCCAGAGGGCTATCACGAAATTCTGTCCGGGGGGCTCCGTTTTCGCCAGCAGTTGGATGTCCCAGTGCAAGCGGCATCGATGCGCATTGGCGTGCAAGATGGACTCACTGGCCGCATGGGGACAATCGAGATCCCGCTACCGGTGAAACGATTGCCCGGCGTCGAGCAAAGCCTGACTCGGATGCCTGAAATCGAACCGGACTAACTTGAATTACCTTCCGCTAGCCGGTCACCGCGTCAGAGTGAATGTGCTCCTCAGTTGAATCTTGTCGGAAGAACCGCCGATCAGGATATCGAACAATCCCGGTTCCGTATTCCAGTTTTTCTGCCCCACGTCGTAAAAGGAAAATGCCCGCCGATCGAGATGGATGCTCACTTGTTTGCTCTCGCCAGGCTTCAGACTCAGTTTGGCAAATCCTTTCAGCTCTTTTACTGGGCGGGGAATACTCGCATGCGGATCGCCGACGTACACTTCTGCCACTTCCGCTCCTTCCCGGCGGCCAACGTTCTTCACTTCGAATGAGACTGTCACTGGTTGATCGAGGTTGCCGGAAGCAGGAGTCACCGACACATTGCTATAGGTGAAGGTTGTGTAGGATAGCCCAAATCCAAAGGGAAAGAGTGGCTTAGTTGCTGACCGATCGTAGTGGCGGTATCCGACGAACACGCCCTCGGAATATTGAACTCGTGACTCACCTTTTGCGGGATAGTAGCTGTGGAAGGCAGGATTATCCTCCCACCGGCGTTCAAATGATGCCGGAAGCTTGCCCGAAGGGCTGTAGTCGCCAAAGAGAATTTGCGTCAGCGCGGTGCCGCCCTCCTGTCCTGGATACCAGGCGTCGAGTAGCGCCGGAACCTTGTCGATCCATTGGGTCATGTCGACGTTGCCCCCGGCAGTAATCACGACGATTGTGTTTTTATTGACCGCGCTGATCTGGCGGATCAGTTCATCCTGTCCTCCGGGAAGTTGAAACCGCCGATCGAAACCCTCTCCTTCGGTCTTGTCGTCGAACCCGACGCAAATGATGACTGCATCTGCCTTGGCCGCCAGCGCCTTGGTTTTATTTCCGACGTATGAGTCCGCGCGAGTGACGCCGAAACCGACGATGGCAGTGCTTACGGAGTCGAAATACTCGAGACGAATCTTATAGGCTTTCCCGCCTTCGAGATGCTTGCTGCACGTATCCAGTGTCTGTGAATGTGGCAGCCAGTCGTCAATCGTGCGTTCATCGTCGATATATAGCCGAACTCCATCATCCGCGGAGGTAAAGAACTGGTAGTCGCCAGACTCCTTTGGAATGAAATAGCCCGTCCAGCGGATGGCGAAGTGATCCACCGGCTGGCCCGGGGCAAAGCTGCCCTCTCCCCAATCGAAGTGCACGTGACGGTCCGTGCGAACCAGAACTGGCGAACCCTTCAAATCTTCATTGTCGAAATATTCTCCCTTCAAGCCGCTTTCGCCTCCAGGTGCAGTCACGAAATCGGAATTCTCAAACACCGGATCGAGAACGGGAACGTCCACGTCGTACAGAACTTTGACTTTCGTTCCCAGCCGATTGCTGATGCCTTCGAGATAGCTGACGGCGTTGAATGGCTTGGTTTCCGCGCTGCCTGCTCCGGATATGACAGCCGGATAGGCATCAGGCCCGATCACAGCGACTGTCTTCAGCTTGGACTCATCGAGCGGCAGCAGATTGCCCGCGTTCTTTAATAGGACCATGCCGCCCCGAGCCTCCTCTAGTGCGACTTGGCGGCCCTCCTGGCGGTAGAAGGGAATGCCGGTATCGGCCTGCTGCCCGTCGAAGAATCCGAACTCGATGGCCTTTCGCAGTATCCGCCGCACCTTGTCGTCAATTGTCTCGATGGAAATTCTGCCGTCTTTGAGCGCGGGCAGCAGCGCTTCGCGATTCATGAACGACGGAGACGGCATCTCCAGATCCAGGCCACCATTCGCCGCCGCCACGCCATCGTGAGTGGCGCCCCAATCCGACATAACGATGCCGTTGAATCCCCACTCCTTCTTGAGGATTTCATTGTTCAGATGGTTGTTCGCGGTCATGTAAACGCCGTTGACCAGGTTGTATGCGTCCATGACGGCTCCCACTTTCGCTTCCTTCACGGATGCTTCAAACGCGGGCAGATAGATTTCGCGCAACGTTCGTTCGTCTATGTCGGAACTCAGCGTCATGCGCGCGAACTCGGAGTTATTCCCGGCAAAATGTTTTGCGGTCGCTATGACCCCCTGCTCTTGCATTCCTTCGATCTCGTTGACTGCCATGCGCGACGCGAGGAAAGGATCCTCTCCGAAGTATTCGAAGTTGCGTCCGTTCATGGGCGCGCGATAGATGTTCATGCCGGGGGCAAGTATGAAGTGAACGCCACGCGCGCGCGCATCGTTGCCCATGGCTACTCCGAATTGATGGGCAAGGTCGACGTCCCAGGAAGCGGCTAACGCGATGCCGGCAGGGTACGCCGTAGTAAGTCCATAGTCGTGAACTCCCATGGACCCATCCGACATTTTGAGCGCGGGAATTCCAAGTCGAGGAATGGGACGTGTATCGAAGTCATTGAATCCGCCAAGCACCTCGATCTTTTCCTCGACCGTCATCTTTTCGAGGATCGAGTTGACACGGTTTTCCACATCTGACTTCTGCGGTGCGGACTGCGCCAGACAGCAGTTCACTAATAAGAGCAGAACTGCGATTCGCAGCTTTTTCGTCATGGTTGGGGCTCGCTTAAAGTTGCACACACGCAATTCGAAAGAGATGGGATTTGATTTGTTCGCTACTGTTTCCATTGAAAGGTTCCTACCGAAGACGTGCCGACGATCCCAACTCGCAGACCGGTAGTCGAGGAGGCGCGGGTTAAACGGATCCTGCGTGTCTTGATCCGCGTTGGCTGTGGTTGCGAGTGTAACCAGGTGTACACAGCTCCCAACGTTAGGCCCTTAGTGAAGCGGCGCTGCAACGGAGTCTGCGGCGAGTTGTAGTTGGCTGTCCCATTGAACTTCATATACGACATTTGCCCATAACCCTTGAACGGCACCCGGGGGGGCATCGGCATAGGAGTTGCGGCCCAGACGCAGATTCCTGTGAAGCCGTACCCGGCAGCCTGATATGGCGAACCCGCCCGATATGGATCGGTGCCTACAGTGCCCTTCCAACCGCAAGCATTGGGATCCTGGACTGCCGCAGTGAACGCGTAACCGTAGGGAACGGCGTTGATATCCCGTGAAGTCAACAGATGACGAGACTGCGTCCCTACGTAAGCGATATCTAGCGTGGTTCCTCTTCCCGGCGACAAATTGTATCTAAAGCCTAAAGATCGCGTTGGGATTTGGTGACGTCGATACGTAAACGGGCGTTCTCAATCGCGATGTGCGTGGAAGCAGAAAGCAGTTAAGGCAGCCGGACCTGTAAGCTGAATTCGCCGGGCTGCATTGCAAACAGACAACTTATTTGAAATCAGTCGCCGCGAAGTGTCGATGATGTCAACTTTGGCAGTGATGGCAGGTTTTGCGTCACACCGGCGTCACAATTTGGCAGTTCGAGACGATTGGGGTAGAGGCGTCGCAACTGCGCCCGGGTCTATTAAGCTTGCTCCTCGAGGGCGCTCAAGAACCGGACCACCGCTCGCGTGATTCGCTCTGCCGTAAAGGATTGTGGCAGCGGAACCGCCAGCATTGGCTGATTCGTCTGCGGATGCCGCGAGAACAGGCTAGAAACGGCTGCGTGCGATTGCTGGCCGGGCGCGGTCGCGCAGTTCTTAAATTCCGAGGCAACGGACTGGAGGAATGCCAACCCGGCCTTGGCCAAGCTAACCGCGGCTCGTTCAACGGCGCCAACTCCATCCTCGCTGCTGGCTGGGACGCTGGAACTGGAGGGCTCCACGGTACTCTGGACCGCTGGTGCCGAGGTTGTTGTCTCGCCAACCCGGATTGCTTGCGGCGGAGGCGTATCGATGATGGGCTTCGGTCTTCCGGGTTGGTTGGCAAAGATTTCTTTCACCTGCTGTAGGACGCTCTTGCGTCCGAGTTTTGCGAAGCTGACTTCGGAAACGGGCGAGTCAAACACACCGGCAAACAGCGATTTTTTCAGTTGCAGTGTTTCCCAGACTCGTTCTTCGATCGTCTTTTCGGTAAGAAAATGGATGACCTGAACGGGATTGGCCTGTCCCAGGCGATGAACGCGCCCAATGCGCTGCTCCAGACGCGCCGGATTCCAAGGCGGCTCGAAGTTGATGACAGCGGAGGCCGCCTGCAGGTTGAGTCCTACTCCGCCCGCATCGGTAGAGAGGAATACCCGGCAGTTAGGCTGGCTCTGAAATGTTTCGATGAGTGCACCGCGCTTCCGAGAGGGAACGCCCCCATGTAGCGAAACGAATCCGATTCCCATTTTCCGCAGTTCTTCTCCAGCCAAGGATGTCATGCGTTCGTATTCGCTGAAGACCACAACCTTGCGGTTTTCCTCGACGGTCAGTTCGCGAATGATTTCGCGGAACTCTTCCAGCTTGGGCGAGTGGTGGGTGCGCTTGTCGAACAGAAACGTAGAGTTGCAGAGCATGCGCATGTTTTGGAGGCAGCACAGGACGCGGCGTAGGTCAATTTCCGAAAGCCACTTTTGGCGTTGCCACTTGTGCATGAGCTGACCCAGAATCTCGCTCTGTTCCCAGTACGGTTCTGCCTGCTCTGGGGTCAGCGGTACATGAAACACCTGGTCGGTTCGAGGGGGAAGGTCTTTTAATACTTCCCCGCGAGTGCGACGAAGAAGGATGGGTTCCAATTGGCGGTGAATTTGGTCAAGGCCTCGATAGCCCAGCAATTTCCCTTCCGCGTCTTCCATCCGGTGTTCCTGAAGGAAGCGGAAGGCGGGTCCCAGCCGTCGCCCATCGACGAATTCGACCACAGAAAAAAGCTCTTCCAATTTGTTCTCCAACGGGGTACCGGTCAGCACAAAGGTATAGCGACTTTTCAACTGCTTGATGGTCCGTGCCGTGGCCGTTGTCCAGTTCCGGATGCGCTGCGCTTCGTCCAGGATGATAAGGTCCGATTGGAGGTCGTGCAGGTACTTGATATCTTTCAGAACCAGCTCGTAGCTGGTGAGATTGAAGAACTTTGGGGAAGCGTACTGCTTATGCCGTTGAGGCACCAGTCCCTCGATGACCTGCGCGTCCAGGCCGGTGAACTTTTCGATTTCCTTCTTCCACTGGTACTTAACCGACGCCGGCGCCACAATCAACACTCGTTGTATCCCGCGGCTGCGACGCAGGAATTCGGTGGCTGCGAGCGCTTGCACGGTCTTACCCAACCCCATGTCGTCGGCTAGGATTACACGGCCGCGGCATGCCGCAAAGATGGCCCCTCGCACCTGATAGGAGAGCAGAGAAGTCTTGAGCAAGCCAGCAAGCGGATCCCGGCCGCGCCCGTGTTTCGCCAGCAGCTTCTTCTCTGTCTCCCGCCCTTCAGCAATTTCGTTTTCTCTGTCGACGTAGTTCAGAACGTCACTGTAAATAACGGCTTGATCGTCAGCTTTACGGAGCTCATCCATGAGCTTTCCGAAATCCCGCAAGCGGGAGGATTTCAGTAGGCCCCGATCGTTAAAGTATGCTTGAGCCAGCGCCTGCAGCGCCGCCGAGGGAGAGAGGGGGAGCCGAAGCCGCACATTCAGAGTGTCACCGTAATGAAGCGAAAGCGAAGCCCTGGCGCGATTGAATACCTCGCGGTCAAGTGCCTTGCCGCGGTGCCTACGCAACCGAGCGAGCAGAGCCTCTATGTGCTTGCATGTTCCCAAGGTGTTGACCGCAAAGTCGGGACAGGAACAGTAGTTATCGAACAGGCCCGGCCCTCGCATCGCTACCCGGTAAGTTTTGTTGCTGGCCGAGCGTACGGAATAATCTCCGTACAAGTTCCCATCCGGCCGGGTCAGAATGCGCACGATGCTTCCGTGAGCCCTTTCGCGACGCGCAGAAATCTGTTGTTCGATTACCAAGAAGAACCTCTCTCATGAAGGGTGAATGCACATCAGCGCAATCGGAATGTTAGATCAATGATGATCGTGTTTGCCGGGCCCACTCGATTGGATTCTCCCCATTTTGATTCTTGCAAACACCGTCGGACTTGGCAGAAACTAGAGAGCAGATTGCCTCGCTCGACCGTTTCATGAGCTGATTTTACCCGAGGAATACGATAGCCTATGGCGAAGAAAATCAAAACAAATCAGCAAATGCAAGAATGGATCGATGCGCGAAGACGCCGCCATTTGTCTCACAGCCAGGTACAGATGGCCCGGGAGCTTGGGTTGAACCCGGCGAAACTGGGCAAGATCGACAACCACAAGCAGGAGCCGTGGAAACGGCCACTGCCCCAGTTCATCGAGCAACTCTATTTCGAGCGTTTCGGCAAAACTACTCCCGACAACGTCGTGTCTATCGAGGAGCGATGTCGAGTCGAAGCGGCGCAAAGAGAAGCGAGACGTGCCGCCAGGCAGCAGCGTGCGAGGGATAGCACCTGAAGCACGGTGAGCGACGTCCGCGATACTGCGGCGCTGCGGTCCGAGGTGCTGACAGTGCAACCACAAGGGGCGGGGACGTGAGGCGAAGTTGTCGTATTGACGTCCGGTGGGTGGAACAGGAACTGCCGCCCCGAACCGGTGGCGCCTGAGTCAGAGTAGGCTCTGGGCGGGGGCTAAGCCTGGGCTAAGCCTCTATCCAATCGAAAAGGTGCGTTACCACTCTTCAGGCAGATTTCAATTTCTCCTCGACATAGAGTGAGAGCTCAATCATGCGCTCCATCAATTGTTCCGCTGGCAGTCCCCTAAAGTTTTTGAGCACCAACTCCTTGACGTAGAGCCGCACAAGATACCGCAACTGGAGGGCGCGGCTGCGCGTGGCGAAGACAAAATCGCGATGCTCGTTATTCACGACGATCAGGCTCCGCTCGGCATCGAATCGCGAGCGCCACAGTTCCCCAGCGGCTCGTTCAAACGTGTAGCCCGGTAAGCCGCGCGCATTGAAGAGAGAAGGGCCCACAGCCGCATCAAGGCTATCAGTGACCGTGATCAGTGCCTCCGCACTGCAGCACACATCGCGCTGTGAGACGGTGACGGACAAACGCACGAGACCGGGCGACGACGGCGCTTGAAAGCTAACTTCTTGATCGGAGGCGGAAGAGAGCATGCCACTTCCTTCGCCGATCTCCCAGCTAAATAGCAAATCCTGCTCGACTCGCCGGTGCGAGCGATCCCGGGGCAGTGCGCGAAAGCGCCGACTTTGGTTCACGGTCAATGTGCTCGCCGCTGGCGAAATCACGACAGTGCGCAAAGGCCCAGCGTAGTCGAAGAATTGACGCTGGGCGGATTCGCTTCCGCTCGGTTCCGGAACACCCGGCACGGGCCCCTCCTTCTCCGCAGATGCCTCCACGCGTCGCTCCAGCAGCTCGCCGCCACCGACCGCTTGCGGCGAGCGTGACTGGATATCAAACCAATCGTATTCCTCGGGCGGCAAGACCAGCATGGCCTCGCGAAACGCACGCTGGATGGCACGCAAGGACTCCCGGTTCGCCTGTTCTTCCTCGGCGCGCCGCTGCGCGTCGATGAGGCCATTGAGGTGTGCCTCAAGTGGTACGAGAGCTTCCGCAAATGCCCCATAGCGTTCATCGTGGATGACCCCGGAACGGGTGCTGGGTGTCAGATTCAGGTAAGGCACGTCGATCAGACCCTGCAAGTAACGAGAAGTCCAGGGCCCGCGCTCCAAACCGGGCAGCGTACCGATATCCTCGATCACCCGCGTGCCGCCTCGGGTAAGGGAGACCCGGCCGTTCTCGGCGGGTTCCGTGAGATACAGTTCGGCATACGCCTCGCCGAATGGGGAGCGAACTGCCGGCAGTTGGTGGAGCAAGCGCCCTTCGAACTGCCGCGGCTCGACCTGGTACTGCTTGCGTGCAAGCTTGTCGACCACCGTTATACGAACCTGGGTAGCACGGATCCGGTCGCGCAGCTCCGAGGCCAGATACCACTGGATCTTCTCGCCGCTCAAGCTACGGATGCCGTTGAGCAGGGGGCTGATCTTGAGCTCGGTGCCGGGGTCGGCAAAGAGCACGCGTCGTGGGTTCACGGTGTAGCGCGGATCCCCTTTGTTCATAGCCATCTGATAGAGGCGTTGATCGGCACCGCCAGAAGTCATCGTGAGCCTCTCGCCCACGGTCCAAAAGCTCAACAGTCCGATGCCAAATTCCCCTTGCAAGCCGCCTCCAGAGCCGTCTGCCTTCATGCGTCGCTTGATCGAGTCGCAGATATGAGTCGCGACGTACTTGAAGTCGGGCAGCCCGTGCGGATCGCGGGGGACGCCGTCGCCATCGTCTTTCACCATCAGATAGTGCTCTCCGTGCTCGCGGCCACGTGTGATGGCAATGGTCTTGGCGTGCGCATCGATGCAGTTCTCGACGAACTCCGCGATGGCCTTGAGCGGATTGCTTTGCGAAAGAGCGATGATACGGATCGCATTCCAATCATCGCCGATCCGCAATTTGCCGCTTTCTGATTCCTTCGACTTAGTTGTGCTTA
>DATMOO010000285.1:0-6321 GCA_035568275.1 Candidatus Sulfotelmatobacter sp.
CTGATCAGCCAGCTCCAGCCGTCCAATCTTCTGCGCAATCGCGCCTGTGAAGGCGCCTCGTTCATGTCCAAAAAGTTCGCTCTCCAATAGCCCGGTGGGAATCGCAGCGCAGTTGAGTTTTACGAAAGTCCGATCCTTGCGGCGGCTACGTTCATGGATGGCACGCGCAATGAGTTCCTTGCCCGTGCCGGTCTCACCGAGAAGTAGAACAGTCGAATCGCTGGGAGCCACGGTTTCCACCAGATTCAAAACATGGCGCAGAGCCGAACTCTGCCCCACAATTCCTTCGAAGTCTAGCTCGCCACGGATTTCGTCTTCTAAATAAAGTTTCTCTTGTGCGAGTTTGTCTTTTAGTTCGGCGATCTCGCGATATGCCAAGGCATTCTCGATGGCGATCGCCAGTTGTCCGGCGGCGCGCAGAAGGAAATCAACGTCTTCCGGGCGGATTGAGTTTTCGATCCGGCTACCGAATGTAAGCACACCGAGCGTTCGACCTCGGCTGATGAGGGGGAGAGCGCATCCCGTCTTGAGGGCTTCGGCGCGAATTTCAGTAGAGACATGAAGCGCCAGTTGTTCACTAGTCAGATCCACTACGACAGGCCTGCCGGCCTTGAATACTGAACCGATCAGGGACGCATCGATCGGTTGCACCGCACCCTCCCTAGCGAATCCCATGCTCTCTGGGAAGTCCATGGCGAGCTGACGCAAATGGACACGCTCCGCATCTGGCAGCCAGACCCCAACGATGTCGCAATGCATGACTTGCCGAATGATCGCCGAAACCGTGCGAAGGAGATCGCGGCATTCCAAAGTCGAGACCAACGTGGTTGTCATGTCCAGGAGCAGCTTCAGGCGGTCGCTCTCGGGTTGCAATTCCGGTCTTGCGGTCGGCGACTCGTGAGAATTGAGTGAGTGGTCCAGTACTATCGAAGAAGTGCTCATCCGTTAAACCTCGCAAAGCTCACGGTGGCGATTTCTGCAGATGGCAATCGCGTCGCCGCGCGCGGCGACGCTTCTGTCTCCCCCACCACCGGCCACGAAACGACGAGTGTCGGGTTCCTGAATATGCATCATCTGATGTAACGAAGACGCAGAAAGCTTCGACAAAATGTCGTAGCCCTCGTCATTTAGCGAATCGTGTGACGAAAGTCTCGACAATCCCTTCCCGCAGTCTCCGCCCGCTTTTGCCTAACCTTCGTTCGCTCAAGCATTTGACGACGGTGTAAGGACACACGCCGCTTTGGCAACTCATATGCCCACATTGACGGGTGCGACAGCGACAATACCCCGCGACTATAACTGCGGACGCGCATTCAATCACGGAGGAAATCACATCATGCGACGAACTGCGATCACGCTTGCAGGTTTTATCATTCTCTTAAGTCTTAGCGCCACGGCTCAGGAAAACCGCTCCGAAATCAGTGTGCAAGGGACCGGCTTTTTCACGCAGGACACCAACGGTCAAGGAATCTCGCGGACAACGACAGAGACGGGCGGCTTTCTTGTTGGGTACCGTTATCACTTCAATCGCTGGCTCTCCGGCGAAGCGAACTACGGCTATAACCGCGACACCCAAAGGTATTTTTCTGCGGGCGGTTTTTCCAGAGTTCAATCCGATGTGCACACAGCCACAGCCGATGTGGTTGTGGGTCTTCCCTTCAGGATAGCCAGGCTCAATCCTTATGTCCTGGGCGGCGGTGGCAGTCTGGTGTTTCACCCGACGGGCAATCCGGGTGGCTTCGTGTCCGGCGCTGATACCCAGGCGAAAGGTACTTTCCTATATGGCGTCGGAGTTAATTACGCGCTGACAAGACACTTGTCTTTGCTCGCTGAGTACCGGGGCTACGTTTACAAGGATGTCGATTTTGGCGTCAGGGCACTCAACACTGACAGCTGGACGCACACGGCGCAACCATCCGCTGGAATTGCTTTCCGCTTCTGATCGTGAAGTCCTGGCAGGCAAGGCCTTTCCTCGCCTGCGAAGCGCTTTTGATCGTCGAAGAGAGTTTGGTCATTCAATCTGCAACTGCTGCCCCACAGGGAGCTTTAGAGACCAGCGAGCTGAATTCGGAGACCTGGGACTACAGTCACAGGTCATTACGGGCGAAGGGGACGTGCGCATGCTGGAAAGCGCGCGGTTGAGTGGCTGGGCGGTCTATGTTTGAGCGCGCTGGCTTTCCTGATGAGCCTTTGCTTCATTGGCTCGATTGTCGCGGCCCTCCGAGCGGTCAGCCGAGCCCTGGACGCGGCCGATGTTTGGCTGCACAGCGATCTACGTTGAGGAGAAAATCGTTTTCATTCTCCGCGACAAGAAGGATCGCGACAACGAAGGAGCATCACGTCTCGCTCCGGTGCGAACTGCCGGACCTCCGCTCGATCACCGTCGCCAGCGAGAGTTTCCATCAGCTCGCGGGCACTGTGGCAGCGCCTCCCGCGAAACGTTCTCACGCACGCCCTGCGACGCCTTACATCGCGTTCACCAGCGTGCCTCCCAACGATTCCCCGAAAAGAGTGTTGATACGGCTGAGTCTCAACTGATTCGAGGTAATGAACGTCCACGGCCAAGGAAAGGAGAACATAGACACAAAACCATGATGGAACTGTCCCGGAGTGACTGCGGGCTGACGGATGTCGAAGGAGGGACACAGGCTTCGGAGAGAGTGCGAGCTTCTCAGAACCAAATTGCGGTTGCAGCCTTTCTATCTTCTCCTACATTCAATCACTTGCCACCAGTTTTTCTTCCGTTCAAGTTTGGCATTCCCAATGCATAGCTTGATTAGGGGGCGGTATTCCTATTGGGGCACGCCCCAGACACGCCGAAAAACTTAGAAGAAACAGAACCAACACTTTAGAGAATTGATTGTGTGCGTGGCCCCGTCATTGGTTCTGTGCGCTATTCCTAGCATGGCACAGATCGCTAACAGAGTGACGTTTGACGCACCCTCCGCGTTTTACGCGGGAAACGCGAAGATTCCGGCGCACAGTTATCGAATGACCCAGCCAGAACCAAACGGCAACCTTTTGTTGATCGAAGACGCCAGCGGCTCACACTGGGCCTTCGTGGAGTGTGTAATCGCCCACTCGGAGACTCCCCATGCTCAGAGCGATGTCACTTTCAACAAATACGGCAACCTGTTTCTGAGTGCCATTTGGGTCGAGGGACGGAAATCCGAGATGCAGATTTTGCCCTCGAAGGTGGAACAAAATGCGGCCAAAGCTGCGGCCGCCGAAAAACACTCGCTGTCCGCCAAGAGCGCTAGCCAGCCGTAGTAACGGAACCGGGCCCGCTGGCACGTTTTCGGTAAAACTAAAAGGAGAAATCATGAAGGTACAAAACACAGTATTTGTTTCGATCGCGATGTTCTTTGCCCTAACGGCTTCGTCATTCGCCCAGCAGGTGAAGACCGATTACGATCACAAGGCAAATTTCGGACAGTATAAGACCTACTCTTGGGAGAAGGTCCAAACGAAAGACCCACTGATGGTCGACCGCATTAAGGACGCGGTGAATGCGGCTCTAACAGCCAAAGGCTGGACTCAGGTCGACTCCGGTGGCGACGTCTGCATCGTAGCGATGGAAATCACCAGGAATCAACAGACTCTCAATACTCTTTACGATGGCTTTGGAGGGGGTTGGCGTTGGAGAGGATTCGGGGGATTCGGAGAAGCAACGACAACAACTGAAACGTACCAGGTCGGCACCTTGGTGGTCGATCTGTTCGCCGCCGCGAGCAAGAATCTAATCTGGCGAGGCTCGTCCAGCAACACACTCTCCAACAATGCAGATAAGAACACCAGGAATCTCGACAAGGGTGTGCAGAAGATGTTCGAACATTTTCCACCGCTTGCGAAAAAGTAATCCTGAATGTCGGTTGGCGAGGGCTGGGCATTCAGAGTAGTGACTTGTGCTCACGGGATAAAGTGTCGACATCCCGACGCCGTCGCGCTCTCGCCATCACACAGCATCGAAATGACACGTGACGCAACTTGTTCCGGAGAAAAGCAACTGCCGCACGTAAATGAATTGGCCTTCGGGATGCAGATAGAAGCACGATGCGAGGAAGCATTACAGTGAAGCACTGCGGATCATCGGTCGAGATTGGAGCAAGGCGCGTCCGAGCCGTTACGCTACTCGTGGTTGTTTTCAGCATGATTGGATGTACGGCGAAACGTGTGGTGCTGGTGCCAGCGCCCAATGCTACCTTGGCGGCTCGACCCAACTCAGCGGAGGGCTCAAGTCAGGGAGTATCCGTTTTACTGCAAGCGGATGCATGGGACGGATATCCCCGAACTCTGGACAGAAATCTCATTCCCATCAAAGTTACGGTTCAAAATAGCAGCGACCATGACGTGGCAATCCGATACCAGGATTTTGTACTCATCGCATCGGGCGATCGCCGTTACAGTGATATCCCCCCGGATCAAATAAGAGGTTTCAGCGGTGAGGCTCTGCAACCCTATTGGGCCTACTCTGAGGCCGAGAAGCACGTCGAAGTGCAGCAACTACCAACTGAGTCAATGCTCAAGCAAGCAATGTCTGAGGGCGTCGTTGCCCGCGGTACAGAAACTAGCGGATTTCTCTACTTTCCGAGACCCTCGAAACTACCGAACGAAATCACTTTTAGTGTTATTTTGGTGGATGCGCACACAAAGCAAAGGTTCGCTGACATTGTTGTCCCGCTAGTTCTGAGGGTGTTGCCTCGCAGCGCCGACACGTACAGCCCCTAAGGTTTCCGTCGGAATTTACCTGACATCAGTCCGCGAGAGTAGAACCGCTCTCCCGCGGAGAGAGCGGTCTTGGGGGAGTAATGTGTCCGCGAACAGCGTCTTAAAATGTTGGTTTACGCTTGTGCTCCTTTCGATTTCCACGGTCAAGGTCGCACGTCTCCGCGGTGACCTCTATGGAGTGCTCAGCATCTCGAATTGATGAAACTGGCTGCGCAGAAACGGAGCGCGATCATGTGCGCGGAAGCGGTTCCATGGCGTTGCCACCGTTCGCTCATCGTCGATGCGCTGACTGTACGCGGGATTCGAGTTGAAGACATTATGAGCATGAAACACTCCCAGATTCATTCACTCACTCCTTTTGCACGGGTCCAAGAAGGGCGCATCACTTACCCTGCAGAGAGGTCACGAGGATGAGGGGGTCGGGCGACTAGGCGGAAGTATCTGTCGGGTGTAAATTCACAAACTTGATGTGTTCTCGACAATTATGTTGCAAACCGCAAACGGCGGTGTCGTGAGCGAATTCTCGCGCCTCGAGATTATGTGTCCATCCGTTCGACCCATTGAGCTCGCCATGCGGGAGCCACGAATGGATCCGCAAAGTACTGCGTTTCCCGCACAACCTTGTCGCCCCCGAACTCCATGATGCTGACCGTGTAGGACGGCTTGCCGTCATATGTCAGGATGAATTCGGTGACCCAAAGATCACCGCCGCCAATGATTCGTTGGATAGTAAATCGCTTTTTGCTCGGCTGACTGGCGCGTTGGTTCTGTATATTGCTTCGACCGCGGGTTCGCTCGCCTGACTGCGGGTAATCCAGCACCGCGTCCTCGTGATAGATGAGGTGCTCCGTTTCAAAATCGTCGGCATCGGACGCCGCCCAATGCTGATCCAGTGCCGCACGGATCTCTTGATCTCGCACTCCAGAATACTGCACCTTCTTTTGTTGATCGTTCATCTTGAGCCTCCAATTTGACAAGGAGCTAAATGTTTTAGCGGAATCGGAGTGTACGGCTCTTTAAGTCGCGTTGTTTCTTCGATCACCACAGAGTCTGCCGATCAGCCCTTTCCGGCAAGTGGCAAGACGGCCATCACTCGTAATACGTCGGCAACTTCTTCTGCGCGTCGCTTTGGGGCTGATCGTGGTTAATCCAGAGCTTCGCATGTTCCTTCGCGATGACTGCCGCGATCTTGTCCATGGACTGCAGCGAGGCCTCCTTGCTCCAAATATTCGTAGGGACATAGCGATGTTCGAAGCTTGTCTGGAAATGCGCAACATCGCCGCTAAGAATCACCGGTCCAGTCTTAGGGAGCCTCACCAGCAAAGATTGGTGGCCGGGCGTGTGTCCGGGTGTGGAGAGCAGCACGAGGCTTCCGTCGCCAACGATATCGTAGTCGCCGTCGATGAGCTTTACAGGGTGCTTCTTGTTAAAAGCGACGGAGTCTTGTCGGCTCCCAGCCCATTCGTACTCGACTCTTTGCACCAGCATCAGCGTGTTAGGAAACATTTCGATGTTCCCCGCGTGGTCAGGGTGGCTATGTGACACGGACATCAGCTCGATGTCCGAGGGCTTAACGTGTATCTCTTCGAGCTG
>DATMOO010000286.1:0-40205 GCA_035568275.1 Candidatus Sulfotelmatobacter sp.
AGCTGCTGCAGCCACTTTCAGTCCGCCATTCGCAAGCCGAATGGGCCTTCCGTTTACATCCCTGTCTGGCACACCAGCAATTTCTGGCGATGGCGAATGGATTGCGGCGTCCCCCGGCTATCTACAGGTTCTCAAGATCCCCATTCTTCGCGGTAGAAGTTTCGACGTTCAAGATAATTCAAATTCACCTCCTGTCGTCATGGTCAACACAACAATGGCGAAGCGTTACTGGCCACAAAAGGATGCACTAGGCCAACAGATCGTGATCGGCAGAGGCCTAGGACCTAAGTTCGAAGACAAGCCTCGGACCATCATTGGTGTCTTTGCCGACACACATGACGATGATCTGGCTCATGTTCCAGAACCGACGATGGCGATCCCCGATGCGCAGACGCCGGATGGAATCGTCGATCTCATGTCCCAGTTCGGTCCCATATGGTGGATGGTTCGTACAGATATGGAGCCGCACCAATTCATCCCAGCTATTTCGGAGAAACTGCATTCAGCAAGCGGGGGCAGACCCGTGGGCAATGTGAAGACCATGGATGACTTGCTCGCAGGATCAATTGCGACACAGAACTTCAATATGCTGCTGCTGTCAATCTTCGCGGCTACGGCGCTGCTGCTTGCTGCTATTGGGGTCTATGGAGTGACGGCATATTCAGTCGCACAGCGGACTCATGAGGTTGGTGTCCGTATGGCCTTGGGAGCGGATCGAATGAGTGTTCGGAACATGATCCTATGGGAAGGCCTGGTGAAGGGGACACTGGGTGTCATCTCTGGAGTCTGTGCCGCTTTCTTTCTTGCGCGATTGTTGGCCACGCTTCTCTATGGTGTGTCGTCTCATGATGCGGCAGTGTTTGTTGCCGCCCCTATGATTTTGGAACTCATAATTGCGATCGCCACGTTCATTCCCGCACAGAGAGCATCTAATCTCGACCCAGCCAGCGCCTTGCGTTTTGAATGAGAGCACGCTGACCTGATCTGCTCTCGAAGAGGCTCCAGCTTCAGATGCCAGGTGTGGGACCACACCTCGCTTTGAAGAAACGCCTTCCATGGTTGTAGCTAGACTGCGAAGTGGAAACCTGTGGAGACATGATTTTGGATGTAGACTATTGCAACGAATCGAGAGTTTCGCATGTTACTCGATCTTCGCTATGCCCTGCGAAAGCTTCGCGAGAGTCCAGGCTTTGCCGCCACCGCGATCCTCACCCTTGCACTGGGCATTGGGGCGTCAACTGCGATATTTGCGGTTCTTGATGCTGTCCTGTTGGAACCCTTGCCCTTTGCGCAACCGGATCGCCTTGTGGCTGTTGTCTCTCAGCCCGACCGTGTTGTCGCTATTGCAACGATGCAGGACTATCAGTCCCGTTCAACTACATTCAGCAGTCTCGCCGCGTATCGAGAATGGTCGCCTGCACAGAATCCAACGGGTGGCCCACCCGCAAGTCTCATTCTCGCGGTAACGCAAGGTTTCTTCTCCACCTTAGGAACTCGATTTGCGCTGGGGACTCCTTGGCCCATTACGGGGAATGAGCAAGATTGCGCTTCGCAGGTGATTGTTAGCTCTGCTTATTGGAAGCGACTGGGTGCCAGTCCCACGCTTGGAAGAAGGATGCTAAACCTGGACGGAAGGGACTATGAGATCTCAGGGGTTCTCGCAGCAGATCAGACAATTGAAGGCTCGTATTCGTTGAATCGTCCTGAGGTTTTTGTTCAAGTCGGCTGCGACACCCAGGAACGTCCGAATTCACGAGGCGATATGAGTTTTGAAGTGATCGGACGACTGCGACCCGGAGCCACGGTCGCGCAAGCAAACGCTGATCTGGCGCGCGTGGATCGGACACTGCGAAAGGATTACCCCAACTACTACAGCGATTATCGATCAGCTTTTTCGAAGCCTCCTTTGGTTTTTACCTACATTGAACTGCTCGTGGGTGCCGAAACAAGACCCGCGCTTCTCATGACTTTTGGCGCGTGCGGGTTGTTGCTGATGATCGCCTGCAGTAATCTGGCCAGCTTGTTGCTTGCGCGTAATACTCGCCGCCGAAGCGAGTTCGCTACGAGAGCAACACTCGGAGCCAGCTTCAGCCAACTATTGAGGCAGCTAACGGTGGAAAGCGCCTTACTCGTCGGCGTTGGCGCGGCAGGCGGCATTGGAGTGACGCTCATTGTTCTGCACGTGCTCAAGAATTCGGACGTACTTCAGCTCCCCCGGCTTGCTCACGCCTCTCTGCGGCCAATGGTCGTGGTCTTCGTTATCGCAGTCTGCGGCAGCATCACTTTTTTCCTCACTCTTCTGCCAGCTTGGAGAACGCTGCGACCTGGACTGGTCTACGATTTACAAGGTGTGGGTCGAAGTTCTGCCGGACATAATCTGCGAGTAGTCCGGCGCTCTCTTGTTGTTGCCCAACTCACTTTGACTGTTGTGTTAGTCGCCTGTGCGGGATGGCTGATCGGCGGTGTTTATCTTCTATTGCATCAACCGCTGGGTTTCGCGCCGGATCATCTATTGATGCTGCGTGCTGAAGTCGGTTCCAACCATCTTACGAAAGCGGAGGCTCCGGGAGCTGAAGAGAAGTTGAGCGAGGTAGCGGCCAGTTTGCGGCACCTTCCAGGTGTTGTCTCAGTGGCTCGAACGGACCATGCACCGTTGGGACACTCGGTTAACCGATACGACTTCTGTTCCGATCTACACCCGGAACAGTGCAAACAACAGGTCAACATCAATCCAAATTCCTACGCCATCAGCCCCGGCTATTTCTCCACCATCGGGCAGACGCTATTGGAAGGCCGGGACTTTAATGACGCGGACGATGGGCGCAGCCATGTCGCGATCGTCAACGAAGCTTTGGCGGAGAGAGAGTGGCCGGGACAGACCGCTCTCGGACATCGCGTTCACAGTGGCGAAATTCGCACTCCAGGTGGGCAAAGCTGGGCAAGAATCGTGGGTGTGGTGGGAAATGTTCGTAATTACGATCTGGTCTCGACACCCGGACCGGATCTTTACATTCCGCGCGCAGAGAACCCAAGCGGCCTCGCCAGATTCGTGATCAAGGTGAGTGGCGACCCTGCGCTGCTTAAGAACTCAGCAAGAAAGAAGCTCAAAGTTCAGTTTCCGGAAGCTGATATCTCCGATTTCGAGACTATGTCTGAAGAAATGTCAAACGAAGTCTCTGAACGTGTGTTCTTGATGCAGGTGCTAATTTCATTCGGCGCGCTGGCGTTGTTCCTTTCAATACTTGGAACGTATGGCTTGCTCGCTTACGAGGTCTCACTCCGTGTAAAAGAGATCGGAATACGGTTGGCTCTTGGTTCCTCGCGCGAGAAGATCGTCAAGCTATTCGTTTATGAGCATGGTCGATGGCTGCTCGCAGGCACCTTACTGGGACTGGCTTGTGCTATCGCCACAGGCTACGCGTTTCGTTCGAGATTTTACGGAGTGCATTCCACATCTACCTCGGTCTTAGTCGGCTCAGCCTTGCTGCTATTGCTGCCAGCACTGCTGGCAATTGCTATACCAGCGCGCCTCGCTTCGCTACTGGACCCTGCTGACACTCTCCGACGGGAGTGAGATCTGCTTGACGAGTTTGGCTAGCGTTCTGCGGCGAACGTTCGCTCCTTTCAAGATTCTGTCAATTGTGTGATGGCTTACCTTCGTTTCGCACTCTACTTTGCGAATTCCTATCTTGAGAATCTGTTGCCTGATCTCGTCGCTCGCCACTACCTGTTTCGAGCCCTGGTACTCGACGGGTTTAAATTCAACAAGACTCAAGTCTTCGCCTTGTTCCCACCTTCGGTCAGTTTCCTTTCCCACATATCGACGCGAAGCCGCTATTACGTAAGATGCTTGCAACAATCCTCTCGTTTCGCACGTGCAAGGGGTTCCATCGGGAGCTAAGGATTTGGCTTCGGGATGCTTTGTGTAAAGGTAGCTGCTGAACTTGTCTTCGACCAAGACCGCATCTCGACCCAACGACCCCATCCCGCGTTTACAGACATGCTGCGAAGAAAGCGCTGAGAAGACAGCCAGTCTTGAAATCACCTTTAGGGGAATTGTGGAACACTCTGGTACCCACAACTGGTCGATGCTGGTGACGACCAGGCCCTCGACTAGGTTGGGATATGATCGGCAAACCGTGGCGCGAGTCCGTGGTGAAGAGGAACTTCCGCCGCCGCACACACAGCAAGTTGTCACTACGCATCAGACCGAGAACACGTTGGTGATTGATCTTCCAGCCCTGGCGGATCAGTTCGGCATGCACGCGGCGATAGCCGTACGCTGGCCAGCGTAGCGCAATGTGCTGCAGCTGGTTCCGCAGAGTCATGTCCGCTGGCTTGGATTCATGACGCCGCCGAAAACGGTAGTACCCGGCCCGACTGACTCCGGCCGCCTGGCAGAGCCGGTTCACTGCGGCCTCCGCTTTCCCCGCTTCCCCGATTTCTTCGTAGATCCGACGCCGCCGTTGGCGACGATGGGCAGGGCTTGCTCCCTGAAACGCCGCAAGACTTTTTTTAAAAAGTCGATCGCCATCGCCTGTTGTCCGATTTTGCGTTCCAGCTCGGAGATTCGCTGCCCATCCACTTTCGCTTGGGATTGTGCTGCATGACCAGGAAACGCCAGCTGTTCCCCTCGAGCGCGCCACTCACCTCGCCAGGTCTCCAGCCGTTTCGGACTTACTTGGTAGGTGCGCGACACCTCCCCTACGCTCTTTCCAGAGTCCAGCTCGCGCATCGTTGCGATTTTCAATTCGCGGGGATACTGTTGTCGGGGCACAAACATTGCTCTCCTCCATTCCATGTAATTGGCCCCTTAATCTCCTGTCTCAGTTTTGGGGTTCAGTCCAGGTGGCCCAATCAAGCCGTCTTTTGGCTTGAGTGGGGATGAAACTCGCGGTGTGCGGTGCAGTCTATTCAAACACGTCCTGCGGAAATCCTAGTTCTAGAACCGTCACTCGCGTTCAAAGTAAAAACGACGGTGCCCGGGGCGGGAGCCTCGAGCACCGCGAAAGGAGCAAGCGTTAGCAGATCGCCGCGGCGTGGAACGCCTGGTTGATGAGACCGCCGCCGAAGAAGAGCAGATTTCGGACCTGGATTCCGCTGCTGTTGGAAACCGGGCCGGCCGTGATCTCAACCGTGGCCGGGCTGAAGGGAACGCTCTTGTCGACAGAGCCGCGCGTGCCAATCATCGTGCAGGCGGCCAAGCTCTGGTTTGTGACAAAGACGTAGTTGCCGGTTGAGAGGTCGAAAGAGCTGGTCAAGCCGGCGCCGCGCTGGGCCAAGCCGTTGGCCATGACGACCAGGGGCTTGGTGCTTTTAGCATTGGGGCAGACGACCGCCAGATGGAACGGGATCCCATCTGAGAGGCCGCCGCCCAGGTTCTTGGTCTCGATGTAGACGGCGTTGGCGGTGGGGCCGCTACCTGTGTAGACACCATTCGGATTGAAGACGAGGGCGTTGCCGGGGTCACCGACGGTGGCGAGGTAAGCGCACCCCCCGACTGTGGCGGTGAAGGTGACATCGTATCGGCCGACGCCCAGGTGGGTCAGCGTTGCACCAGGCGATGAGCGGACCAGGTTGGCGGTGTAGCCGACGACGGCGAAATCCCAACCCGTGAGGTTGCAGGCGACGGCGAGGTCAAAGGGCCCGTCCATCAGGCCGCCGCCTTGGTTCTTGACCTCCACGTACACGCCGCTGGTGCTCAGGTGGCCGCCGGCGGTGAAGCTCTGAATGGCCTGCGAGAAGGCGTGGTGCGTGGTCGAGACGTAGGCGCAGCTGCTCACAACTGAGGTGAAGGTCACCTCGTACTGCCCGGTGCCGACGGTGTGGGTGACGGAGGAGACGCCGTTGCCGTTCACCAACGTGCCGTTCGCCGCCACCGTGGCGAATAAGTTCGGGGAGGCCGCCGAGGCGGCCGGCGGCTCCAGCGCCGCGGCTACCGCGAGCGCCATCCCGAACAAAAGAGCCCGAATCGTAAGAGTCTTCATAGTGATCCCCCCTTCAAAGGAATCGAGATTTTGATTTTTTGGTGTTTCCCCGAATCGGGATTTACTTTCGTTGGCCCTGAATGGTTACCACTCGTTGGGAAACAACAAGCATTTCTCTAACCAATTCAGAGTGTGAATTCGGCTTCTGAATGGAAACGGCAGCGGCAAAGAACTTGTCGCTGCTTGTCCCAAAAACTGTGGCCTCGACCTACGGGTTTTGTGTTCGGCGGGACTATCCGTTTCGATAGCAAAGAAAAAAAACGGATAGCCAGTCACTCGTGAACAGGCTGGACCTAAGAAATATGGGAAGAAATATGGGGACAGACGAACGTTCACCGGTTTTTCGCAGACGTAGCGACGCGAGAAGAGGGTCTTCCTCAGGTTTCTTCGTGGTCAGTTCATTTCACCTTCGAGAGGAGAATCAGTTCCCCTTTGGGAATGGGCACCTTGGTTGTGTATCCGACCACTTGCGAACTTTTTCGTGGCATATCCCGCGTAAGTCTGCTGACCGGCATGCCGATGATCGTAATGTCCTTATCGGTAATTTTCCTTCCCGCGTCAAGGTCAGTCGCGGCAACCACGACATCGATTCGCTCATCCGTTTTGAGCAGAACGCAGGCTGTCGAGTTAAATACCAATACCAACGTCAGAAGCATTCGCGACCACTTCATGACAGACTCCCTTTTAAGGCCACATTGTATTGGGGATATAATGCAATCCCCTCGGTTTCCAGAGTGCAATTTCCCGGGCCACTGTTAAGGATTACCGGACCAGCTTGCTTCGATTGCACCAAGGAGACACTCAATGCCTAAGATTACTGTTACGCTCGTCGATCACACCAATTCTCCGCAACTCATGCCGCTGATCCAGAAGCATCTGGCCGATATCTTCAGCGATCTGTTGACGTCGTCCGCTGAGACACCGGTGGTGAATATACGATCCATCGCGATGACGCCGAAGGCCGGCGATCAGGACCTGGTCCTCCATTTCGTGGACAATATCGCCAACTCATACGTGGCCGCGAACATGCCTGGTCCGCCGATCACGCCCGTCGACGGTGGCGTCACGCGCCCTGGCCCAAAAATGACGGGATCGGAGTTCTACAAATTTCCAACGGACAAAAATGGTAAGTCTTTGGGGCAGTTCAGAGCGATCGGGTACGCCAAACTCGCGGTGCATGAGGCGATGCACAACGTGACCAGATTGAGCAACGAAAAACTGCACCCTCAAGGAGGCGTAGGAGCGTCACCCCCGCAACTTCCTGTGAATGACGCCAACCGAAAAGCGTTTCAAGCCGGCCTGGGTAAGATCCCCGCTCAACTGCTCTGAACGCGGGTGGTTCACAATTTCCGGGCAGTGCTGGGTGTAGAGCGGCTCGGGAAAACCTGCAACACTGCGTGCTCGGGCACAGGAAACGTCTGTTCAGGCGACACGCCGGTCGACTTGATGGATTCTTTTCAGCTCATCCAGGGCAAGGTGCGCGTTCCCCAATGCTTTCTGTTCTGATTGGCTGCCGCCGGCTCGGGCCAGCGCCAAGGTTCGTTTGCCGATGGCTTGTTGTGCAGTTGCAATTCTCTGCGGAAGCCGGTCAGGATCCAGCTCAAACAGCGCAGCCAGATACAACTGCCTCCCTGATTGTTCAGATTCGAATCGTCCGTTGCGACTAATCACGGAAACACCTCAGAACCTGCAGTTGAGCATTTTGGCCTAATCTCAGGCCGCCTGGCCTCGACCTGTTCTGTCACCGCTCTTCTTGCCTGTTAGCGCGCTGCGGAGCGCCTGTAAAGCTTGTGTCGCTGCGTCCACGGCTTGGCGCTCATGGAAGAATTCCTTGTCTGTATGAAACAGTTCTCGCGCACGCGGCTGAGCGCCCACTCGGCCTGGGCTATGCGCTCTGACACTTTGCTTTTATCTGTTTCGAATAATGCTGCTCTGTAGAGTTCCTTCCAGCTCTTGCTCACTGGAGAAACCGGTAATCCCGTACGCATACTGCTGATCCCCATTCAGGTAACGATTTTTGTTTGCTGACAAGTGCAGAAGGGCAAGCGGACGTTCCATCCCCGGTCGGTTCCCGAAACCCAAAGAGTCGCTTTAAAGGACTGCATCGCATCTCCACAGAGCGGGCAAAAGCGTTGTCCTGCGCGCAAACTTTCATCGGCAAGAAACGTTTTCAGGGATTTGATCAGCTTTTCGCGGTCGGTTTGCGAGGACCGATCCATGTCACACCGTCACTTCACTTCGTTGGGCTGTCGATAGGATTGATTGCCCTAATGCTACGTCATCCCCATCCGCGCGTCTGTCTGATTTCGGACTTAATTATGTGCGATATCGTACATACAAACCGGAATCAATATTCAAGGAGGCCGCAAATCGTCGCGCTTGCACCTGGCCGAATTCGGCGTGGCCCACGCCTTCAACCACTATGGACAAATGGTTGCGTATCTGCGGATGAACGGAGTCGTCCCGCCCGCAAGCCGCGGAAAGTCAGACTGACGGGTTGATGCGTTGGTGTGCCGAGAGGATGGCACAGACGGAAGGCTCAAGGGTTCCGAATCTTCGGCCCCCGGTGCCGAAGCTAGGCGGCGCTCGAGACGATTCTGAGCGCGTCCTGAAATCGTACCGTACGCATATTCCGCAAGACCTGGTTCATATGGAGCCGCCCGTACTGCAGCTTCGTCTCCGTGCTGGCTAAACTAATCTCACCAGCCCAGATGCCATCATGAAAGTCCCTGAAGTCGGGCGCCTCTGCATTGGGCTCGATCAGCTTGCCGGAAGAGCCCAGCAACAGAAAGATCATGGCATAGAACATATGAAGCGCCTGCCGCATCAGGTAAAACCGTGCCAGCCTGTATTCCGAAACCGCTTCTCCGAAATAGCTACGGAGGTAAATCTCTTCATCCGCATCATTGGTGACCACAAAATTCGCGGTCACCGCTAGATCGGTGTAAGGGTCGTTCAGAAAGGCCGCTTCCCAATCGACAAGCCAAACGCGGGTTCCATCGAAAAGGATGTTTTCCGGCTTGAGATCGTTGTGACTCGATACCATCTCCGCATCCTGACGCGAGTAAACGCTCTGGACGCGGGCGTAGAGTTGGAAAAGTTCTTCGGTTTCGCTTGCCGGCATGATATTGGCCGCCCGGAATTTTTGAATATATCCATCCAGCGCCTCGAAATAATCGCGGTAAAGGATCATTTTGGGGAACGGCGGCAACGCGTGCAGCGTTCTGAGAGTAAGGGGTAACAGAGCAAGAGCCTCGGTCTTCGGAAACGGTCGTGCCTCCACAAAATCCGTAATCGAGATCCTGTCTTCCGTGCTGGTGTACCAGACGCGAGGAGCCAGCCCTGCCGCCGCGGCACTCTTCATGCATGTGAACTGGCGCGTAGGGTCATTCATCGCATCGGTACGCGTAATGATGCGCAACAGGTACGGGCATCCGCGCACGACGATGCGAAAGACGAGGGCGGTGCTAAGCCCCGCGGTAAGCATGCGTATGTCTTCGAACTCGTTCACCCCAAATGCTTCCTGCAGGGCGCGCCCCACGACGGCAGTCTTCGCCTCTGGAATCATGAAAACCTCTGGGCGGGTGTTGGTTCAGTTTCCCAACCCTACCAGGAAAAGTTTTGAAAGACAGTCTGTGTTTAATTCGCCGCGCTTGTTATGCTTTATGTAGTTGGGCAATCGGGGCACCCCTGGTTTCGCACTTTTTGCGAAGCGGTGAGGACGGCCTCGGCGGCGCAATCTTCCCGATCGTTTTCCACAACAGAACTTGATTTCTTGAGAACGTTGCCATGGCGTTGTCCACTCGCAAATTCGGCACCACGTGTCCGATCTGCAAGCGCTTCTGCTTTCTCAGCTACATCGAGATCGAAGATATGGCCTCGGTAGGGGAACTCCGGGCCAAGCTTTTGCGGCAGGGATGGCTGGGGGAACAGGCCCGTTGCGACGATCCGAAGTGCAGTGGTCAGACCTTCTGCGCCTGGAATCAAGCAGTGTTTCCGAGGTAGCGCCCGTCGTCAACGGTTTTGCCAACGACCAACGACTAACGGCCAACGCGCTATAATTCAAGCGTTTTTTTCGAATGGGGGATGGGGATGACCGGTCCGTCAAGCGGCGATATCTCGGTGCGGTCGATCAACCAGGAAATCATTGGGATGGACGGACCAAATCACCTGGTCATACAGATCATTCCGTCGATTGGGATCATCAACCCAGGTTCCTTCCGGTTGCACGCCATGAACAATCGGCTGACGTTTTCAAGTGTCAGCTCGACAACCGGGCGGCTCGGGATTTTCGCGGCACAGAAGGGCGCCCTGCAGCGAGCAGTGATTTTGTTGCTGCCGTCGAGCGGGACGCCCAGCCGGCTCCTGATCTGCATCACGCAGGGATTCGGTCAGGCGGCCCGCGATCTCGCACCGTTGGGCTGGAGCAATCCGTTGTCGCGTCCGTTTGTGAATTTCTGCCTTCTGAAGCATGTCATCAACCGCTGGGGCGCGCAGACTCTGGCTGCCACCGACGACATGGGGTTCCTGTACATCGTGCGAGCGCGAGGAGACGAATTGGGACCGTTCGCCAAGGACGGGGCGTTCGTGCTGGAAGTGTTGACGCAACTGGCTTCGCTCACCGGCGATTCGTTTTCTTTCGACCAGGTCGAAGCGTTCACCTTCAGCAGCGGTGTTTCGGATTTCAACGTGTTCATCAACTCGATCTCCTCACTTCTGAATATCCAGGCCGTGTACGGGATCGATCCCGCGCAGGCTATGCCGCTGGTGCGCCCGGGCGGCTGCCTGCGCAAGCAGTACCTGAGCGGGCAGACGGGCGGACCGTCGGCGGGATTCGAGTATCTGGGGCTCGACAGCTGGGTCAATGAGTTCCGCTATCCTGACCGGATGAAGCTGCCCGATCCGTGGGTCTTCAATTACATGCACAATTGGGTCATGCCCATGTACATCTTGAATCTGGCGCTGGCGACGTAGAGACGTTGCATCCTACCGGCCGTCGCGGGGGCATCTTGCCCGCGCTCCTCTGTGATGTAATGGCCAAGTGTCCTGGCTCACGGTCCTTAATCGCGAAGTTGTCGGTTGCACTCGCTGTCCGCGCCTGGTTGCCTACCGCGAGCAAGTCGCGCGTGAGAAGCGCCGCGCGTATCGCGACTGGGAGTACTGGGGCAAGCCTGTGCCGGGATTCGGCGATCCCGCCGCGCGCGTTCTGATTATGGGTCTGGCTCCCGGCGCCCACGGCTCAAACCGAACCGGCCGTCCCTTTACCGGCGACGCCTCCGGTAAGTTCATGTACCCGGTGCTATATGAGACTGGATTTGCCAACCAGCCCACCGCGACCGACCGTAACGACGGCCTGAAACTCAAAGATCTCTACATCACCGCTGCGGTCCGATGCGCGCCGCCCGACAATAAGCCCTTACCGGAGGAACTGGCCGAGTGTTCCATATTTCTCGACCGTGAAATTGCCGGACTGGAAAAAGTGAACGTCGTGGTCGCGCTTGGGAGGATCGGCTTCGACGCCTATTTGAATTACTTGAAGCGCCGCGGCCTGCTTCCCATCCGCCAACCGTACCTTTTCAAACATGGTGCGCATTACCAGATGCCTGACGGTAAGGTGTTACTGGCGTCTTATCATCCGTCGAATCAGAACACCGCGACGGGCAAGCTGACCCGGGAAATGTTTGTGAAGATATTCAAGCAGGCGGCAAAACTTGCCGATAGATGAAGGGAAGCGCCGCGGCGGACCGTGGAACCTTCCCCTTGATGGGGTTATAGCCGACAAAACGGGTTACGGTCCGGGCGGCGCTTTCTTGCCGTATTGCCGCGCGCACCACTGAAGCGCGAGAAATGCTGATTGATGATTGTTGATTAAAACCGCCTGACGCGTTGGGTTTTCAATCAACAATCAAAAATCGACAATCAGCAATTTCCCCTCTCCTCCGCGGTGAATCCCACGCTACTTCAGCTTCGTCACCACCATTTCCAGTTGAAATTGCCGCTTGGAGTTCGGATCGTCGACACTGCCCACCACCATCTGCTTTCCCACGATCGCGATTGTGCTGGACTCGATTTTCATTTGCCGGATCGCTGGCCGGAGGCTCGCACCTTGCTGATCGGGCACCGCGAAGTTGCTGATCTCGGTGTTCACATTCACCATTACGTCGTTCCCTAACCACGAGAGCTCTCGCAATCCACGATCGGAGGGTTCGCGATTGCCGCGGTCGCGCAGCCGGCACCAGATGCTGGTTCCCACATCCAGGTATTGGATTTCACCCTGCTTGACCTCAACCGGCACGCGCGTGCCGACCTTGAGCTGATCACTCTCACCCGCGTTGAGATTCAATGCATACTGGCGAGAGTTGATTTTCTTGCCATCTTCGATCTCGCTGATCACGAAATCGACGCGGTATGCGTGCCCCGGTTCGACGGCATCCGTGGAAGCTTTCGCGGGTGCAGAATCCTGGGCTTGCGCGCGTATCGCTCCTGGCCCTACGATCAGACTCGCGACTAGCGTGCCTGCGACCACAATCTTCTTCAACATGGTTGTTCTTCTCCTCATTTGATTCGCATTGCTCACTGTTTCTCGTCCAACTCACCGGCCATCCGGCGTCGTTCTTCTGCCTCTTGCCGAAGAGCATCCATCCTCGCTTCCGCCACAAGCGCCGCATGCTCCGGATATCCCGCGACATAACTGGCAAGAATCTTCTCCTGTTCGCTCAGCGGGAGTGGGGATGGAAAGACATCGAGCTTCGGACCAGCCACTGCAATTTCCGGCTGCAGCCGTGGTCTGATCGTTCTGGGCTGCCTTTTTTGCGGCGCGTGACCGATATCGCGATTGGCTATGCGTGGAGCAATCGGCGCTGCGTTGACCGGGGGCCGATGTACCAGGATCGGTGGCTGGGAAACTTTGTTCCACTGCCACACCACAGCCGCCACAATCATCAAGGCTGCGGCCAACACCGCCGCAAAGCCCCAATTCCACCACGCTTGCTGCTTGGCCCGTCCGCCTGCCGCGCGCACGTTCGCCAGAATTCGTTCTTGCAGGCCCTCCCGCGGCTCAACCGATGCATATTTCGCGAGCGCCGCATCCAGGGTGCGGTCTAGGTCACGCTCTTTCGGGTTATCTTCACGATTCGTCATAACCTCACCTGTGGCCTCTTTGGGCCAGCTTCTCCTTCAGAATCTGACGCGCTCGAAAGACTCTCGATCTCACGGCCGCTTCGTTGATGTCCAGCGCGGCTGCGATCTCCCGCGGCAACATTTCTTCGATGGCCGACAGGATCAGTGGAGCACGCAGTTTTTCCGGCAATGCGGAAATCAAGTTTTCGAGAACCGCGCCAACTTGAGTTCCCTGGATCGTTTGATCGGCGGATGCATCCGATGAAACAACTTCCCGCATCGTATTCTCGGAATCCTCCAGCGGAGTCTCCTGCTTGCGCGCCTTTCGCCTGCCGAACTCCACCGCGACCCGCCATGCAATACGTGCCAGCCAGGTTTTCGGGTCTTTTACGGCGTCAAGCTTCGAACTGTAGCGAAGCACGCGCATGAACGTTTCCTGTGTGGCATCTTCGGCATCGTAAGGCCGTCGCAGCACCGCGTACGCGATTCGATAAACCAGGCGGGAGTGCTCGCGGACCAGCGCCTCTATGGTTTCATCTCGGCTGCGCTCGGCCGTCGCCGTTCCGCTCAGGATCGCCTCGCCTGCCAGCACTCGTCTGCCCTCAATCATGAAGACCGCTTTCAGGATGATTCTGTTCAGGAATTTCTGGAGGGAGAACGCCGGGTGGGCCGATACTTGCGATATTCAGCGCAAGTTGTCATTCCGAAGCGCCGGGTTTGGGCGCGAGGAATCTGCTATTCGATGGCGGCAAAAAGCGGATTCCTCCGCCTTCGCTGCGCTCAGAGTCGGAATGACAAAATTAAAGAGGGGGCTTGCGGAGTGCGAGTGCCAGTTAGAAACCGACCATTACCGGTTCCGTTTCCAGTCGCACACCCCAGATTTCCTCGACGCGCTGCTGGATTTGATCTTTCAACCCGAGAATCTCGGCGGCGGTGGCCCCGCCGCGGTTTACGAGGGCTAAGGCATGTTTAGTAGAGATTCCCGCGCAGCCGAATCCATACCCGCGAGCAAATCCCGAGTGCTCGACCAGCCAGGCTGCGGAAACTTTCCGGCTCTTCTCCAGCGCCGGATAACTCGGGATCGTGAGCTGCTTGGCCTCTGCGCGTTTCCTTAGATCTTCGTGCGCCGCCTCAGACAGCACCGGATTCTTGAAGAACGATCCCGCACTCCGGCAGTCCGGGTCACCTTCCACAATCAACATGCCTTTGGGGGCGCGAATGTGGCGCACGGCTTCCCGGGTCTCAGCGAGATTGGGTAAGGTTTCGCGTCCTTCGAAGTGGCGCTTCAGGTCGGCGTATCCAAGGTGAGGCTCGCCACCTGGTGCGAGCCTGTAAGTCACTCGCAGAATAATGAAGCGCCCGCTTTCCGTCGTGTTGAAGATGCTCGATCGATACGAGAACCCGCAAGCCTCACTGCAAAGCTCGCGTACCTGGTTGTCCTTGAGATCGAACACCTCAACCGACTCGATTGTGTTCGAAACTTCCTGGCCATAGGCTCCGACATTCTGCACCGGCGTCCCACCGACGCTACCGGGAATTCCGCTCAGGCATTCCACTCCAGCGCAGTGCGCCCTGACAGCGTCAGACACGAACCGGTCCCAGGATTCTCCGGCGCCGACATCAAACAGCGCCCTGCCATCCTCTGCGGCCCCTGCGTGCCGCTCGATGCCGGTGATTCCAATTTTCAGCACCAGGCCCGCCCAGCCCGAGTCGGCGACCACCAGATTGCTGCCGCCTCCAAGAACAAAAAGCGGAACATTCCTGGTTCGTGCAAAACGGACGGACTCTTCTACGTCCGCGATGGTCTTGGCCTCGACAAAAAAACGGGCAGGGCCTCCGATGCGGAAGGTCGTGAACGGCGCGAGCGAAATATTTTGCTGCACCTGCATTGATGATCCACTATACACAGCGATTTATGTGATTTTCTCGTGGTTCTCCTGGCACATTGCGAGAGCGTCGTGCACTTTCCCAGTCAGAATCCGGTTAGAATGAAAAGAGACTCGAACAGGAGAAACAAGCAAATGCCGATGTATCCCGAAATCATGTGTGTTCCGATGCGTGAGGAACTAACCCGCCTGGGTATCCAGGAACTGCGTACGGCGGAGGAAGTCGATAAGGCGGTGCAGTCCGCCGGAACGACGATGGTAGTCGTGAACTCTATTTGTGGTTGCGCGGCGGGGCGCATGCGTCCTGCGGTCCGCTTGGCGTTACAAAATGCCGTGCGCCCGGACCATGCCTACTCGGTCTTTGCCGGGCAAGAAACTGAGGCGACGGAACGCGCTCGCGGTTATTTCACCGGATATCCGCCGTCTTCCCCATCGATCGCGATTCTGCGCGACGGCCAGCTTGTGTATATGCTGCCCCGCCGCGACATCGAATCCCGCGAAGCTCCCGCCATTGCAGCCGACTTGAAAGCTGCCTTCGACCGCTTCTGCGACAAGCAAGCTGCGGTGCAATCGTAGTCCTGCTCGAGATGCAGGAACTAAATACCCGACTCTTAATTCGTAGGTCGTAGCTCGTCCTTACATCCATTGACGGCCCTGCCCGCATCTCTCTATTCTCGTAGAGACTCCATTTGAAGGACGGTTCATGAAGAAGCTTGCCCTGTTGGCCCTGCTGGCACTCGAACTCGTGGTCTCGGGATGCGGCACGAGCGGTGCGCCACCAACAACGACCAATACTCAGGCTGCGGGAAACTGGGAAGCGCGGCTTACTGGCGGTACGGACCAGGCAAGCCTGCTGAACTTCGTGACCACCTTCACTGTCACCAATAGCGGGCCCCTCGACGTGACCGGCTTTGGTTTCTTCAATGCGGGATCGTGTTTTGCGACCGGCACGACTGCTGAAACCGTCTCTGGTAACGCGAGCTTCACCACTAGTTCTACCAATGCGGTCACTGGCACCCTCACGTTGACGGTGACGTCGACCACGAATGGCAGTGTGTTGACGTTAGGTACGCCCAGCGCTGCAACTCTGACGGGAACCTCCAACGGAACGACCACCACGACCGGTTCGCTCAGCAACGGGATCGTTGTGGGTCAGTGGTCCCTGTCGCCAGGCAGCAACGCAACCGGCTGCAATGCGGGTAGCGGGAGTTTCCTCATGTGTCAGGGCACAGCCACTTGCACTCCGACAGCCGCGGCTGCTGCGATCAAGAAGCCCGAATAGCCGACCCTTCCTTCGTCCCACATCTCTGCTATACAGTGAGAGCCATGAAGCGCTCGCTTCGTGAGATCGCGGGGTCGCTGCAAGCCCGCCTGATTGGCGACGGCACGATTGAAGTCACCGGCGTGTCGAGCCTCGAATCGGCGGCGCGGGATCATCTCGTCTTCGTCGATAATGAGAAACATCTCGCCGGGGCGCTGAAATCCCGGGCAGGCGCGATCATTGCAGGAGAGTTTGCCGCCGCTGTGAATGCCGATCGCCCTGTGCTCATCAGCGATCATCCCAAGCTGGCCTTTGCCCGCGCTGCGCGCATGTTGGCCGATGACCGGCGGCAGCACGGAAGTATTCACGCCAGCGCCGTGATTGATTCATCGGCCACGCTAGGGGCGGGCGTGCGGGTCGATGCGCGAGCGGTAGTGGGCGAAGGCGCACAAATTAAGAATGGCACCCGGATTGGCGCGGGATCCGTGATCGGCGCCGGCGCCACGATCGGCAGCAACTGCGAACTTTACCCGAACGTCACCATTTATCCGGGCACCACCGTGGGCGACCGCGTACTGATTCATGCCGGGGCGGTGCTCGGCAGCGATGGCTTCGGCTACGTGCGCGACGGAAAAACGGGGCACTACGAGAAGTTTCCGCAGGTGGGACGCCTGGTGATTGAAGACGATGTCGAGATCGGCGCGAATGCAACGGTAGACCGCGGCGCTCTCGAAGAAACGCGTATCCGGCGAGGCGCGAAGATTGACAACCTGGTGCACGTCGGGCATAACTGCGATATCGGGGAAGACGTGGTGATCGCCGCGCAAACTGGCCTCTCCGGCAGCATCGTGATTGAGAATGCCGTGGTTCTCGGCGGACAGGTCGGGATCGGCGAACACGCAACGATTGGCGAGGGTGTCATGCTGGGCGGCCAGGGCGGAGTTCTGCCGAACAAGATTCTCCGCGGCAATGGCGTGGCGTTCTGGGGAACTCCCGCGCAACCGTTGCGACAATACTTGAAGCAACTGGCAACGCTGGCGCGCCTGGCTAAGAAAGATTAAGCAGCGCCGGCAAAGGGTGCCCCACCCTTGTCGCGGTTTTTGCGACAGGGTGGGGACGTTGACTTTGAGCGAAAATACATCAGGAGTGTGTGATGTCGTTGGTGATCATCGGCGGACATTCACGCAGCGTCGGCAAGACCAGCGTCGTCGCCGGCCTGATCTCCGCCCTTCCCGAATTTGAATGGACCGCGGCCAAGATCACGCAGTACGGTCACGGAATTTGCTCGGCCAACGGTGAAGCCTGCGACTGTGCCACGGGCGATCATTCGTGGGCGATCACAGAAGAGCGCGACCGGATGGGAGAGTCCGACACGTCGCGCTTTTTAGCAGCCGGAGCCGCGCGGGTATTCTGGGTGCGAACCGAGCAGGGAAGACTCGCCGAGGCAATGCCCACTCTGCGCGATCGCCTCAAAAGCGCGCGCAACATGATCATTGAATCCAACAGCATCTTGAAATTCCTGCGCCCCAATCTCTATCTCACAATCCTCAATCCCGCCACCGCAGACTTCAAGAAATCCGCGCAAGAATTTCTAGACCGCGCGGATGCTGTAATCCTGCACCAATCCTCCGACACACCGTCGTGGCAATCGGTCTCCCTCAAACCGGTTGCGGACTGCCCAGTCTTCCAGATCAAGCCGCCAGAGTATGTGACTCCACAAATCGTAGATTTTGTGCGCGCGAAATTGGGCATCTGCACAGTCTCAGACCATCCCTAGCGACTATGCCTAACTTGTCACCCTGAGGCACGCGTCGTTTTGCAGGCCGAAGGACCTACGTACTCTGCCGCCAGCACCGACGCCGGCAGCGATTGCACAGGTACTTCGCTTCGATCAAGGCGACAGGGTCGATGGAACCGCAAACACGCCCGACAACTGGCCACTGAGAACTGAGAACTGAGAACTGAGAACTGAGAACTGAGAACTGCTTCCCGCTCTTTGCTATTCTTCCAATGTGCGCCAAATCCACGCCAGCGCCTGGCTTCTCGCACTCCTGTCGGCGATCGTGCAGGTCGTAATTTTTCCACTGCCCGGTGTCTACATCCTTTCCTGGTTCGCCATCGCACCGTTGCTGATTGCATTGCTGCGCGCACGCCCCGCCGGTGAGTTGGAAGTTGCCGGCTCGGTCCGCCTGGAACCGGCCACGCCGTGGCAGGGATTTCTTCTGGGCTATCTCTCCGGCGTCATCTGGTACGCGGGAACCTGCTACTGGATCTACGACACCATGCGCCAATACGGCGGCCTGAGCGCGCCGATGGCGCTCATCGCCCTGTTTCTTTTTTGTTGTTATCTCGGCTTGTATCACGGAGTCTTCGGACTAGTCGTGAGTTTGCTCGCCCGTCCGCGCGACCATCGCCGAGCGCTGGTGCTGGCTCCGTTCCTCTGGGTCGCCATCGAACTGGCGCGAACCCGGATCAGCGGATTTCCCTGGACCCTGCTCGGCATCTCGCAGGTCGATAACGTCGCGCTCTGCCGCATCGCCGGTTTCACAGGCGTGTACGGAATTTCTTTCGAAATCGTGCTGGTCAACGTCGCGATTGCAGCCGCATTTCTGATCCCCCGACCGAAACGCGGCATGATGTTTGCCGCTGCTCTTGCCGCCGCCGCAGTGTTGCAATCGGGCAGGCTCGTCGAAGCTCCACCCGCAAAGGCCGACCACGCCGCATTGCTCGTACAAGAAAACATCCCGGTCGCCGCCGATTGGACTCCCACGCAACTCGAGCAGACGCTCCGCGAACTGGCCGACCTCACAGTCAACTCTGCCACGCGCAACCCGGGGACAAAAGTCGATCTGGTCGTCTGGCCTGAATCCCCCGCACCATTTTTCACAAACGATGCGAACTTCCGAGCAATCGTCAGCGACATGGCTCGCAAGACCGGCGCCTCGATCGTCGTCGGTGCGATCGGGAGCGATGCAGCTCATCCCAACGATGAGGGACCATTGTTCAACTCTGCCGCACTTGTCAGCCCGCAGGGCGACTGGACGGCCCGCTACGACAAGGTCCACCTGGTCCCCTTCGGCGAATATCTTCCGTTTCCGAGCCTGTTCTCGTTTGCGGGAGGCTTAACCAAGGAAGTCGGCCAGTTCGAGCGTGGCAAGTCGCGGCAGCCCTTGAACGCCGGCGGCGAGCAACTAGGCATCTTCATCTGCTACGAGTCGATCTTTCCCGATGAAGTCCGCCAATCCGCCGATCTTGGCGCGCAAGGGTTCGTGAACATTTCCAACGACGGCTGGTATGGCGACAGCGGCGCCTACGCCCAGCACCTGAATCAGACCCGCATGCGCGCCATTGAGAACGACCGCTGGTTGCTCAGCGCCACCGACACCGGCGTCACCGCTGTGATCGATCCCTGGGGACGTCTCGCGGCCCGCATCCCTCGCAAAGAGCGGACCGCGCTCGTCGCACCGTATGCCCTCAATCCGGTCACCACGTTCTATACCCGCCACGGCGACTGGTTCGCTTTTGCGTGTGCGATAATTTTGATTGGAGCGCTCGTCGAGCGTTTCACGTCCACAAAACGCAAGAAGGCTGACAAATCCGCATGAATCAAGAGTTAGAACAGGAATACGAGAAGTTGAGCAAGAAAGCCCACGATCTCCGGGAGTATCTTTGACGCGGAGAAGGTCCGTCCGCAGCTAGACGAAATTGAAAAGCAGGCTTCCGACCCGAATCTCTGGTCGAATCCGCAGCGCTCGCAGCAAGTCATGCGCGAGAAGAAGCGCCTGGAGCACGTGCTCACGACCGACGCCGACCTGGGGCGCCGCGCCGACGACATCAAAGCTTACTTCGACCTCGCGAAAGAAGGCGAAAACGTCGATGCCGACCTGCAGCGCGAAATCACCTCTCTCCGCGAGCTGATCGACAAACTGGAAACCGAAACGCTGCTCTCCGGTGAAAACGACGCGCGCAATGCCATCGTGACCATCCATCCCGGCGCCGGCGGCACTGAGTCGCAAGACTGGGCCGACATGCTCCTGCGCATGTACTTGCGATGGGCCGAGCGCCAGGGCTTTGAAACCGTCCTCTATGATTACCAGCCGGGCGAAGAAGCCGGATTGAAGTCGGCGACGTTCGCTGTCAACGGCGACTACGCTTTCGGCCTGCTGCAGGGCGAGATCGGCGTCCACCGCCTGGTCCGCATTTCCCCGTTCGATCAGGCCAAGCGCCGGCACACTTCGTTCGCCAGTGTGTTCGTGTCCCCCGAAATCGACGACAGCATCGAAATCGTAATCAAGCCGGAAGACATCCGCATCGATACTTACCGCTCGAGCGGCAAGGGTGGACAGCACGTCAATACAACCGATTCTGCCGTGCGCATCACGCACATTGCCACCGGCCTGGTGGCCAATTGCCAGAACGAGCGCTCGCAGCACAAGAACAAAGAGCGTGCCATGAGTATGCTGCGCTCCAAGCTCTACGAATTTGAAATGGAGAAGAAGCGCGCCGCCACGAAGAAGATTGAAGATTCGAAGCTGGATATCGAGTTCGGATCGCAGATCCGCTCCTACGTGCTGCAGCCGTACCGCATGATCAAAGACCACCGAACGAAAACGGAAGTCGGCGACGTCGATCGCGTGCTCGACGGAGACCTGCAGCCGTTCATCCGCGCTTACCTGTTGGCACGCCGGGGAGAGAAACAGTGATCGTACTTTGTCATCCTGAGCGGAGCACGGTTGAGCGAAGCGAAGCCGTGCGTAGTCGAAGGATCCCTACTTCCGCAGACACGGTGTAGCTCGTAGGGATCCTTCGACTGCGCGGATTTCGCATAAGACGCGAAATCCGCTTCGCTCAGGATGACAAGTCTTGAGTTGCATCGAAAGAGTGGCATGCCCAAATCTGCACAGCCTCGAAAGCATTCCATAAAGCTAGGCCCGCGTTTCCAGCGAGCCTTTCAGTTCGTGGCCGAGAAGCACTCCGGCCAGACTCGCAAGGCTTCCACTATTCCCTACATCGCGCATCTGATGGGCGTCGCATCCCTCGTACTGGAAGCTGGAGGCGACGAAGATCTCGCCATCGCCGCCCTGCTGCACGACGTCGTCGAGGACTGCGGCGGCGCTCCGATGCTGAAGGAAGTCCGCCGCCGCTTCGGCAAACGAGTCGCCGAAGTAGTCGATGGCTGCACCGACGCTTATGAAGTCCCCAAGCCGCCATGGCGCGAGCGAAAGGAGAGTTACATCCGCCGCTTGAAGAAGGAAAGCGCCGACACGCGCCTGGTATCCGCCGCCGATAAGCTGAACAACGTGCGCTCCATTCTCAGCGACTATCGCGTCGTGGGCGAATCTGTCTGGTCACGGTTCAATGGCCGGCGTGAGGGCACTCTTTGGTACTATCGGACGTTGCGGGACGAATTTCTAAGGCGCGACAAAAACCGTATTACGCGCGACTTCGATCTTGCGGTGCGCGAATTGGAGTCGCTCACCGGATGCGCCCCGACTGTGGATCCTTCACCCGAGGAATGAATCATGGCGCGCACGATTGATCAAATCCGCGCTTCCAAGCTGCCGTCGAACATGATGCAGTTCGCCGCGCGCGGCGCTCTGCAGGTTCCGCCGGCGGAGAATATTGAAATCCTCGTTTACCTCGCCCTGCACAACAAAGTCTTCGGTGAACTGGCCCGCATGACGCTTGCCGGATGGGACGAAAAAGCCTGTCTGGCGGCCGTTTCTGACCCTCAAACGAATCGGGAAGTGCTGGACTATTTCATCTCGCCCGACAACGTTCGTCCCAAATTGCTGCCCGCGTTGCTCGAGAATCCGTCAGTCCCCGAGACGCAAATCGTAAAGCTCGCGATGTCGGCCATGCGTGACACAGTTGAAATCATGCTGAAGAGCAAGCGCGCGTTATCGCTGCCCCGAGTAATGAATACGCTGTCGTCTAGTCCGTACCTGAGAAAAGAGGAGGCCGCACAGCTCCGGTCTAAGCCCTCTGACCCGGTCGCCCAGCCGAGTGCTCCGGCTCCCGCGGCAGAAGCTTCGGCTGCTGCGCAGCCGAGCCCTGCCGCTTCCGTGGCCGAAGCCGTGAGCGCGCCACCTTTGCCTTCCGAAGGCGATCACGCCGCTGCCTCTGACGGGCACGATGAGGCCGTTACCGTCTACATGAAAGACCATGCCGCCGACATTGCGGCGGAGAGCGACAAACCTTTTCAGCCAATCGGCGGAGTGGTTGAATTGCTGGGCCAGGATTACTTCCCGGTGGTCGACTCGGCAGAGATTTCCGCGCCGCCAGAACCTGGCTCGCCAGCCAGCAGCACAGCTGCAGAACCAGCGGCCCCGAAACCGGCCGCCAAACCGCCGGGCGAACCGAAGCGCGAGAATACGCTGCAGAAGATTAATCGACTTGACGTCAAGGGCCGCATCCAGCTCGCGCTCAAAGGCAGCAAAGAAGAGCGCTCGATCCTGATCCGCGATGGCACTAAGGTTGTGGCCTTCGCCGTGCTCGAGGCACCCAAACTCTCCGATGGCGAAGTCGAGAAATTCGCCAGCCAGAAAAATGTGCTCGAGACGGTGTTGCGTCAGATCACGCTCAAACGCCGCTTTATGAAAAATTACATCGTCATCCGCAACCTCTGCGCGAACCCTCGAACCCCGCTCGATCTAGGCCTTGGCCTCATGAAAAATCTTCTGATCCAGGACTTAAAAAATATTTCGGCGAACAAGGAAGTATCAGAGACAATTCGCAAGCTGGCATTGAAGATGTACAAGCAGAAGCTGGACGAAGCCAACAAAAAATAGATCTGGAGGAATTGTGGCCACGTCGCCCGAATCCGATCCTATTGCCGATCTTCTGCAGCGATCCAAAACAATCGCAGTGGTCGGCATCTCCTGCAATCCTATGCGTCCGAGCCACGGCGTTTCTGCCTACATGCAGAGCCACGGATACCACATCATTCCTGTGAATCCGAACATTACAGAATGCCTGGGTGAGAAAGCTTACGCCTCGCTGCTCGATGTGCCGGAGAAGATCGACATCGTGGATATCTTCCGCCGCCCTGAATTCGTCGAGGAGGTTGTCGATCAGGCGATCCAGTTAAAGGTGCCAGCCGTCTGGATGCAGGAAGAGGTCGTCCACGAAAAAGTCGCCGCCAAGGCACGCCAGGCTGGGATTTTCGTGGTGATGGACCGCTGCATCCTGAAGGAACACCGCAAGCGGTTTCGGTAAACTCAGTTTCCAACCGCAATAAACACAGCGCTCGCATCGTCCCGCACGCCTGCGCCGTTCGCGAACGACCGCACCTCATCCACGAGACTTACCGCAGATGCACCCGGCTTCACGGCGTGTTCGGCAAGCCGGCACGCGCCATATTCTTCTTCCTTCCCGTTTTCGGCTTCCGTGATTCCGTCGCTGTAGAAAATCAACTTCGATTCATTGGAAAGCGAAATCATGGTTTCAGAGTAGTCACCGCAGCCCAGGCCCAGCGGCAAGCCGCGCTCCACCTCGAGGAAATGCTCGCCGTCTCCATCGATGAAGAGCGGGCGCAAATGTCCCGCGTTGGCGAACACCACTGTGCGCGCTGCCGGGTCGAGCACGGCATACACCATGGTCACGAATTTTCCGGCAGGGAAGTCGTCGACCAGCAGCTCGTTCAGCCGGGTCAGTACTTCACCCGGGGAGCAACACGCTTCAGCGAGCGATCGCAGCATCCCGCGCGTCGCCGACATCAGTAGTGCTGCCGCAGTTCCTTTGCCTGAGACATCCGCGAGCACGATGCCCCATCGACCATCTGGAAACGGAATGAAATCATACCAGTCGCCGCCGACGGCACGAGCTGGCACACTGAGTCCCGAAATTGCGAACCCGGGAATGTACGGTGAACTCTTCGGCAATAGCGCCTGCTGAATCGCCCGCGCTTCCTGTGCGTCACGATCCATGGCTGCGCGCTCGGCGCGTTCCATTTGAAATCGCCGCGCATTGTGAATGGCGATCGCAACGTGATCGCAGAGCGCCTGAAGAATTCTCAGTTTTGGACGTGGGAACGCATCCAGTTCCGGGTGTGACGCCGTGAACACTCCGACCAACCGGTCGCCCACACAGAGAGGAATGCCAACTTCAGAGAGAGTATCGTTTTCGCAGCCAATGTAGTACTTGTCCTTGCGAACATCGGGAGCGTAGTGCATGCGCACCGCGGCGGCGACATGTCCCACGATGCCTTCCTGGCCGATCTTCAGACGATGCCCCTTGCCATGCAGCGTGCAGCCGCGCACCGAGGCCATGACCATCTCATGCCGCTCTTCGTCATGCAGGAAGACGCTGGCTTCCACGCATCCAAACCAGGTTGCGACATCGTTCACAATGCTGTCGATAACTTGATCAAGGTCGAGTATCGAAGTGATGGTCTGCGCGATCTTCTGCACACGCTGGAGTTCTTCGACAAGATCGTCGGGTACAGGCCGAATTACAAATTCGTTGCCGGCGAGACTGGGTAACGCAGCCATAGCGACCTGTCCTTATGGGATGTTGATTACACGAATAACACTGCTTAAAAGATGACCGAGGCAGGCGCTACGATTCTTTCTTTTGCCCGCTTGAGGCGTTCGGATTCGCCTGCAAACGCTGGCGTTTGATCTCTTCCATGCGCTCACGAATCCGCTTTTCGATGCCTTCATTTGTCGGCTGATAGTACACACGACCGCGCAGGTTATCAGGCAGGCACTGCATATCGGCGACTTTGGATTCGAGGTCGTGGGCGTACTGGTAGCCCTTGCCGTAACCCAGCCCTTTCATCAAACGGGTAGGAGCATTTCGCAAATGCAACGGCACCGGCTCCGCCGCCGTAGCCTCGACATCCCCCTGCACACTCCCATATGCGGCGTACAGGGCATTCGACTTCGGCGCGACCGACAGATACACGACGGCCTGCGCCAACGCAAGATTTCCCTCCGGCATGCCGATGAAATCGACCGCGTCTCGCGCCGCCATGCACAGCGAAAGCGCATTCGGATCCGCCAGTCCGATATCTTCGACCGCCATCCGTACCACCCGCCGCGCAACATAAAGAGGATCCTCCCCGGCTTCGAGCATCCGTCCCAGCCAGTACAACGCTGCATCCGGATCGCTGTTGCGCACCGACTTATGCAGCGCCGAAATCAGGTTGTAATGCTCTTCACCAGTCTTGTCGTACAGCAGAACGCGCCTCTGCAGCGCGTCGTGAACAATCGCATCGGTAATCTCCCCCGAGTCGGGTGCCCCACTTCTCCCTGATGTTGGGAGAAGCAGGGATTTTGCAAGTCCACCGGCAACTTCCAAAACGTTGTAAGCGCTCCGCGCGTCGCCGCTCGTATAGCTGGCAATCTTCTTGAGCACGTCGTCGGATGCACTCAGATTCATCTCACCCAGCCCGCGCTCACGGTCGGTAAGAGCCCGTCGCAACAGCAGGACGATCTGTTCCTCCGTGAGCGGTTGCAGCACGTAAACCCGGCATCGCGAAAGCAGCGCTGAGTTGATTTCAAACGACGGATTTTCGGTGGTCGCCCCAATCAGTCGAATGTTCCCCTTCTCCACATGCGGAAGAAACGCATCCTGCTGCGCCTTGTTGAAGCGATGAATCTCATCAATGAACACGATAGTGCGCGTCCCGTACTGCCGCGCGCGCTCCGCATCGGCCATGACCTGCTTGATCTCTTTGATCCCGGCCAGAACCGCGGAGAATTCAATGAACTCCGCCTTGGTCATGTTGGCGATGATCTTGGCGAGAGTGGTTTTTCCGGTACCCGGCGGTCCCCAGAAGATCAGCGAACCAGAGTCATCGCGCTCAATCTGCACCCGCAGCGGTTTCCCCGGCCCGATCAGATGCTCCTGCCCCACATACTCGTCCAAAGTACGCGGCCGCATGCGATCCGCCAGCGGCCGCGTAGTGTCGGCCGCCCCGGCATTCGGAGTAGGCTGAAACAGGCTCATAGAAGCTCTTCTCCTCAGCTTAACGCATAAGGGACGGAGATTTCCTTCGTGAACCTTCGTGTCCTTCGTGGTTATTGGGTTTTAGCTTTAGTCCGCGAACACCCGCGACCCATTCACGAACCGCAGTTCGGGAGCCGCTGGAAGCACCCCGAGTTCCGCAGCGTACCGATAAAAAAGCTGCAGTCCTCCCAGGCACCCCGCATCGAGCTGGTAATGGATACTTTCGGTCAAATAGCTGCGGACATCTGACTCGTGAAGTCCCACACGCGGCGCCCATTCACGAGATATTGCGTCAATATTCTCCGGTTTCAGCCCGTGATCCCGTGACTCCCGAAACACAGCCGCCAGATCCAGCCCGGGATCAGCCTCCCGCAGTGCGTCGCCTCGAACCGCCCAGAATGCGAATACGAACGGCTTGCCCGTGTATCGAATCCATTCCTCGGCCAGATCCAGAGTGTGATAGAGCCGGCGGTCGACTTGAAGCGCAGGGTCCCCAATCACCAATGCAGCGTCGCAGCTGTCGAGCATCTTCTCGATGTCGGGCTCCATCGGCGTGAACGTTCTGCCGCCGCCCAGCCATTTCTCAAACAGAATCTTTGTCAGCACCACCGAGGTCATCGAAGACGTATCCAGCGCCACCGTCCGCACCAGTTCAACTGGAATCTGACTGACCAGCAAGATCGATCGCACCGCTCGGCGCGAGGCGATAGCCACGTCGGGAAGTATCTGCAGCCCCGGAATTGATGCGTACGCCGCCGCCGGAATGATCCCGATATCGCCGGTCCCCTCGGCTAACGCGCGAGCGCATGAGGAAGGCAAGGTGTAGGAAATCTCGAAGGGGTGGGTGCCATGCTCGAAATCCCACATCAAAGGGGCGGTATTCAGGTAGGAAATGGCGGAAATGCGCAAACGTCTCATTCGGAAGTTTCGAATCGGGACTCTTTCCATAATATTAACAAACGATTGTGACGTCTGACCTTGACAGCCTTCTCCGCCGAAACGGTATAGTCCGCTCGGAGCCCTATTTGTGTCTAAAACAGCCGTCTCACCGGCAACTACCCATACATTGCAATGGCTCGCCCTGTCGCTCACTTCCGTCCTCGGTCCTACGAAAGCCCGAAAGCTGGCCGAACATTTCGGATCGTCGGAGGCCGTCTTCCGTGCCTCGCTAACCGAGTTGGAGAGCACCGGCATTCAGGCGGTCTCGGCCCAATCCATCGCGACAGGAAAGTCGATGGAATTGGCTCGCGAGGAAATGGCGCGCGCAGCCGACGCGGGCGTCACCGTCGTCTCGGTCGCAGATGCTGCCTATCCACCGCGCCTGAAAAAAATCTACGATGCTCCCGCTATCCTTTATGTGCGCGGTGACGCCGAGCTCCTAACCAAGCCCGGCATTGCCGTGGTGGGAACTCGTTATCCGACTCCCTACGGCTCGGGGATGGCGGAGCGCCTGGCCTGCGATCTCGCCGCGCAAGGCTTGGTCATTATTAGTGGCATGGCCCGTGGCGTCGATACGGCCAGCCATCGCGTCGCGATCTCCGCCAAGGGCAAAACGCTAGCCGTGTTCGGGACCGGCGTCGATGTCATCTATCCCAAAGAGAACTCGCGCCTCTCCGAACAGATTCTCGCGCTGGGCGGAGCGCTCATTTCCGAATTTCCGCTAGGGGCTTTCGCTGCGCCGCAAAACTTTCCGATCGCAACCGCATCCTCAGCGGCATGTCGGTCGGCGTGCTGGTGGTGGAAGCCGCCGAATATTCGGCACGCGCATCACCGCACGCTTCGCACTCGAACAGAATCGCGACGTCTTTGCCGTGCCTGGCAACGTCACCAACAAGAATTCCTGGGGACCGAACACACTCATTAAACAGGGCGCCAAGTTGGTGGCGACCTGGGAAGACGTGTGGGAGGATCTCCCGACAGAAGTACGACTTGCGTTGACCCCGCCCGCCTCCCCTGAATCCCAAGCCTCGTCTGCTGCATCTCTATTTCCGGACGACGGCTTCCTCCTCACGAAAAGCTCCTTCTGAGCCTGCTGAAAGCTGACGAAGCCACGCACATCGACGAACTCGTCGAGAAGCTGGAATCGCAAATGTCTCCCTCGGAAATCTTCGCCGCCCTGTTCGAGCCTGAGCTTACTGGGAAGGTAAGCCAGATGCCGTGGAAGAATTTTGTGAAGAGCTTCTAGGGGGCTCTCAGCTGTCAGCTATCAGCTCTCAGAACTTAGCTCCGGAGCAGGTGGAAATTGCAGAGTTTCAAGAATCTCAGGGTATGGGAAAAGCTCATCGACTGACGCTCGATGTATACCGATCAACGAAGTCCTTCCCACGTGAAGAAATCTATGGCTCGACGAGCCAGATGCGGCGGTCGTCCTCGTCGATTGGGGCGAACATTGCCGAGGGCTCATGCCGGAAGGGCGACAATGATTTCGCCCGCTTTCTGCAAATGGCTATGGGTTCAGCGAGCGAATTGGAGTATCACATTCTTCTCGCTCATGATCTCGGAGTGCTGAAAACGTTGGACTAATGAGCGCCTTTCCGCAGAAGCGGTCGAGGTAGAACGAATGCTTGCATCGCTCCTGCAAAAGCTGAGAGCTGAGAGCTGATGGCTAAGAGCTTTCTTCCCGTAACTTGTTCCCCGCTTGACATTCGTGCTAGCTTCAAAAAACGCACCAAACAGAACCGAGGATCCATTGTCAAAAGGTTTAGTCATTGTCGAATCGCCGGCCAAGGCGAAAACTATCCAGAAATATCTGGGGAAGGGCTTCTCTGTCGAAGCCTCGCTGGGGCACGTCAAGGATTTGCCCAAGAGCACTCTCGGTGTCGATATTAATAATGATTTCGAGACCGACTACGTTGTCATTCCCGGCAAAGAAAAAGTCGTCGCCAAGCTGAAGAAGCTGGCGGCCTCGGCGGACTCCATCTATCTCGCGCCTGACCCGGACCGAGAAGGTGAAGCCATCGCCGCTCATCTGGCTTTCGAACTGGTTGAGGACGGCGGGAAAAAGAAGAAAGCTGCAAAGAAGGCAAAATCAAAGACGGGTGAGCCCGAGCCCCCTCCCCGCATTCAGCGCGTGACCTTCAACGAAATTACCAAGCGAGCCGTGCAGGCGGCCTTCGAACATCCACGAGCGATCGACCAGAATCTGGTGGACGCGCAGCAGGCCCGCCGTGTACTCGACCGGCTCGTCGGCTATCAGGTCTCTCCTCTTTTATGGGACAAGGTGCGTCGTGGCCTCTCCGCCGGACGTGTGCAGACCGTCGCGCTTCGCCTGATCGTCGAACGCGAACGCGAGATCAAGGCGTTCGAGAAAAAAGAATATTGGACGATCGACGCTCATCTCGCTGCCAGCAAGCCTCCAGCGTTTGACGCCCGCTTTGTGGGTAAGGGCGAGGAGAAGGTTGAAGTCACCAATGGCGAAGATGCGGAAAAGATCCGTGCTGCTCTTGAAAAAGCAGACTGGATCGTCCGCTCCGTCGACAAGAAAGAGCGCCGCCGCAATGCCGCGCCTCCGTTCACAACCAGTAAGTTGCAACAGGATTCTTCCCGCAAGCTCCGCTTCAGCGTGAAGCGCACCATGATGATTGCGCAGCGCCTCTATGAAGGTGTGGAACTCGGCGAAGAAGGCTCGGTCGGCCTCATCACCTACATGCGTACCGACTCGACCCGCGTCGCGCCCGAAGCCATCGCGGAAGTGCGCGAGTATGTTGGCAAGGAATACGGCCAAACTTATCTGCCACAGACGCCGAACACGTTTAAGGAGAAGAAGGATTCGCAAGGGGCTCACGAAGCCATCCGTCCAACGTCGGCCATGCGCCATCCCGACCAGATCAAGCAGTACTTAAAAGAAGATGAATTCAAAGTCTACAAACTGATTTGGCAGCGCTTTGTGGCTTCGCAGATCAATCCCGCTGTATTCGACCAGACCACGGTCGACATCGATGCCAAAAACGGTAGTGACACATTCTGGTTCCGCGTGACCGGCTCAGTCCTCAAGTTCGACGGCTTCCTCAGAGTCTACGAAGAGTCCAAGGAAGGCAAAGACGAAGAGGACGAGGAACTGAAGCACAAACTGCCCGCGCTCGAAGCCGGACAGAGGCTGACACTCCGCGAACTGAAGCCCGAGCAGCACTTCACCGAACCCCCACCGCGTTTCAACGAAGCGTCACTGGTCAAGGAACTCGAAGAACGCGGTATCGGGCGCCCCTCCACGTACGCCGCGATTCTCACCACCATTCAAGAGCGGCAGTACGTGCAAAAAATCGGTGGCAAGTTTGTTCCCACCGAGATCGGATTAGTCGTCACCGATCTCCTGGTCGAAAATTTCCGCGACATTTTCGATCTGCAGTACACCGCCCGTCTGGAAGAAGAACTCGACGAGATCGAAGAGGGCAAGGAGAAGTGGCAAGACGCGATGTCGGATTTCTACAAGAAGTTCCAGAAGGATCTCAAATATGCCGAAAAGCATATGGAGAACATCAAGCGGATGGAGAAGCCCACCGACGAGAAGTGCGAAAAGTGTGGCGCGCCGCTGGTAATCAAGTGGGGCAAGCACGGATCCTTCTACGCCTGCAGCACCTACGATAAAGACGATCCGAACACCTGTACGTTCACGAAAGAAAATCCGATTAACCTGCCCGATCTCGACTCCGCCGACATGCAGGAGACCGGTGCCGCGGAAGAATATTGCGAGAACTGCGGCCGCGTCATGGTCCTGAAGCGCGGGCGCTTCGGCCAGTTCATGGCTTGCACGGGATATCCCGATTGCAAGACCACGCGCCGCCTCGATCAAGGCAAGAAAGTCCCTGACATTCCGCTCGACGAGCTTTGCCCCAAGTGCGGACGGAACATGATGATCCGCCACGGCCGTTACGGCGAGTTCACCACATGCAGCGGATATCCCGAGTGCAAGTACGTCAAGCAGAACTACATCGGGGTGAAGTGTCCCGACTGCAAAGACGGTGACCTGGTCGAAAAGCGCGCCCGGAAGGGCAACACCTTCTACGGATGCTCGAATTACCCGAAGTGCAAATTCACTTCGGCCCACAAGCCGATTGCCGAGAAGTGCCCCAGTTGCGGCAGCGAATATCTGGTCGAGAAGAATCTGAAAGCCGGCCCGGTGATCGCCTGTCCGAACAAGGAGTGCGACTACGAGCGCGCCGCTCCGCCGCTTCCGCCGAGTCCTGAGGCCTCAGCGTCAACGAGCGCGTAATAGCAGTGATCAATGAGCAGTGAGCGTTGAGCAATGAGCAAACGCCCTGGCTTGCGACTCATTGCTCGTAGCTCGTCGCTCATAGCTCACTGCTGAAATCACAAACCACAAAGGACACGAAGGAACACGAAGTAGTTTCCTTCGTGAACCTTCGTGCCCTTCGTGGTTATCGCATTTCTCACCGCGCATTGCTCATTCCTCATCGCTCCAATTACAATCCACACCATTCCCGGAGGAATGCATGCCCAAGAAACCAACCGTAGCCGACGCTCAGCTGATTGTGCAACTCTATGACCTGCGGCGCGAGGCCGAAATGCGCAAGGCCCGCAGCTGGTGGGCAGGAGAATTCTTCCCGCAAGGTGCCGACGACTTCCTCAAAGTTGCCTGGGCCATGGGCACCCAGGAAAACAACTGGCTGCGCCAGGTGGGCGGCTATTGGGGAATGGTCACATCGTTCGTGAACAACGGCGTCCTGAATGAACAGTTATTTCTAGCTCCGGGATTCAGCGGCGAACTGTTTCTGATCTATGCAAAAATCCATCCTTTCATGAAGGACCTGCGCCAGAAACTCAACGATCCGAATGCCTTCAAAGACGTCGAGACCGCCGTCACCCATACAAAATGGGGCCGTGACCGCCTCCAGTTCATGATCAAGCGCGTCGAAACCATGCGCGAGAAACGAAAGGCCAACTCCTAGCTTGTAGCCTCTAACTTCTATAACAGTCTTCTACCTACCCGGGTGTGCAGCAATGTCCGAACCTGTGTCCCAAATCTTGAAAAGGCGCGCCTTCAGGCGCACCACGCGTTCCTCCAAAAAGTTAGGCTTCAGGCCTTCAGAAAGATGGCTCAGCGCTCATTGCTCATTGCTCATAGCTTCCAGCTCGCTTCTGTTATCCTAGTCGGCTGTGCGGATGATCTGGTGGTTCCTGATCCTGGGCGTCAGTACGCTGGTAGTAGTGTGTGTCGCGATTGCTTTATACGTGCATCTTCGACGCCATTTGCAGAAGACGCACGACGCTCACGACGGAACCTTGAGTAAAACCGACCACCGCGTGGAACACTGATTGGCTGCAGCGGGAGACTCATTTATGACAAGGTCGGCTGTTGAAGCTCTGCGCACTCCGCAAGAGCGCGCAATCGATACCTTATGGCAGGTCGCGCTCATCGTGGGTGGAAGTTTGTTCGTGGCAGTGTGTGCCCACTGGGGCTCCATCTCACTGATGCCTGTGACCCCAGTGCCCCTGACGGTGCAGAATTTCGCCGTATTACTGGTTGGTCTACTTCTTGGAAGCCGGCGGGGTTTCGCCGCTCTCACGCTCTATCTGGTCGAAGGCATGGCGGGATTTCCCGTCTTCAGTCCCGCGGGCGCAGGTGGAGTTGCTCAGTTGTTTGGAGGAGTCACCGGCGGATTCTTGCTGGCGTATCCCTTGGTTGCTTTCGTCGCCGGCTACATCTTCGAACGGGGGTCCAAGACCTTCGCGCGCGCTGCCCTTGCAGGAATCGCCGCCGAGGTCGTGCTCTTCGCCGGAGGGCTAAGCTGGTTGTACGTTTTCACGCACTCGCTGGCGAAGGCCGCATATCTGGGCCTGTATTGGTTCGTCGTCGCAGAAGTGATCAAGGTGATGTTGGCCGCCGGAATCGCAGCCCGCTGGCGTCGGACACAGTGATTCTGTGAGTGAAGATGGATCGCGCTGCGACTCAGATTCTTTAAGGAGAGCGCGGTTCGAGCGTTCTCAGGCAAGCCGCAAAGCGGCGCAAGAATAAAGCCCACGGCGCGAGCCGTGGGAGCCAGGTTCGGCTCGATCAACAAGCCCCGAAGGGCGAAAGAAAAGCTTGTAGACGGGAATGACGCTTGATTCTGTTCACCTCCAGCCGCGAAGCGGCGGCACGTGAAAGCCCGGCGCGGAAGTGACGGGAGCAGACCAACGAATAGATTACAAGTCCCCTAGGGACGGCCCAGGCGTGACGCAGGAGTCCATAACAAAATGCCCCCCGTATCCGACACTGAAAAAACAATGAGCTCCGCCGCCGACCTCCGCGAAATCACGGTCGCCCACAGCCCCGACTCCGATGACGCGTTCATGTTTTACGCGTTGGCCACGCACAAAATCCGCACCCCGGGCCTGCGTTTCACCCACACGCTTTGCGACATCCAGACGCTCAATCAGAAGGCGAAGGAAGGCGTCTATGATGTCAGCGCGATTTCTTTCCACGCCTATCCCTACGTGCAGGACAAATACGCGTTGATGGCGTGCGGAGGCAGTGTCGGCGAGGGATACGGCCCCATGATCGTCTCGCCGCGCCCGTTTTCGCAGAATGAAGTTAAGACCAAGCGCATCGCGGTCCCGGGTACTCTGACCACCGCCTACCTCGCGCTTCACCTGTTCGCTCCCGGCGTCGAGACCGACGTTGTCCCCTTCGACCAGATCATCCCGCAGGTTTTGGAAGGGAAGTACGAAGCGGGCCTGATCATTCATGAAGGCCAGTTGACCTACGACAAGTCGGGCTTGCACCGCATCGTCGACCTCGGCAAGTGGTGGCAGAAGGTTACCGGATTGCCGCTTCCTCTCGGCGGCAACGCGATCCGCCGTGCGCTCGGCCCGCAACTCATGCCTGCCGTCACGCAGGCTCTGCGCGACAGCATCCAGTATGGACTCGATCATCGCGAAGAAGCCCTGGCCTACGCGATGCAATTCGCCCGCGATCTCGATACCGCCTCCGCCGATAAGTTCGTTGGCATGTACGTCAACGAGCGCACCCTCGACTATGGTGCAGACGGCCGCGAAGCCGTCCGCCGCCTTCTCGACATGGGCCACAAAGCCGGCATCATCGGCCCCGAAGCGCGCGTGGATTGGGTGTAGCGAGTTACGAGCCCCGAGCCTCGAGCCATGAGCAATCTCTTACACTGACCGCCTCGTTTGGGAACCGATCCTGTTTGGTCAAGGCTGCAACCTTCGGTACTCTGAATTGCTCGTGGCTCGCCGCTCGAAGCTCGTAGCTTTTATGCAAACCCTCCTCATCGACGCCGACGACACCCTCTGGGAAAACAACGTCTACTTCGAGCGCGCGATCGCTCGTTTCATTTCCTTCCTCAACCATCACGAGTTCGCGCCTGAGCAGGTCCGCGAGGTGCTCAATGATGTCGAGCGCGAATGCATCGTCAAACACGGATACGGCCTCCACAGCTTTGCCCACGCTCTCGTCGATACATTCGAACGCCTGAGTCCCGTAGCTGTCACTCCTGATCTTCACGAACAAGTCCTCGGATTCACGCGCATCATCGAGAACCACGATATTGAATTTCTTCCCGAAGTCCCAGAGACCCTGGAGTATCTTTCGCAAAGACATCGCCTGATCCTCGTCACGAAAGGCGCATATGCTGAGCAGTCAGGGAAAGTAGAGCGCTCAGGAGTGACGAAGTATTTCGCAGCCACAGAAATCGTGGCCGAGAAGAATGCCGAGATTTACGCGCAGATTGCCGCGAAGTACAAATGCAGCCACGATTCCACTTGGATGATCGGCAACAGTCCCAAGTCCGACATCAATCCGGCCTTGGCCGCAGGCCTCCACGCGATCTTCGTCCCCCACGGCGACACGTGGATACTGGAACACGAAGAAGTAAACCCGGCCCCCGCGGGCCAAGAGCTCCTGATAGTAGGCCGCTTCGCCGAACTCCGCGACCACTTCTGAGGAGCTGACCCCAAGGGTACCCCCACCCTTGTTGCTTTTTTTTGCGACAGGGCGAGGATTTTGATTTTCGGATCGTGTGGCGACAGCCGCCTCGGCTGTCTCGCGAAGGCGAAGCCAAGCGGCGTTCTTGCCCAAAGCCGGCTGCGCAAATCTAATCGTGGTGCAAACCTGGGGGCCGAGGCCAACCGCTCAAAAATCGGCACCATCCCAACCCCAAACTCCCGCGCAAGCCGCGACCATTCAACCTGCCGAGGATTCCCCACAACCACCCGTCCCCCCAACTTCACGCGTAGCCGACGATTCAACCGCTCCAGCTCCCGCCTCAAATCGCCCACAACCAGCGACTCGCAAGCAGCGTTATAAATACCGTGCGCCGCCCGCTGCGCTTGCAACAGCTTCAAAAACATCTCCGCCACTTCCTCCACGTGAACCAGCAGAATCCTCTCCGATTCCGCATAAGGAATCTCAATTTCCGCCGGTGTAGCCGTCCCCAGGTGCTCGAAGATCTCGCTCCTCCAGGCCGACGTCGCGGATCGCGCCCCTGCACCCACAACCCGCCCGATTCGAAGGCTCACGAACTCCAAACCGTGCGCCTGCCGGTACACGTCTCCTAACTGCTCGACATACAACTTCGCAGCGCCATACAAATCCTCGGGCGCGGCTCGATCCATCTCGGTCACGGCCTCCTCCGCCGGACAAGTCCCATAAACGCTAAGAGAACTCCCGAAGATGAATCGCCGCACGCCAAACTGCCTCGCCATTTCCAGCAACTTGAGGCTGCCTTCGATGTTGACCTGCGTAGCCCGAGCAGGCTCGCGCTGTGCCATGGTCGGCAGGATCGCCGCCAGATGCACGATCGCCGCAATCGGCCGGGTATGGAACAACGATCGCAGCTGCTCCCGTTCGGTAATATCGATCGCAATCTCCCGGCAATGAAAAATGGCCGGTACCGGGTGCCGCCGCTTCCGGCTGATCCAAAGCCAGCACCGAATAACCTGAACGCTGTAAAAGTTTTCGCACGGCGAGCCCGATGAATCCGCGACCGCCGGTCACCAGCACCGAGTTGGAAGGCGTCTCCATCAGTCAGCAGGAATCATCTCGGTTACTTTCATCTCAGTTACTATCGCATCAAACTAACCAACACCGCTCCTCTCGCGCTCGCTATTCTCCGCATGCTACCCTCATTCTGCTCTGCGATCTGGCTCCCACTTCGTCGGTGGCGATTCAGACCAATAATCTAAGACGGTTGCTGCACACGGTCGAGGCGCTTTCCGAACTCGGGCCGGCCCTAACGGCCGAGCGCGAGTTCTCGGAAACCTCGCGCCTCATGCTGTCTGCGGTCATGGAGGCAGCGGGCGCGCGCGAAGGCGCGCTGTTTTTGTTTAGCGACAAGCCCGCCGTCCTGACATCCTCAACTGCCTTGGGATTCGCTCTCATGCCGGATCCCGCCTTCATTCCTCTGCTTCCGAAACACGTACACGCCCTCACCGCGGCGCGCGGGCCCATCGTTCTGAACTCGTCGACCTACTCGGTTTTCCTGAGTTCGAATGGCAACGTTGCTCCCGAACTTTTCAAGTGCCTCGCCCCACTGAAAGCCGGAGGACGTCTTGCCGGCGTCATCGGCCTTGGCCGCCGTCCCGGCGAGGCGCTCTACGAAGACGCCGAACTCGACGCCCTCGAACTCCTCTGCAGCTACGTCGCGCTTGCGGTTCAGAATCACGCCCTGACGCAGACGATCGCGCAGCGCGTTTCTGAGAACTTGCGGCTCATGGCCTCCCTGCATGGCTTCTACGACAATGCGCTCGAAGCTTTCGCCACCGCCATTGACGTCAAGCATGTCAACATTCATGGACACTCCCTGCGCGTTGGCCGCTACGCCGCTGCCATCGGAGATGCCATGGGCATGGACCCCAACGACGTCGCCGCCCTGCGCAGCGCTGGGTATCTGCACGATATCGGAAAAGTTGCCGTCGACCGCCGCCTCTTCGGCAAAACCAGCGCGCTCGATCCCGATGAATTTCGCGAGATGGCCGATCACACCACGGTCGGCCACCAGATCGTCCGAAGCGTTACGTTCCCCTGGCCCAGGATTCCTGAGACCGTACGCTGGCATCACGAACGCAGTGATGGATCTGGTTATCCCGATCAGCTCACGCAGGAAGAAGTGCCAATCTCGGTTCGCATCATCGGGGTCGCCGACTCATTCGACGCCATGACCAGCGCCCGCCCCTACCGCGGTCCTTTGTCGATCGGAAGCGCGCTCAGCGATCTCGTGCGCCTGTCGCCGGAGAAGTTCGATCCCAACATCGTCCAGGCGCTGCTGATTCAGGTCCGTCGCGATGCCGTCGGCAGCAGCCGGGTACCGCTGCTCGAAGGCACGTCAGTCAACATCGCAGCCACCGACATCGACCATCTGGCTGCGACCCTGCAATACAAAGTCTCCCGCGGCAAGATCATCTCCATATAGCCACAAGGGTGGCCCACTCTTGTCCTGCCGTTCTTTGGCGGGACAGGGTGGGGTTTTTGACTTTCGTTCACCAGTCGATACTTCGCCGCAAACCCCGTACTTACAAGCGATTGCAGTCCAACAAGAACCACCCGCGCCAGCAACTTTTTCCCCCGTCCGGGTTCATAATCAAAGAAGTCTCATCTTTCCGGGGAGTCTCGATGCGACCCAGCCTGACTCGCGTAGCGCTGTCACTTCTGTGTCTCAGCCTTGCTTGTGCAGTCCCGCAATTACTCGCCAGGAAGAAAGACCAGCCGGCAGACGCTGGTGCGAGCGAACAGAAGCGCGCGGTGCATGCCCTGAATCGCCTCACCTTCGGTCCTCGTCCCGGCGACGTGCAACAGGTCATGGCCATAGGCGTCGACCGCTGGATCGACCTCCAACTTCATCCCGAAAAAATCGCCGACAAAGACGTGGAAGCCCGCCTCGCGCCCCTCCACACTTTGCGCATGAGCACGAAGGAAATCCTCGAGGATTTTCCCGATGGTCAAATGGTGAAGCAAGTCGCGGACGGCAAGCACGCTATGCCTTCCGATCCGGCACGCCGTGCAGTGTACCAGGTGCAGGTTGCGCGCCTGGATGAAAAACAGGAAAGAAAAGAGAGGAAAGCAGCCGTCCCGCCTCCCGCTCCGGCCGAGCCTGCGGCGGCGGAAGGCGCCAAGACTGCCGAAGAACTCGCGGCTGCATCGGCCTCCTCAGCAGATTCCGCGTCGCCCGATGCCAACGCGATGAATGGAATGACAACCAACTCCGGCAAGAATGACATGTCATCCGCCGCCGCCGCTGAGGTTCGTACAGGGGCCGACGCCGCGTCCGCCCTGCGGAGCGGAGCGACGCATTCCACACTCACACCCAAGCCAAGTCCCGCCGAAGAAGCCGCAGCCCGCCGCCGCGAAGATCGACTCTATGCCGACCTGAAAGTCCAGGGACTCATCGACCTCCCAGCCAACGAGCGCTACAAGAAAGTGCTCGCCATGTCCGCCGACGAACAGGTTGCATTCGCCGATACACTCAGACGCGGCAAGGGGCAGGAATTTCTTGAGGGCCTCGATCCCCGGCAAAGAGAAGTCCTCCAGGCCATGAACAATCCGCCGGCCGTGGTAGTGGATGAACTCTCGCAGGCCAAGCTGCTGCGTGCGGTCTACAGTGAACGTCAACTCGAAGAGGTGATGACCGATTTCTGGTTCAACCACTTCAATATTTTTATCGGCAAGGGCCCCGAACGGTTGCTGGTCACCAGCTATGAGCAGGCGGTGATCCGCCCGCATGCGCTCGGCAAATTCGAAGACCTGCTCGTCGCTACCGCGAAGAGTCCGGCCATGCAGTTCTACCTCGACAACTGGTTGAGCGTAGGCCCGAGCTCCCCACAGGCTGAGGGAGCACCGCGGCGGCCCGCTGTCCGGTACGGTCCCTACGGCCGTCCGCGCGTTCGTCGCGGATTCAATCCCGGCGGTAAGAAAAGGAACAGCGGCTTGAACGAAAACTACGGCCGCGAGTTGCTCGAACTGCACACGCTCAGCGTGAACGGCGGTTACTCCCAACGCGATGTCACGGAGATCGCCAAGGTCTTCACCGGCTGGACCATTGATAAGCCTTTCGAGGGGATGAGCTTCCGCTACGATCCCTACATGCACGAGCCGGGACCGAAGTTTGTCCTGGGACATCGCATCAAGCCCAAGGGTGAGGACGAGGGCAGGGAAGTCTTGCACATGCTCGCGACCAGCCCCCAGACCGCGCACTTCATTTCGCTGAAGCTGGCGCAGCGTTTCGTCTCCGACGATCCCCCGCCCGCCCTAGTCGATCGCATGGCGAAAACATTTCAGACGAAGAAGGGTGACATTCGCGAAGTGCTTTCGACGCTTTTCCATTCGCCCGAATTCTGGGCCGACGGAACCTATCGCGCCAAGGTGAAAACTCCCCTGGAGTTCGTCGCCTCGGCCGTTCGCGCGACCGGGGCCAGCGTCGACGACGCGCTACCCCTCGTCCGCCAGTTGAACAACATGGGCATGCCTCTCTACGGAGCGCAACCGCCCACTGGATATTCGATGAAGGCCGACACATGGGTCAGTTCAGCGGCTTTGCTCAACCGCATGAATTTTGCCTTGGCTCTGACCTCAGGCAAGGTCCGTGGCGTAAAGTTGGACGCGGTGCAGCTCGCAGGAGGTCCAACGCCTCCCCCGGATGCAACCGCCACGCTCTCCACCATGGAAGCCAAGCTTCTAGAATCTGAGGTCTCGAAGGAAACCCACGACTCGATAGTGGCGCAGGTGGAGACGCCCACAAAAAACGGCGATACGAAAGACAAGCCCCCGCAGCCCAAGCCGCCGGACGTAAGCACGATAGCGGGATTATTGTTAGGTTCGCCAGAATTTCAGAGAAGATAGATGTCGTAGAGACGTTGCTTGCAACGTCTCTCTCACCATCTTTCCGAATGCTGTCAGCAAGACGTAGCAAGCTACGTCTCTACGGAGCGTCACGTTATGTCCATCACTCGTCGCATCTTCCTCCGCAACAGCGCTCTCGCCGTGGTCGGCACGGCCGCGGTGCCAAGTTTCCTGACCCGAGCCGCTTTCGGAGCCACCGAGAACGCCGC